>DASUGW010000149.1:0-4748 GCA_036273805.1 Mycobacterium sp.
AGGTTGAGTGTTTGGAGTTTGGTGGCGAGGCGTTCGACGTGGGCGGTGACGTCGGGTTGGGGTTTGTCGGGGAGGCCGAAGAGGACTTCGGTGACGCCGAGGTTTTTCCAGTGGGCGAGTTTGTCGGGGTCGGGTTTGAAGTCGAGGGCGACGATTTGGGGGGTGCCGGTGCGTCCGGCGTTGGCCCAGGTGTCGTGGAGGAGTTTGACGGGTTGGTCGATGTTGAGGTCGCGGGGGGTGGTGATCCAGCCGTCGGCGGATTTGGCGATCCATTTGAAGTTTTTTTCGGTGCCGGCGGCGCCGACGAGGATGGGGATGTGGGGTTGTTTGGGTTTGGGCCAGGCCCAGGAGGGGCCGAAGTTGACGAATTCGCCGTCGTAGGCGGCTTCTTCTTGGGTCCAGAGGGCGCGCATGGCTTCGAGGTATTCGCGCAGCATGGTGCGGCGGCGGGCGGGGGGCACGTTGTGGTCGGTGAGTTCGTCGGTGTTCCAGCCGAAGCCGACGCCTAGGGAGACGCGTCCGCCGGAGAGGTGGTCGAGGGTGGCGATGGATTTGGCCAGGGTGATGGGGTCGTGTTCGACGGGTAGGGCCACGGCGGTGGACAGGCGTACGCGGGTGGTGACGGCGGCGGCGGTGCCCAGGGAGACCCAGGGGTCCAGGGTGCGCATGTAGCGGTCATCGGGCAGGGTTTCGTCGCCGGTGGTGGGGTGGGCGGCGTTGCGTTTGACGGGGATGTGGGTGTGTTCGGGGACGTAGAAGGTGGCAAATCCGTGGTCGTCGGCCAGTTTGGCTGCTGCTGCGGGGGTGATGCCACGGTCACTGGTGAAAAGCACAAGCCCAAAATCCATGTCCCGAATTAGAACGTGTTCTAGTCCGTGACCGCAAGGGGCATCGTGGCCAGACCCAGCTGCGCCTCGTTCCAGTGAGCCGTCAGGGGCCGGCGTGCGGCGGCGACGTAGTGCGGGTGGTGGATTAAGTCTCGCCGAGTTAAAGCGGTGTCGCGGTGGCACGAAATTGGTCGGATAGCGCGCATGAGTACAGAACGCATTGCGGAGAAGACGACGTTCGCTTACTGGGTGCCCAATGTCAGTGGCGGTCTGGTGACCAGCGATGTTGAGCAGCGTACGGATTGGAATTACGACTACAACGTGAAGTTGGCGCGTACGGCGGAGGCCAACGGGTTTGAGTATGCGTTGTCGCAGGTGCGTTATGAGGCCAGTTATGGCGCGGAGTTTCAGCATGAGTCGACGAGTTTCAGTTTGGCGTTGTTGTTGGCGACGGAGCGGTTGAAGGTGATCGCGGCGGTGCATCCGGGTTTGTGGCAGCCGGCGGTGTTGGCCAAGTTGGGGGCGACTGCGGATCAGCTTTCGGGTGGGCGGTTTGCGGTCAATGTGGTTTCGGGGTGGTTCAAAGATGAGTTCACTCATCTGGGTGAGCCGTGGCTTGAGCATGATGAGCGGTATCGGCGCAGTGCGGAGTTTCTGCAGGTGTTGCGCAAGATCTGGACTGAGGATGAGGTGGATTTTCGGGGCGATTTCTATCGCATCCATGACTTCACGCTCAAGCCCAAGCCGCTCAATTCGGTGGCCCGGCCCAATCCGGAGTTGTTTCAGGGTGGCAACTCGACGGCGGCGCGGCGCAATGGTGGGCGTTATGCGGATTGGTATTTCTCCAACGGTAAGGATTTCGAGGGCGTCACTGAGCAGGTCGTGGAGGTGCGTGAGCATGCGCGGGAGGCGGGTCGTGAGGTGAAGGTGGGGCTCAACGGGTTCATCATTGCCCGCGATACCGAGGCGGAGGCCAAGGAGGTGTTGCGGGAGATTGTCGCGAAGGCCAATCGGCCGGCGGTGGAGGGGTTTCGTGGTGCGGTGGCGCAGGCGGGTAGTTCGACGGCGGATAAGAAGGGGATGTGGGCCGATTCCACGTTCGAGGATCTGGTGCAGTACAACGACGGGTTTCGGACTGGGTTGATCGGGACGCCGGAGCAGATTGCTGAGCGCATCGCGGCCTATCGCAAACGTGGTGTTGATCTGATCCTGGGCGGGTTTTTGCACTTCCAGGAGGAAATCGAATACTTCGGCGCCCGCGTTTTACCGCTGGTCCGCGAGCTCGAGGAGGCCCAGGCAGATTCCGCGCACGAACCTGTGTTGATCTCTGTCTGAGGGCGGGGGACACGCCCCGAGGGGCGCGGCACTGACGGGATGTTGCGCTAGCGTTGAACCCAGACGTATCCCCGGCGGCGCGGCTCTGCTGCCCCGGGGACGGGTCTGACGGAAGCGCCGCGCGCCCGGCGCCTATCGACATCGAGCCCAGCGCCGATCGACACAGGAGAAGTCATGACCTACCCGCCCGGTTCCCCCGGAAATTCTGGTTATCCCTCGGGCTCCTACGGCGGTGGTCCGTACGGAGACAAGGCCCCGTCGGGTCCCTACGGACCCACCCCCGGGGCGCCGCAGGTCGATCCCGGCCCGAGCAAGCTGCCCGCGTACCTCAACATCGCGGTCGTAGTGCTGGGTATCGCCGCCTACATAGCGGCTTTCGGCCCGGTGCTGACCGCCAGCACCAACCTTGGTCCGTTCAGCGTCGAGGCCACCAGCACCGGGGGCATCCTGCTGACGCTGGCATCCGTGCTGGCGGCGCTCCTGGCCGCCATCGCGCTGCTGCCGAAGACCAAGAACCATCCCACTGTTGTTGCTCTTCTGGCTGTCCTCGGTGTCCTCGCCGTGGTCGAGCAGATCGTCAACAAGCCTCAGGCCGCGACCATCGGATGGGCGCTCTGGCTGGTGTTGGCGTTTGTGCTGCTGCAGGCCATCGCGGCCGTCCTGGTGCTGTTGTTCGACACCGGTGTACTCGCGCCGCCCGTGCCGAGGCCGCGGTACGAAGCGCCCTACGGCGGCTACGGCCAGTACGGCTCCTACGGTGCGCCCGGTGGCTACTACGGGCAGTCTCAGGGACAGCCGGGTCCGCCGTCGGTCGGACCGCCGGCATCGCGCCCTGGCTACCCGTCGCAGCCCAGCCAGTCCTACGGCGGCTACCCGGCCGGCGGCTACGGTTCGCAGTCCAACGCGCAGAACGGTCCGCCGACCCCGCCCACCGGGTTTCCGAGCTACAGCCCGCCGCCGGCAGTCGGTTCGACCGGCGGCCAGCACCACGTATCCGACCCGAGCCCGAGTTCCAGTGAGGGGTCGCCGACCTCCGACGCTGGTCCGTCGACCGGTTCGTCTTCGGACTGAGTTCGGAACGGCCCGCATCCGGTGACGGCTGCGGGCCGGACTGACGTGAATGCAGGAAAACCGGACAGCGGGGACCCGCCAGGCACGTGATCTCGTCCGGGTTGCCTTCGGCCCGGCGCTGGTCGCGCTCGTCGTCATCGCAGCGCTGGTGCTGCTTCAGCTGCTGATCGCCAATAGCGACATGACCGGCGCGTTCGGCGCCATCGCCAGCATGTGGCTGGGCGTGCATCAGGTGCCGGTTTCTGTCGCCGGTCGTGAACTCGGCGCGCTGCCCCTGCTGCCGGTGCTGTTGATGGTGTGGGGCGTCGCGCGCACCACCGCCGTCGCCGTGCCCGCCGTGCCCGATCGCGAGTCCGCGCGGCTGCCCGTCACGGTGATCCGCTGGGTGATCGCGTCCGCGGTCGGCGGCCCGTTGCTGCTGACCGCGATTGCCCTGGCCGTCATCCACGACGCATCGTCGGTGATCACCCAACTGCAGTCGCCCTCGGCGCTGCGTGCTTTCGTTTCCGTGCTGGTCGTACACGGCATCGGCGCCGTCATCGGTGTCGGATCTCGGGTGGGCCGGCAGGTGCTGGCCCTCGGGCCGTTGCCGAAGTGGCTGCCCGACGCCGTGCGCGCCGCGGTGGCGGGTGTGCTGGCGCTGTTCGGGCTCTCGGGCGCGGTGACCGCACTCTCCCTGGTCGTGCACTGGTCGACCATGCACGAGCTGTTCTCCATCACCGACTCGATGTTCGGCCAACTGAGTTTGACGCTGTTGTCGGTGCTGTACGCGCCCAACGTCATCGTCGGTGCCACCGCGGTCGCAGTGGGCTCAAGTGCGCACATCGGATTCGCCACGTTCAGTTCTTTCACGGTGTTCGGTGGTGACATTCCGGCCCTGCCGATCCTGGCGGCAGCCCCCACACCGCCGCTCGGACCGATCTGGGTTGCGCTGTTGATCGTCGGCGCCGCTTCTGGCGTGGCTGTCGGGCAGCAGTGCGCGCGCCGCGCGCTACCGCTGGGACCGGCCACGGCCAAGCTTGCGGTGGCATCGCTGCTGGCTGCGGTGGTGATGGCCCTGCTCGGCACAGCCGGCGGCGGTGCGCTGGGCAACTTCGGTGACGTCGGCGTCGACCAGACCACCTTCGGTCCGGGTGTTTTCCTGTGGTTCTTCGGCGTGGGCGCCGTGACGGTAGGCATGTCGGGTGGCTTGACGCGGCGGGTCAAACCGGCCCCGGCCGCGGTGCTGGCCGAGCCCGAAGAAACCGCGGACGTCACCGCGGACATGGAGCCGGTCACGCTGCCGATGCGCGCGGCCGAGCCGTCTGAACCGGCATCGGAAGCGACGAGCGCAGCGCCGACGGAAACGCCGGCAGCCGAATCCCAATCGGTGTCCGACGGCACACCGGAAGCACCGGAGCCGGCCGTACCGAAGCCGGCCCCACAACCGCCGCGCCCGCCCGTCGACGCGGATTACCTGGCGGGACTGCCCGATGCCGAGGACATGTACCACGTGGACGAGGTGGGTAGCGATTA
>DASUGW010000150.1:0-7414 GCA_036273805.1 Mycobacterium sp.
CGGCGCGCTGGCGGGCCTGCTGGCTTTCGTATTCGCGCGGATCTTCGCCGAACCCCAGATCCAGGCGGCCATTGACTACGAGACCGGTCGGGACGCCGCCCAAGCGGTGCTGGACAGATCCGCCGGGCTGTCCGCCGGACCAGCTGGCCCAGACATCTTCAGCCGCACCATCCAGGCAAATCTCGGTGCCGGCATCGGCATGATCTTCTTCGGCGTCGCGGTGGGAGCGCTGTTCGCCGTCGCCTACGCGGTGTGCCTGGGCCGCGTCGGAAACCTCCAGCCCCGCGCCCTGGCACTGCTGGTCGCGGCGGGTGGTTTCCTCGCTGTCTATCTGGTGCCGTTCGTGAAGTACCCGGCGAATCCACCCGCGATCGGGGATCCCGACACGATCAAAGATCGCGGTGGGCTGTATCTGCTGATGGTGTTGTGTTCGGTGCTGTTTCTCGTCGCGGCGGTATGGCTGGGTCAGCAGTTGCGCAAGCGGTTCGGGAATTGGAATACCAGCGTGCTCGCGGCTGCGACGTTCGTCGTCGCGATCGGCATAGTAATGGCGATCCTGCCCCCGCTGGGTCACCCCACCGAAACGCCACTGCCGCTGATCAACCCGGGCGGCACGATCGTCTACCCAGGCTTTCCCGCCGACGTGCTATTCGATTTCCGGCTGTACTCCATGGCCGCGCAGCTGATCCTCTGGGCAACGATCGGGCTGGTCTTCGCTCCGCTGGCCGGACGCCTGCTCGATTCGCATCATAAATCGGTGCCGGTCGAGCAAATCCCGGCCGGCGGGTGAGCGCCGCCCGGCACGGCGCAGCCGGGGAGGTCGCGGTGGCCGATGCCGTGGTAGGTGATCTCGCCGCCTTCGGACCGTTTTTCGCCGTGCAGACACACCACCCGGGCTCCATCCCACGCGAGCCGTGGCATGCGATGAACGAGCTGGTAGAGAACTCGGACGTGCTGATGAACCGGGTGGCCGCGGTCCGCTCCCGGCTGGCCACCGCCGGCGGTCAGGCACCCGAGAGCGTCGAACTGCGAGTGGCCGCCTCTGTCGCGCACCTGAGTCTCGTCGCTCGACTGGTCTCGCCGGCACTGGCGGTCGCGGTGACCTCCGGTGAGCTGCTGGAAGTTGACTTGGACAGCACGTGGTGGCAGCGCGTGCTGGGCGGCGCATTCCCGCTGTCAGTGCAGCGAGACGCTGACGCCGATGTCAGCGATCAGGACGCACGCCCCGAGCGCCTGGCCCGCCGGTTGGCCAGACAGGTCCTCGACGGCCCGGTTCGGGGTCTTGTCGAGGTCACCATGGCGTTGTCGGTATCCCCCCAGGTCCTGTGGGGCAACGTGGCGTCTGCCGTCAATGGCGCGGCATCGATGATCACGGCCAGTCAGCCGGCCTGGACGAATCGGGCTCGGGTCATCACGTCACTGCTGCTGGACCAGCCGCCGCTGCGGGACACTGCCACCGCGTCGGCCGACGGGCGGTTTCGTCGCCGCAGTTGCTGCCTTATCTATCGGGTCGCGCCGAACGCGGCCGGCGGCGTGTGCGGCGACTGTGTGCTGTCCAGCGATCCGCCCCCGTGAGGGTTACCGCGCCGCTGGCTCACCGTGCCGGCTGAGAAACGCCCACATCACGGTGGCAGCGGCAGGTGACCCGCCGCTGAGCCCCGCAGCTGGCCAGGCATGGCCCTGCCCGGGATAGACAACCGACTCGACCTCTGTGGTGCCCGCGCAGCCACTCCACTTCTGCACCACCGCCGAGCCGTCCCGTCCGGTCCGCGGGCCAGCGAGGCAGCCATCCTGGGCACGCAACCAACCCAGGGCCTGCGGCACCGACGGTATGGGCGGATTCCCGCCCGGCTTTCCGCCGAAGGGCAAGACCCGATCCGCCGAACCGGCGGCGAGCAGGAACGGCACCGCGGCCGTGCCTGGGTTGCACGGTGACAACGGCACCGCACCGTAGGTAGCCACCGCCGCGAAGAGTGTGGGGTGCGCGCACACCTCGCTGTAGGCGAGTTTGCCGCCGTTGCTGTACCCGACCAGGTACACCCGGCCGGCGTCCACCGGCCACCGTCGCGCCGCATCAGCCACGGTCGCGGCCACGAAGGGCACGTCCGGGACACCGCGAGAGCCGGCGACCCCGCAGCAGCCGTGACCGGCGTTCCACGAGCGGTGCTCCCCATCGGGAGCCACCAGAATCGCCCGCCGCTGCTCGACCAGACCGAGGAACCCGGTCCGGCTCGCCACCACGGAACCGGACTCGCCGCGGCCGTGCAGCACGACGAGTAGCGGTAGCGGGCTGGTCACATGCAGCGGCGCGATCGAACGGTACGTTCGCTGGACGCCGTCGACGCTCACCGCCTGCGCTTGGCTGACCAGCTCGACACGGTCAGCCATCGGTGGGTTGGACGGCGAGGACGATGCCTGCACACGTTGCGGTAACATCGGATGCGCGACGGCTGTGACCAGGACCGCCAGCATCGCCACGACCGCCACTGCCAGCGACGTCCTGACCAGGTGCCGACGACCGGACACCGAGGCTGTGGAATCCGCCCTGCTGTCCTTGCGCCGCATAACCCAGAGTATGCACAGGTCGCGTCCAGCTAGTCTCCAGCTGGGCCGGTCAGGATGCGGCTATGACCACCGTTCGCGAGCTTGTCACCGAGCGCGCCGAAAGCTCCCCACACCGGTGTTTCCTGGCCGACGCGCGCAGCGAACGGTCCTTCGACTTCGCCATGCTGCGCGCGGCTGTGGACGCCTGGCACCGGGAACTCGACGCCGCCGGGGTACCGCCGGGTGCCCGGGTCCTCATCGACGTCGACGATCCGCTGGCGTTCTGCGCGGTGCACCTCGCGGTGATCGCCGCCGGACGATGCTCGGTACCCGTGGACCCGGCGGCTCCTGCCGGGCAGGCGCACCGCACCCGGCGCGCCCTACGACCGTGGCTCGTCATCAGCGACCGGGCTGCCATCCGGGACATGCGGGTGAACCCGGCGACCGGACTGCCTGCCGATCCGGCAGCTCCTATCCAGGCAAGCGGCGCGTGGGCGGCGGAGCTGCGGGCAGGCTCGGTCGCGCTGCTGACCTCTGGCTCGACCGGCACGCCGAAAATGGTCGTGCTCGCCGAACGTCAGTTGCTCCATGTAGCCCGGTCCGTCGTCGACCACCACGAGCTGTCCGCGACCGACCGTGGCTTCAACCCGCTGCCGTTGTTCCACATCAACGCCCAGGTAGTCGCGCTGGCCGCCACGCTCGTCGCCGGTGGCGCGCTGGTGCTCGACCGGCGGTTCCACCGCACGGCGTTCTGGCGACTCCTGGTGCAACACCAGATCACCTGGGTCAACGCGGTGCCGGCCATCCTGTCGATCCTGGCGCTGGACAACGTGCCCGAAGCATCTCCCAGCTTGCGGTTCATCCGGTCGGCGTCGGCACCGCTGCCGGCGGCGACCCGCGACCGGGTGGCCGCCGGCAGCGGGGTTGCCGTGGTGGAGAGCTATGGCATGACCGAGGCGGCCAGCCAGATCACCGCCACCCCGCTGCACGGTGGTCACCCTCCGGGTTCAGTCGGCCGGCCCGCCGGGGTGGAGCTGGAGATCGTGGGACCGGACGGGCAGCGGTGTGCACCGGACGTTGTGGGCCGGGTCCGCATCCGCGGCGAGGGCGTGATCAGCGCATACGCCGACGGCGTGGCCGCCGCACGCATTGACGCCACAGGTTGGCTGGACACCGGTGACCTCGGGCGACTCGATGCCGAGGGGTACCTCTATCTGGCCGGGCGCAGCGATGACGTGCTGAACTGCGGCGGCGAGCTGGTGCACCCGAGTGAGGTCGAGGAGGTTTTGCTCGGTGAGCCGGCGGTGGCCGAGGCCGCCGTCGCCCCGCGCCCGCATGAGATGCTCGGCGCGGTGCCGGTGGCCTGGATTCGCCCGGTCCTGGCGCTGGACCGCGAGCAAGCGGCCGAGCTTGTGGAACGACTGCGGTTGCGCTGCGAGCGGCAACTCAGCCGGGCCAAGCGCCCGGTGGACTTCCGGATCGTCGCTGCCCTGCCACTGACCGCCACCGGGAAGGTGGCCCGCCGCCGGCTGCGGGCATTCGACGACGCCAGGCCGTCCGAGGCGGTCCCGCGGTGACGCTTGGCGCGAACCGAGGTCACGTCTACGCGGTCGACCTGCTCCGGGTGCTGACCTTCGCCGCCGTTATCGCGGTGCACACCGTCACTACCGTCAACCCGCCGGACAGCGTCCCGGCGGGCGGCGCCGCGATGCTGCTGCACTTCACCCGTGAGGCATTCTTCGCCCTCACCGCGTTCGTGCTCGTGCACCGATACCGCGACCAGCTTCCCGTCGTGCCCTTCTGGCGGCGGCGGTTTCTCCTGGTCGGAGCACCCTACGTGGCCTGGTCGGTGATCTACAGCGGCCTGGCGCTGATCACGACGCCGCAGCCGCCCGCCACGGCGCTGACCCAGCTCGGACGCAACCTGCTGACCGGCACGGCGTGGTACCACCTGTACTTCCTGGTCGTAACGATGCAGTTCTATCTGCTGTTCCCACTGTTCCTGCGGTTGCTGCGGGGATTCGCGGGACGGCGCGGTGGGCTCTGGTGGCTGCTGGCGATCAGCGCGGTCCTGCAGGTCGGCATCGATGCGGGCCTGCACGTCGTGCACCCGAGCGGGATCGCCGGGAAGCTGTTGGGCTACGACGGGTCCTTCGTCGGCAGTTACGTGTTCTACCTGGTGCTGGGCGGGGTGGCAGCGCTGCACGCCGACCGGGTGCAGTCGTGGGTCTGCAGGCATCCAGCAGTCGTGTTCGGGGCGCTGGTTGTCACCGGTGCTGCGGCTGAGGGCTGGTACCTGCGCTCGGTGCGTACCGGCAGTTCCCCCGGGGCCGCCTCCGACGTGTTCCAGCCGGTGATGGTGCCCTGGTGCGTAGCCATCATCACGGCGTTGTTCGCCCTCGGCGTCGCCTGGACGGCGCGACGGGCAGGCGGGCCGGAGTCGCGGGCCGTCGAGATCGGCTCCGACCGCTCCTTCGGCGTGTTCCTGGTGCATCCGATGGTGCTGTGGGCGCTGACCCTCGGCCCGGTGGCCTGGCTGTCCACTCAGGTGTCCGCGCTGGGCGCCACTGTCATCGCCATCGCGGTCACCGTTGTCGGGTCACTGCTGGTGGTCGAGGTGCTGCGGCATACCCCGCTGAGCCTGGTGCTCACCGGAAAACGTCGCTCGCCGCTGGGTTCACCCTTTCACTCCACTAGACCACATCATTTCGATAGATCCGATTCTTCCGCCTCAACCCAGCCGGTCCGGCTGGGCGCTGGGCGGACGTGAGGGAGGTCGTCGTGATCGACACGCAACTGCGCTTACCGAACCTCGAGCTCAAACCACGGCGGCGTGGGCTCACGATGGTCATCGATCCAGGATTGTTCACTGGCCAATTCGAAGACGCCATAGACAGCGTCGGCGAATTCGTGGATTTCGTGAAATTCGGCTGGGGAACCTGCCTGGTCACCAAAGACATCAAACGCAAGATCGACATCTTGCGCAGCGCCGATATCGATTTCTACTTCGGCGGTACCCTATTCGAGCGCTACGCGCTGGACGGACTCGTGTCGGAGTGGCTGGCACTGTGCCGTCAGTTGGGTGCAACGTACGTCGAGATATCTAACGGCACGATCCCCATCGACAACACCGAGAAAGCTCGCTGGGTGGGCCGATTCGCCGACGAGTTCGTCGTCATCAGCGAGGTCGGTTTCAAGGACATCAGGCGTTCCGATGCGCTGGCACCGGGGCGCTGGCTCTCCTTCATTGAGGAGGACTTCGCCGCCGGGGCTTACCTGGTCACCGCTGAGGCCCGGGAGAGCGGGCGCAGCGGGATCTGCCGGTCCGACGGCCAACCGCGCCACGAGCTGGTCAACGAGATCGTCGGCTCCGGTATCGACCTCGACCGACTACTGTTCGAAGCCCCGAGCAAGGAACTGCAGACCTACTTCCTGCGACGGATAGGTCCTTTGGTCAACTTGGGCAACGTGGGCGCCGACGACGTGATCGCACTCGAGACGCTGCGCCGGGGCCTACGCTCGGACACCCTGCCGGGGGTCCTGTGATGGTGACGCCTGTAGTCGGCGCCTCGGCAAACCTGTTCCACCTGGCAATTCCCGCCTTGGACCTGGACGACGCCCGACGCTTCTACGTCGACGGCCTCGGCTGCACGCTGGCCCGGCGATACGCAGACCACATCACCCTGAACTTCTTCGGCGACCAAGTCGTCTGCCATCTCTCCGACCGCGTCGACGATGCTCCTGAGCTGTATCCCAGACATTTCGGAATGACATTCCGGTATAAGCGGGACTGGGATCGGCTGCTCCGCGTAGCCAGAGCCCGCGATCTCCCGTTCTTCGCCGACCCCTTCCGCCGTTTCGACGGCCGGCCCGAAGGACACGACACGTTCGTGCTGCGGGATCCCTCGAACAACCTGCTGGAGTTCAAGCACTACGACAACCCAGCCATGGTCTACTGACCATCGCTGGGCCGTCTTCACAAGCTGCGACCGTCACGCCGGTGTCTGCGGGCTGCGCGGCCCTGAGCCGCAATGCCGCTAAGTTAGTGGCGGTAAATGACAAAGGATCACCGCTCATGATCACTGTTTGTGTGCCGAGAGCGACATCTCGTGTTGTTTTTGACACACAAACAGTGATCATGAGTGAACTCGCCCACTAAATTTCGTAGCACTGACCCTGAGCCGGCGCAGGTTAGGCGGGCGACACTCAACGGTAGCGACGCCACCTCAGGCGTTCTTCGCCTTGGGGAGTAGTTCCTGAAAACCAAACGGATTGACACCTTTCTCACCGTTGCCGCTCCTCTAGCTCGTATACTTCCGGATCGAACCGATAATCCGGCAAGTTCTCCATGAATACCTCCCAGCGGTTCGATGAGTTAAGGCTTGCCGACGCATTCCACCTCTTTTGTCACCCGAAGACGCACTCGACTCTGGCATCGGCTAGTTGCGTGCAGATCCGTTTCATCCCTGACCTCCTTCGAGATGTGGAGATTATGACACAATGCTTCCATAAAGTGCGAGATCAAGTTACCGTTTAGCCTTTAGGCGTAGGTCGCACTCAGTGCGCGCAGCTTCGCAGCTGCGCGTGCCAGCGCACCGCCTGAGCGTCGGTCAAAGCGGCCACCTGATCGACCACGACTCGTAGCCGTTCGCTGTCGTTACGGGCCTGCTGCCACGCCGGGAGCAGTGCTGGATCCAGCGGCTCCGGCGCCCGAGATACCAAAACCGCGCACAGCTCGGCGACCAGTTCCCGTTGCCGGGCCTGCACGGCCAGCCTCCGCGGATCACGCATCACAAAACGCAGTGCCACCGCCTTGAGCAGCGCCACCTCGGCAGCCACCTGGTCTGGTATCACCAGGTCGGCTTGGTAA
>DASUGW010000151.1:0-21546 GCA_036273805.1 Mycobacterium sp.
GACCCGTCCCCGAAAGGGTGCGGTGAGAGCGGCCAGCGTGGGCGCCTAGTCGGCCTTTCCTGCAGCGGCCAGTTCCATACGCCAGTTGGGTGGGGTACGCGGAGCGGCCCGCCCAACTGGCGTACATCAGCCACCTTCCACGAACGGTCGGGCGCTCTGCACCGGCAAGTCCCCTATAGCTGGCGACGGAATCAGTACTGGTTGCAGTGCAAGAGCTGATCTGGCGCAGCTGGACTCTATTGCACGCTACCGCCGAGCATCGGCAGGAATCGGTCGATTACGGCTTCGACTTTGTCCTCCTCGGCCGCCATCCGCTCATTTTCGGCGTGCTTGTCGTCGAACTCGTGCAGCAAGCCGCTGAGGATTCCTGCGCTGCTCAGGCTCGGGTCGTGCACCACGCTGCCGATGCGGCCACGAGAGCTGATGGCAGCCTTGGCATACCACGGCCGCGCGAATGCCAGTGAGCGCGTGGTGACGAAGCTGCGCAGGTCCGCGCCGAGCCTCCCACTCACCTGCTCGGCAAAGTGCTGGTAGCTGCCAGCGCCTGCGGTGCCGCTCTTATCGACGAGGTAAAGCGCACGGAGGATTTCCGAGACGGTTCCGCTCTGCCCAGCCGTCCACCACCCTGTTCCGACGTTCGGCGGTGTGTTTCGCCAGACCTGCGTTGCGATGTAGCCGTGGATGTCACCGAGTAATTGTTCGGGAGACGCTTTAGCGTCGACGAATTGCTGGAGTTTTACGTGAGCCTTGCCGTCGACGTAACGTGCGACGAGATATTCGGCGTAGGCTTGGCCAATATCGCCCGACCATGTGGCGAAGTCGCGTGGATCGCCGGCGTCGGCAGTGTTGAGCGTTTTATGTTTCAAGGAGGCGTCTGAATCGTCGGATGGTGCCAACGCAGCTCCACTGAGGGCGGCGTCGATGCCCGCGATGACATGGGAGATATCGACGTCGCCGAATTTCGTTTTGAGCTTGTGCCCAGTCGATTTCAGTGCCGGGATATTGAACTTCGTCGCGATCGGATTGGGTGCGTGTTCGATGTCGACCGCTGCGCGGCCGACTGTCACGCCAGGACTATTGAGCAGCGCCTCCCAATTGGCGCCGCCGAACCAGAGCTGGCGGATCTCTCCGGCAATCTCGCGCGGCGTCGCCAGCGGATACTGCCGTTCGACCGTCTCGACGAAAAGGATGAAGTCCTCGATGGTGTCGACCAGGACGCCGCCCGCCCCCGTCTGAGGCGCGAACGACACGACGAACGTCGCACGGTCGACCGTGTAGTGATTAGTGCGCTCGAGCGTGTCGGCAGCAAGATTGAGGTCGCGCGCCTCGTCGGCAGAGGGTCGCCAGGTGGGCATTGCGACGCGCCGGTTCTCAGCGCGCTTAAGCGTCACGAACGCTGCGTCGGGCGCCCGCAGTCCGAGGTTGAGTGTCAGCATCGGCGGCGCCACCGACGCGGGCGCGGATGGCGCCACAACGAGGCCGGCATAACGTACGAGCTCGTGCGAGACGTAGCCGGTTACCGTCTTTCCATCAAGCACGACCTCGGCATGCAGCCACCCAAGCTCGTTGCCGAGCACCGTTACGCTCGTTCCGCATGGGAGGTCAGCGATGATGTTTGCGTATGGGTCGTTGGCATCCTTGTGTGGCCCGCGGCGCAAAGCGGCATTCCACGGCGCAACGACCTCGCCACGCCAGGGAACGTCGTAAGCGGCGGCAGCGGGCGCCCCGCTGCGAGTGAGCTGGCGGGTCACCACTGCGTTACCGGCGGCGTTTTGCAACCCCGGAAGGCTCGCCGCAGTCGTTGGCGCCAGCTTTGGACCGACCCGCCGAGGTGGCGCGTCGACATCCTTTTGCCGCTCGCGGCCCACTACAATTGGCGCCACCATTTATTAATACGTGACGCTCCGGCAATTGTCAAGGCCCGTCCAGCGTCACAGCGTACCGCCGCCTCTTTACATTGCAAGGGAGCCGTTTGCAGCACAGCGAGCCATCAGACCCGGCGCGGTCCCGCATCACACGAAGCGCCTCGAGTCCTGGGCCACACGCTTCGCCCGACTTACCACATTGGCGGTTGTTGCGCTGAGCGAAGTAGAGGCAGCGAGACTATCGATCCTGGGTTGCCAGATTGCCCGGGCCAGCTCGTCGAAGGTAGTCATCATTTGCAAGGTCATCGTTTCTTTAACCTTAGTCGAGTGGCCCCGACGGATGCCCGGATGAGCGCGTGGCCAGCCCCCAGCGAAAGGAACGACTTAGATGACTGAGGGACTCTTGGCAACAAGTGGTGATCACGTACGCCGGGCTGTCCGAGCAAGCTAGGACCCGACCACGATCCAGACCCAGAAGTAGCCCATCGCACGAGCCTCTTCCCAGGTGATCTTTAGGTTCGCCCGCGTGGACCGCCCGGGGTCGTCGACGACAATGTGGTCGTCGTCGAGCGACTGCAGTCGGACGAAGTGGTTATACAGTCCGACGACAACTTGGTTGCCGGCATCCACCTCGGGCATGATGCCGTGGATGACCGTCTCCTTGTACCGCTCAAGCGGCAGTTCTCGCTCGATCTTGCCCGTCGAGAGTGACCCGCTCTCGACGATCTTGGCCTGGAGCTCGGTCCGCTGCTTCTCGAGCCGCTCTTTGTCCTTGCCTCTGGCCGAGGACAGGCGCGCGTCGATATGCTCGATTTCATTTCGGCTGTCGGCCTCGCGCTCGCCCGCCTTGCGATGCTCCTTGCCGTAGATCTTCAGCGTCTCACTCGGATGGACCCCATCCCTCGGATAGTTCTTTTTATTCGCTTCTCCGAACTCGAGGTATTTGTAGTGAGCAGGGACCCCGAAATCCTCTGCTAGTCCGACCAGGAAGCCTACGTTTCCGATTACAAATTCGTCCTTGAGTACGTACTTGACTGCGTCCTGGATCGCCTTTGGAGTCGCGACCGGGCATCGAGGTCTTCTCGACTTCCCGACGAGCACCCGGGCGATCGCCACCAGCTCGAGGTAGTCGGGCAATCGGAGGCCGGTCAGCGCTGAGCCGACGCGGTCATTCGCACCAGCCAGTTCGCTCCGGTAGACCTGGGATATCTCCGCGATCGTCTGCTTGTCGCCTTTGTAGTTCCCAGGTGATTTGCCGAGGCCTTCAAGCGCCATCGATAGCGACGTGATGTTGCAGGTGGCGGTCGCGTTGGCCGTCTCAAGGATATCGATGTTGGGGGCCTGGTAGTAGTAGGGCGAGATTTGATCGATCGCCCGGTAGAGTAACGCCTTGAGTTTGTCGAGTACCTCGGCGCGCAGACCTGCCTTATCAAGTGCCGCGATCTTCAGGCGCAGTGATCCAATATCGGCCACCAACTGGTCTCGGTCTTTGGCTAGCTCCTGGTTGTCTTTGTCGCGTTGGATTGTCTGGGTCTGGTGCTCGAGCACGGCGAGGTCACGTGCGACCTCCACGACGGCGGGGTTCGTCGACAGCGGACCGATCATCGCCTCTAGCGCGTGGTCGGACAGCGCCGCCCTCGGGCCGGTGGGAACAGCGGCCGCAGCCGGAGGCTCGACAGCCACGGCAGGTGTCGACGGCGCTGGCGCCTTCGTGGGAGGCGGTATCGGGGCGGCAGGTGAAAGCGTCGGACCAGCAGGGCGGGTCACCGACGAGCCATGATCAGGCCCAGCGGGCACGCGCCTGAGCGCGTTGAGAGCCCTCAGCGTCGGGCCACCCGGGTCAACCCTGCCGTCGGGGGCCGTTGCGCCGACCACCTCGGCCTGGTAGCGGTGAATGGCGGTGCTGAGCTGGTCGGGGCTCACCCCAGCGGGGTATCCGACTCCGATCAGCCGCGCTCGCACTTGCGCGACATCGTGTGGCTCATTCTTGCCACCGCGGCCGACGGACCCATCGATTCGCAGCTCCCGCAGACCAAATCCTGTGCCGATCAAATCGGCGATCGCGCTCATCTCATCAAACAGGTCGGCGCCGAATCTCGTCGGTCGATCAGCGGGAGCCGCTACCGCAGGCCGAAACGATCGTGCGTCGCCGATGGCCGGATTTGGAAATGGAAGCACTGACGGTGCTGAGGGCGGGGTCGTCTCTGGCTCGCCTTCGCTGACCGCGTCCGAGGGAACGTCAGGCTCGATGTCATGACGCGAAAGCGCCCGGTCGATGTCAGCCTTAGTCTTCGAGTACCGGCTCTCGCGGGACTCCATCTGCCTGCGGTACTTCTTCCACTGCGCGACCGACCACTCGCCGTCGCCGTTCGCAGCGATGCTCTTGTCTGCGAGGTCGAGCGCCCTTTTGCGACCGTCCTCGCCCCAGAAGGCGATGATGTGGTGCTTGTCGTTGGAGTAGGCAACAACGCTCGAGTGCTTGAACAGCTCAGCGAGCTCATCGGATACCCTCCCCTTCTGCTCGTCGGTGACCGCGCCTCTGTGCGGCGGCAGGCCTGACTTTGCCACTGCGACCTTGAAGTTGGCCGTTGCCCCGGCGGGAAGGTTCTTATCCATGCTGTAGAAGAAGGCCTGGCCACGAGTATTAAGCACGTTCTCTGGGGTGTAGCCCGCGATGTGCTTACCGAGCGTCTCGTGCACCTCGGCGCGCAGAAACTCGCGCTGCAGGCGCTGGACTTGCGGATCCATACCAGCCTGCCCGAAGATCGCCGCCCAGCGCGTGATCGTCTCGATGTCCGGCCGGAAAAGCGCCATCATGCTCTTCGTTGACTTCGACCACGTCTTGCCAATGTGTATGAAGTCACCTCCCGCGATGTTCAGGTCAGCCTGACCGAAGTAGCGATCGAACAGGTCTTGACGTCGTTCCTTGATAAAGACCAGCACGCGCTGCAGCTCGCCCGACGTGACCGTCCACTGGCCCTGACCCCAAGTGAAGACACCGGCGTCGGAACCCTCGACCGACGCGAAGCCACCCTCGGCGGAGGCGATCGAGCCCATGATCTTGTCCGTGGCGCTCGTGCTCTCGTGCTCAGTGACCTTCTCCTTGCCTTCGATCGTGACACCCTCGCGAACCCGCTTCGTCTGCGACGCCCTGGCGACGGTGAGATCCCCGACGGACGACGGATGGAGCTTCACGGACACCTGGACGCCAGCGACCTCTGCGGTTTCAAAGGTAGGCCGAACGTCGACCGCGCCTGGGTCGTAGTAAATGTTCACTACGGCGCAGTTCTGCGCGACGATGTCCTCGAGGTATATCGGCAGCTGCCGCAGCGCCGTGCTCGCATTCGACCGGTATTCCGCTACCTTCACCAGAGCGAGCGACTGCTCGGCAGCGCTCAGCTCGAGCGCCACCGCGTAACCGTCACCGTCTTTGACGACGCGGACGCGGGAGTCCAACGCGGTCCGGAGCCGCGGGGGCGCTGCTATGGGCCCCGTCGTGGGTTTCACGCACCGCGCGATGAGGTCGGTGACCGCTGCGTTGCCCACGTTGCGGTGGAGGGTGAGCACCTCGGGCAGCATGGCGCCGGACGCATCATGGGCCCCTCGTGGTCCAGCGGTCGACGTCGACGCTGATTTTATGATGTCCTGCCGTGCCTTCTGCGGATCACCGCCCATGTAAGGCTCCCCGGGCAATAGCAGTGTGCCTGCCCAGCTGTTCTATCCGAAACAGACGGCAGTCCCGCCGGTACTGTCGGTCGACGCCCTGGAAAATGTGGGTCATTGAGATCTCCGTGCAGGATGAGTCGGCGGCCAGAAGTGCGGCGGAGCGGGCCACTCCGATGATGCTGGCGCCGGTCATCTCGAGGCTGGCTAAGGCGGCGAAGTCGACATCGGCAGCGAGGGGCGCCTCGGAGGGAAAGGCGAGACGCCAGATACGTTCTCGTTCAGGAATCTCAGGGCGGGGGAAGTGGATGATGTAGTGGAAGCGGCGAGTGAAGGCCTTGTCGAGGTTTTCCTTGAGGTTGCTGGCCAGAATCACCAGGGCGTCGGACTGTTCCAAACGTTGGAGCAGGAAGCCGACCTCAAGGTTCGCGTAGCGGTCCATGCCGTGCTTGACTTCGCCGCGCTTGCCGAACAGCGCATCGGCTTCATCGAAGAACAGCAGGGCCTGGCTGTCCTCGGCTTGGCGGAAGGCGGAGTCGAGGTTCTTCTCGGTTTCGCCGACCCATTTGGAGACGACCTGGGACAGGTCGATCTTGAGCAGGGTGAGACCGAGCATGCCGGCGATGACCTCAGCAGCGAGAGTCTTGCCGGTGCCGGGTTCGCCGGTGAACAGGGCCTTGATGCCGTCTCCGCCGCCGCGAGCGGCGAAGCCCCAGTCCTCGGCGACCCGAGGCCAGGCGTGGTAGGCGGCAGCGAGTTCCAGCAC
Organism: Mycobacterium sp.; assembly: GCA_036273805.1. GTDB lineage: Bacteria > Actinomycetota > Actinomycetes > Mycobacteriales > Mycobacteriaceae > Mycobacterium. The sequence continues at coordinate 6,295 of DASUGW010000151.1, forward strand.
CATCCGGTGTTCGTCCGGTGGCAGGACGAGGTCCTCGGGACGCCGCCGCGGGGTGACCGCGTGGGCGAAGCCAGCGACCGGGCCGCAGGTGATCGCGGTGACGGCCCGTGCCACGCTGCCGTTGAGCACGCTGCCGTTGTGAGCTTCGGAATGTCCGTTGACCCCGTGAGCTCCAAAAAGTGCATCGGTGCGGGCGAGCGCGGCGACGGCGCGCAGCTCCTCGTCGCTCATTCTGTACCGAGCGGCTAGGTTCTCGGCCGTACCGGCATCAAGCTCGGGCAGGGCCCGCGCCCACATCGCCGTGCGGTCACGGTATGAGGGAAGAGCCAGAGCTACTTCGGCGTAGGCGCGAGCCGCCAGCACTCCGGGAGACCGCCAGGGTTCGGCACCGCTGAGACACACCGGCGTCCGAGACCGAGCCAACAACCCGCCCACAGTGTTGGCGGCATCGAAGTCTTCAGTGCGTAGCCACAGGATGGCGCCCAAGGCCGCTGCGACAGCCACAGCGTCCTCCACATCGGCGTTGACGACCTGCCGCAGTGGCATGCCGGCCGCGTGGGCGAGCGCATGCACGACCTCGTGCTGACCGGCGCGCAGCGAACCCCAGACGCCGACCAGGTCCAGATCCCCCACCCGTAGTGCCTTGCCCAGCCGGTTGAGGTGTGCTGCGTCGACGTGCGGAACCATCGCGACAGCCGTGGGTGCCACGACCGCGCCAGGGTCGTGGGCCAATACCGTGAGGTCGCCACCGCCCCCGAGGAGGAAGTCGACCAGGCCGGGTGCGACGCGAAGTTCTTGGCGCAGCTCAGTGGGCGCCTCGCCGTACGACGTCAAGAGTCCCAGCCGCCGTAGCGTCCCCGCTCGACCGAGGACGCCGCGGAAGGCCAGGCCCTCGATACCGGATCCGGCCGTCACCGCGGTGAGCAGCTCAATACAGGGGAAACGGCGGTTGAGGTCGTCGAGGATGTAGGCGATCACCCGTTCGTAGGCCCGGTCCAGCTCGGGTGCGGCGCATAGGAGCAGCGCATGCTGTTCCTCGTCGGTCAGCTCGCACCGGGCGGCCAGCTCATCTAGCGGCAGCAGCGAGCCGACGGCCGATGCCTCGTCGCGTACCTGTTGCTCGGCGGCAAGTTCCGACGCAGTCAGCGAAGCCGTACCGGCACCGTCGAGCGGCAGCGCGTCGAGGCGGTCCAGCAGTACGCCGACCTGCTCGTCGGTGATGCAGTACGGGACCAGGTCTGGCCGGTCGAGTTTGGCGGCCTCGGCGACCTGGCGCTCGACGGCTGCCCGCAGCGCCCGGTTGAGCGGACGCAGCCGGATCAGCAGGTGCCGGATCGCCAGCGGGGTCGACATGTCACCCTCCCGAGAACTCGACGACTCGGTCGCCCAGCCAGGGCACGCCGCGCACGTCGGCGAGCAGGCCATGTTCGGACAGGTCCGTGTGGCGGGGACCGAGCGGCAGCCGCACCCGCACCCGGGACGGCTCGACGCTGACCCGGGCACTGAGGTCGGCGAACCGCTCCAGAGCCAGCAACGGGTCGGTCGGCTCGCGCTGCCGCCACAGCGTCCAGGCGAGCGTGCCGAGCCCGAGCCCGGCGGCCAGCAGCAGGCTCCGACCGAGCGCCGGGACGCCGGCCAGGGGTACCGCAACCCGGTCCACGGCTAGGGTTTGGACGAGAGCGCCGGTCTGCGCAAGCACCTGGTGGTAGGCACCCGCGTACCGTGCGAGCGCCGGATCGTTTTGGTCGTTGGTCCACAGCCGGTGCGGCGCTAGCTGCCGCCAATGGTCGCCCCGGGCGGGCGGGGTGCCGACGACGAACCGGGCGCCGGCGGAGGTCAGCCCGCGCAGGGCGCTGGCCGCGGTAGGCCCCACTAAAATGGGTGGCGAGCCGCACGCCCGCCAGGCCGGCAGCAGCCCATCCAGGTTGTCGGTCCAGGCGACCGGAAATAAGCCCTCCCGGTCGATGAGAAGCAGACCGCCTCCGGCCCGGTCGTCGACCCCGACCAGTACCAGTGGCTCGCCGGCTGTGTGTCCCTCGGCGAGGGCCCGGGTGACCACGGCGTTCAGCGCGGGCAGGGTCGGAGTGGCGACCCGAGCGAACTCGGCCAGTGCAGGCCCAGGCACGGGCGGGTCGACGCCGGCGAAGGCGGCCGCCGCGGCCACGTCGTCCGGCTGGCGCCGCCAGCCGCGGTCCAGTGGGCCTAGCACCGTGTAGGCCAGCGCAGTAGCGAACGCTGCGGTCTCCTGCTCAAGTCCGACGGCCTGCAGCGCAGGTACGAGCGCGGACAGGTAGCCGGTCTGCGCCAGCGGGCCCAGCAGTAGGAACGGCAGCGCGGAGGCGACATCCACAGATCTGTTGGTTCGTGGCGCTGTGTTGGGTTGCGGCGCTCGTGGCTCGGTCGGCGCCAGAGCTGACGGCGTCGACCGGCTGTCGCTGCGACGTGCGCCGGCTGGGTTGTCGAGCTGAAGAAGCCCGGCCGCATCCAACCGGCCGGCCCATGCCGCGACGGCGGTGATCGTGTCCCGCAGTTGTCGAGCCCGGTCCGTCACCGAGGAACCCGTGACTGGCGCCAGAAGAGCAAGAACATCGCTGGTCAGGTCACTGCCGCGGGGCGGTACGCGATCGGGCGCCGTGGCCGCGATGATGTCGCGCAGCTCTCGAATCCGGTCCTCCATCGAGGAAGCCGCAGCCAGTGCCAACAGGGCAGGGAAATCGCTGGTCAGGTCACTGCCACGGCGCGGTATGCGGTCGGGCGCCGTGGCCGAAATTGCTCCCGCTCCGTTAGGCTCGGTCGATGGTGTGGCCGGCAGTGCGGCCAGCGTCTGATACCAGGTTTCCAGCGTCTCTAGGGGTAGCAGGGCAAGGAAATCGTCGATCTCCCCACGGTTGAACAGGCCGGCGAGGAACTGCATCAACGTTGCGGTCTGGGCACGAGCCGGTAGCGCGACTTCCCGAGGTAGTGGATCGCTCGGGCGTCTGGTGGCCGCCGATGGCACCGACAGGGTGGCCGGGGATGGCTTGAGTAGCGGGTCCATCGTGATTTGGGCTGATCGGATCGGGTCGAGCCGATCGGCCAGCAGGTCCGCCAGCCGCAGCGACACCTCGATCCGGACCGGCTCGGTGATCTCCGTGTCCGGTCCGCCGGGGCTGGCAAGGTCCCCTAGTCGCTCGGCAATCAGGGCCGGCAGCGCCGCGATGACCTGATCGACCAGCCGGTGCGGCTGCGGCCCCCAGCTCCAGCCGCCGTGCCGGACCACCTGGACGACACACCGGTCGACCACGACGTCGATCGGTGTCATGGTGAACTCTTACTGACTGCGATTGGAGGTTGACTTTGTACGAAAACAAGAACTTCCCACGATGTGTCGTCCACCGTATCCAGTGTGATTGGGGTATCAGCCGGCTGATCCTTGGGAATCGGCCGGTTAATAATTTCAGCGGGTAAGGGTGATTTGACCCGTTGGAGTACGGCAACCATCGGCAGCGGTGTCGCGGGCTGAAAATTGATTTTAACAGTGGCTTTCCCGCTATCGAATTTGGGCGTTACGTTTCCGGTAACACCCAACCGCCGCACGAGGTAGTGCGTCGTACCGTCCTTCTGGACGTTTTCGACGACTTCGAAGCCGTGTGGGTCCAGGAGGACGTCAGGCTCGTCGTCGACCGTCGTAGCCGCCAGGTAATCGGCCGGAAAGCTGACGGCCACCGGCGAGGCACCGCCGATGCCGCGCACCGGCAGGTGAGGACCTGTCAACGCGGTGACCTGCTCGGCGCTGTCCGGCGGTGCGGCACGCGTGACCGCCGCCAGCACATGCCCGGTGGACTGCAGATAGACGACCGTGAGTTTGCTCATCGGTTCGCTCCAGCGGTCGACCCCACGGTCGCCACCATGAGGTAATCGGCGGCACCCGGCTGTTGGACGGATGACTCGAAAACCGTGACCTGGACCAGGCAATGGAGCCGCCGGTCGGCGTCCACGCGGCATTCGATCGGTACGTACCCGCTCCCAGGGTTTGTCGTCTGTGGCGTGTGCGGGGTCAGGTGAAGGTGCAAGATCACGGCGCTACGGGCAACTTGATCCTCGGAGATGTCCGGGGGCAAGGGGATGATTACACCGTCGGTGACGGTACCGGATTGGACACGGATCTCGCCGGGGATAAGGGCGCCCTTGATGATGCCGGTAGCGGTGACGTCACCCTTGGCATTGATGGTCAGCCGGGCGTCGACGGCGTTGCCGCCCTTGTACAGGCCGAAGGTGAGAGTCGGTGGGTCACCGCCAAGCACCAGCGTGGGTTGGCCGAGTGCCGGGCTGAGCTGGGACCGCAGCGCCAGAGTGCCGCTGCGGGCGGAGACAGTGTCGGCTTTGACTCCAGCGTAGCGTCGTCCGACGCTTTTGGCCGCTGTGAACCTTTTATTTCCATTGTCCCACTGCACGGAGCCGACCAGGATGTCCCACGGCCGCCCATCCGTAGGTCCGGGGCCGGCGCTGACATCCGGCCGGGGTTGCTCGTCGAGAACCAGCTCGGCGCCAAGCCCGCCAAAGCTGATCCCGAACGCCTCTTGCGTGCGGATCGGTTGGCTGGCCGTCCCGCAGGCGCCGACGGTCAGCGCAGGTGCCGGTGCGGGCCTGTCGATACCGTGCAGCAATACCGGGTAGAAATCCGTTGTCGGCGAGGCGCCGTTGACCTGAGCGAAATCCGTCTCGCTCAGCCGGACGGGGGTCGATATGACGATCTCGCGCCCGGTGCCGTCTATCGCTACGCCGGGTTGGAGGGTGACCTCCATGTAGGGACCGTTCGCATCGGTCTTTGCCACCGATGTCAACTCGAGCCCGTCTGCGATGCCCCAGTCGTGGAGATAGCGGTCGTGTCGCGCCGCCTCTGCGCGGCCGTACTCGACAGTGCTGGTGAGATCCGCGGCGGCGAGGACCTGGCCTTCGAAGAAGGCGGGCCGTTCAGGTGCCATGGCTTGCCTCCGACGAGTCTGATCCGGCGGTGACTGGTCCGGGGCCCTCCGTGGGCGAGGCCGCTGCGGCCGGCTCCGCCGCAGGCGGGGCCTCCGTAGCTGGAGCTGTATCCGCCGGAACCGGGTCCGCCTTGGCGGGGCCGGTGGCTACCGTGCGGCGGCCCCGGGTGGCAGGACGGGAGCGCGCCGAGGGTCGCTTTGCTAGCTCGGTGAGCCGTGTCTGGGTCTCGGTGAGCTGGTCGGTCAGCTCGGTGACGCGCTGGGTGAGCGCGGTGAGCTGTTCAGTCATCGCGTCAGCGGCCATCGTCTCCACGGCTGGCGTGGCTGAACGCGGTGACCTTGGAGCCGGGACGGCTGGTGCCGGCATGACGCCGACCTGCTGGAGAACGTTATTCAGCAGGTGCAGCTCCCCTGGCCCGCTGGTCACCGGGTCCGCGCCGAATCCGAGCTCCTGGAATGCCAGCTCGCCGGTCGCCGCCTCTGACCTACCGGAACGAGACTTGGTCAGGCAGCAGTAGCCCTCGATGTACTCAGAGAGGAGTTGAATCGGGAGCCAATATCGCAGCGCCGATCCGCTGAGAACGTAGTCCCGTTCAGAGTTGCAGATACGTACGACTTCACAGTTCCGTACCTCCAGGCAGGCCAGCAGTACATCGGTGTTCTCACATGGCGTGCAGGGCGGGTTCAAAGCCGCGCAGACGCAATCCAGCAGGTACCTGATCAGCAGCTCGACTAGTTGAGAGCTGGCCCGGCCTTGGGAACGGACTGTCGAGACATCAACTGTGGTGGCCGTAGTTACCGGCAGGGCCGCCACCAGCGGGCGCAGTTCGCAGTCGCTGCGCACAGGGTCGGTGTCCATCCGGTCGAGCAGCCAGTCCTTGACCTTGTCCAGGGTGAGGACAGCGAGTACTGACTCGGTCAGCGGGCGACCCTGAGTTAACATGGTCAACTGCACCACATCCGGCTGGGGACCGGTGGAGTCGGCCAGCTTCGCCGCCTGGTCCAGTAGCGCGCCCGCGGCCGCTTGATCCAGCGGGTCCTCCCAGGCTGCTTGGACGTGATCGGTCAGTACTGCGGCAGCCTCACCGAGCGCGGTGCGTGCTGTCTTCTCCACGTCGCCGAGCGATACCGGTTTCGCGGCGAGGTGATACCTGGCGAGTAGGGAGGCCAGCTCGCGAACGATTTCGCTCATCGACCGGACCTGTGGTGCGGTCGGCTGGTCCTTACCGATGTCCTGACGCCCCTTATCCAGCTCTGCCAGGGTCGCATTCAGGCGATCGGCATCGGTCTCGGTGAATGTGGCCGAGGTGCCGGCGGAGCGCACCGCCCGGATCATCGGCTCCCCGTATGCCGTAAGCCGACCGATTTGGGTCACAATGTCTGGTGGGGGATAGCACGCCTGCAGCCGGCGCCACAGGTCGTCCAGCGGCTGCTTCTGGTCGGGACACTTAAGGACGAAGCTGATCCCCTCCCGGATCCGGGTGGGTTCACAGGTCGTCTGCCCGCAGTGTTCTTCGGTGGCGTAGGCGGCGACCGGGTCAGTGGTCTGCTCGGCGTAGCGGGCATACAGGCAGTACCGCCGGGTGACCGTGCCCTCTTGGTGTCCGGCCTGGTCTGCGCAGGGATCACCGCAGTCCTTGCCGAGTTGGGCGATCCGCAGGTCACGGATCATCGCGTTGACGTCCAGCGTCGTGGTACAGGCTAGGACGAGGTCGTTGCCGCAGCAATCCAGCGCGTACCCGGGCTCGACGCTGACCGTACCGCCGCCGCAGGGGTCGCAGTTCACCTGCAGGCCGCATACCACGCCCGCGCCGAACAGGTACCGGTTGTGCAACCGGTTCTTGGCGGTCAGGTAGCCGGTCAGCGAGCCCAGGTCGTCCTCGGTGAGCAGTTGACCGGCGAAGAACCGCGGGCGGACGAAAGTTGCCGTCGACAGGTCAACTGTTTCGGCACCGCCGCACCCGCATCGTGATCGGGCCGGCACGGTGGCCGGTAGCGCACTCAGGGTCATCGCTTGTCCTCCCTGTCCCTGCCGGAGCTGTCCTTGACGAAGAACCAGCTCTCGAACATGCCCGCGCCGGTACCCGTACCGGATGTCCACGGGCCGACGCCGGACGGTGGTGCGGTGCAGAAGTCGGGCTGGTGGTGAACCGGCTCGTAACCCGGCAGTAGCGGGACGCGGCCGCCGACGTGGGCGCCGTCCACCGGCCGGCAGCAGCGGTCGAGGATGAACGGCGTCCGGACAGTGATCAGCACGCGATCGTCGTTCTGCAGGGATTCGCCGGAGGTCTGCCGCCAGCGGAAGTGGTGGGTGAACTCGTCTTTCGTCCGGTCCTCGAAATGCCCATCGAGGAGGTACGTGTCCGCGTGCCTGCCCCGGCCGCCCTCCGCGACCTGCACATCGACGACCCCCCGGGTGAGGCAACGGGTATGCACATCCTTGGAGAAGCGCACGCGCAATCCACCGTCGTCGTCGTGGGTGCCCAGGATGGCGGCGGCCTGTTCGGGGCTGTAGTAGGCGCCGTGCTGCCAGTTGATCCCGGTGATCGTGGTGAACCGGTAGCGGCTCAGCGGGCGGCGTACTCCGAGGTGGATCGCGTCCGCCGGCACTGCTTGGCCCTTGCGTACCCCGTCGATGCGGGCCAACAGCAGGCACGGGTCCTGGCTGGGGCTACAACACGGGTCGGCACAGCCATCGTTGTCCGGTGAGGTCAGCGTCACTCGGATCCGGTAACTGTCCTGGCGCCAGCCGTACTCGCAGTCGGCGACACCGCCGCAGGAGTCGACGTACACGCCACGAGTTGGGCCCGCCGCCCGTTCGCAGTACTCGACGCAGAGGTAGACGCGGTCGCCATCGTGAAAGTTACGGCGGTCCTCGACGGACAGCAGCGGAAGCAGCTCGACTGGGCAGCCGCGGCGGACGACGATCTCATTGCCGAGGCAGTCCAGGGCCACCCCGGCATGCAACGTCACCCGCGGCTGGTGCTCGTCAGGTTCGGTGTCGTACCTGTCGGTCACCGGCACCGAGCTGACCTCCAGCCCACACGCCACCCCGTATCCATGCAGGCACCGGTTGCGCAGCCGGAGCTTCTCGACGAAGTACGCCTGCTCGCGCTGGAAGTCGGTAGCGGCCAGCATCTGCCCGTGGAAGTAGGTCAACCGCAGGAAGTCCGGAAACTCGGGAAGCGCTGTTGTCATGGCCTGTCCTCTCACTGCGTCAGTCACTGGGCCACCGTCTGGATACCGATTGCCGAGTCCACTCCGAGCCGGATGCCCATCCAGGATCCGCGCGCGGCCGGCCACAGCACGCTGTGCCGATGCAGCGTCACCGCCCGGCCGGTGCCGGTCGGGGTATCCCGGCCGAGTACCGGGGCTGGCAGCGGGACGAGTGCGGTGTCGACGCCGACCGCGGACCACACGCCGACCACGAAGCCCTGCCCGCCGGGACGGACCTCAGTGACCGTGTGCGCTGGCGCCTGGCGTTCGACCAGCCGGCGCAGTGCCGCCAGGTTCGGCTCGCCACGGCCCGGCGCCGGCGGCAGTAGCACCCGGATCCGGTTGGCTTGGGCGGTGAGCGGGTCCTCGTCGGGGTTACCGAAGCTGCGGAGGGGGGCGCTGGACAGTGCCGAACCGCCGACCCGGAACCGGGCCCGGGACCGGCCGAACAGCCGGGTCGACCGCAGCCGGCTGTTCGGCCGGTTCAACGCGGCCCAGTTGCGGTCGGCGGCCAGCTCGTGGATGGCGACGTCGACGCCGAACACGATTTTGATAGCTTGGCTCAGCGCCGCTGGGGTGCCGCGGCCCCGGTACAAGCTGGGGATGGCGACGAGCAATGCGCGGCGGGTGGCGGCGTCCCAGGTGGGATCGAACGACAGGCCGAGCAGACCACCCAGCCATGGCAGCACCTCGTCGGGTACGCCGTGGGGATCGAGCAACGCCGGATACCGCTCGATCGCGCGGTCGACCTCGTCGAAGGCGGCGTCGAACAGGGACAGGAACCGCTCGGTGAAGTCCGCTGCGGCCGGGTCCTGGATGTAGACGGCAGGCAACAGTTCTGCGCTAGTGGTCCGTGGGAAGTCCAGCCGGATCCGGCGCACGGTGGGGGTCGTCAGGCCGTCGCCGGTCAGCCGCAGCCGCAGGTACAGGTATCGGCCGGCAGGCTGGTTGACGAGGAAATCAACCGATCCGGCGTGGGCCAGCTGCCAATCGTCCGGGTTCGGCGGCCCGGTCGGGTAACCGTCGGGGTCACGGGGCCCGGCCGTGGCCCCAAGGGGCGTGGGGTCCTCGGTGGTGGCCACGGCCACCGCCACGGTCGTCCCGGTCGGAATGTCGGCCTGGATGCGGACCCGGTGCCAGCGGCAGCGCGGTTGGCCGCTGTCGATCGTCCGGGTCAGCAGCTGGCCGCTGGTCTCTAGCGGTGGAAGATCGGGATAGATGGCCTCCAGCGATTGACCATCCCAGGTGAAGCAGGAGGTCTGCAGGTCACCGTCAGGGCCGGGTTCGACTAGGCAGAACCCCACGTCGGAGGCGGCGGACAGGCTGGTCCGGTGCACCGCGGCGGCCAAGTCATCGGGCGTTGCATGCTGGTACACGCTCGGGTTGTCCCGTTCGCCGCGCCACAGTTGCACTATCCCGCCGGTGTCGGTAAGCGCCCAGATCGTGCAGTTCTGACCCTCAGCGAGCGCGCGACCGGTGGTGAGCGCAATGACGCGCCCGGTCATCCCGGTGGTGATGCAGCCACGAGAGACGCCGGCCAGGTCGTACCGGTCCAGGTCGGTGGACCCGTCGCGGGCGAGTAGGACTTCCCCCCAGGGGGCGAGGGCTACTGCGCTTGCATACCCCGGGATGACCGCGACGAGCTGATCGCCGTCCCGGCGCCAGACGTACACGGCCTCCGGGGTGGCCGCTGCCAGCAGATGCCCGCGGGCGGAGAGCGCGTGCGGGTGCCTGGCCAGACCGGGATCGCAGTCCGAGGGCCAGACTGGTCGCCAGTCGGTGCAGGGGTCCCTGCGTAACAGCCCACGCTGCGGTGTCGCCAGGTACCAGGCGCAGCGCCCACAGCCCGGGGCCAGCCGCGGGTCGGGCAGCCATGGCAGCAGATCACCCCGGACGAGTCCGCGCGGACCGGTCCGGGCTAGCCGGATGCCGCCCGGGTCGTCCGGGTTGGTCAGCCCGTGGACGTCGAGCGGGTCCCACCCGACCAGGTGGTCGAGCAGACGGAAGGTCGGCGCCCCAGATACGCAGCTCATGGCCCGGTTCCCGGCACGGGCACGAGCAGGTGGCCGTCCGGCCACGGCAACGCGTTCGGCGGGATGGGTACGTCCGCGCAGGGCGGATATCGCACGCCGTCGACCACCACGCTCAACTGGGGCACGGCCTGCACCCCTGGGACGGCGAGCAGGCGATGGACCAGCGCAACGTGTTGCAGCGGCCCGCCGAACGGCCATCCCGTACCAGTATCACCGCCGCGGACCGGGTGCAGGTAGGTGTCCAGCGCATTCCCGGCGGTGCGGAGCAGGTCAGCCTGGTCGGTGTCCGGGTCGAGCAGCACCCACGCCTCGGTCCGAACCCGGACGAAGCGGGGCGTGGCAGCGGCTATCTGCACGCCGGCCGGGGCGGCCTTCCCGGTCAGGAAGGTGGTCACCGCCCGCAGGTCGTCCTCGGTCGGCGCTGGAGGTTGGCCGGTACCGCGATCGGAGGCGACACAGAGCACGCCCACGACGCCTGGGATCGGCACACCTGGGTAGTCGGGGTGTAGCCCAGCCACGCCGTGAGCGCGCGCCACCAGAGCGCCGGGCGCGTTGCGGGCGAGCACTCCGTAGTCGGCCGGGGTCACCGCGCGGTCCCCGGTCCGCAATTCCTCGGCGCCACGCAACACCGCGCCGGTGTCGGGTTCGGTATCCGTCCCCCCGGACGCCGGGAAGGGGTTGGTGACCGCGGTGACGAAGGCTACCGAGGTCAGCGGGGCCGTGACCGCGTCCGCGGCGACCTCGCCAGCCGCTCCGCCACCGGCCCGGTAGACGACCGCACGGACGTTGCGGAACCCGTCGGGTATCCGGGCGCCATGTACCCCGTCACCGAACGTGACCTCGCCGGTGGCGTAATCGACGACATATACCCGCGCCTCGGGACCAGAACGGCCGAGACTGTTGACCTCAGCCCACGGGGTCGCGACCACCGTGCCGGTGCCGAATACGTCGCCGCCCGGGTCATCATCCACCTCGAGTTCCAGGCTGCCGGGCACCACCGGGGTCTGACCCAACTGCATCCGGGTGAGCCCGTCCGGGGCATCCGGGAGCCGTTCCAACGGCTCGTCGCGGATCGTGCGGGCAGCGGTGGCACGGACGGCGTTCACCACGATCGCGGTCAGTGTCGGCGGTGTGGGGTACTCGCCGTGCTCGAGCAGCGCCCGCAGCCAGCACAGTTCGGGCAGGCCTACGGAGCCCGGTGGGCGGCCCGGGTTCCAGCCCTGAGGTACACCCACCTCGACGATGCCGCTGCTGCGCAGGCCACCAGTCTCGTCGCGGAGCGAATCCGCGGGGACGAGGGTGCCGCCGTCCAATACTGCCCAGCCCAGCAGCGGCGCCGGCGGGATCGGCAGCGGCGCCACCCCGCCGGCCGCGACCGGCGGCGGTGTGCCCGCCTCGGCGGCGGCCACAATCCCGAGCGACAACGAGGGCGCCGGGCTGGCCGCTCCCGGCGGCACAGCCAAACCGATCCATAGCGCGTCCCCGGGCCGCGGTGCCTGTCCGAGCGCGCTGAATCTGCCGAGTGCCGGGTCCACCGCGGAGACCAGCCCATTCACCTGCACCGCGATCGCCGCCACGGTGGCGGGCGTGGCCACCACCGCGCGTTCGGTCTCGAACACCACCTGGTCCCCGACTCCGGTGGCTGGGGCAGCGCCGGCCTGAAAACCTGCCGGAATCACCACGGAGCGCCTGGCGGCCGGTGCGACGGTGAACACCAGCAGCGCCTGCGCGGCGCTTGCCGGTAACGGAGCCACCCCAGCGATACGCAGGTGCTCGACCAAGGCCTTCTCCGGCAACCGGTTCACCCGTGCCAGCACCGGCTGTAGTTGGGTACCGAACAGCCGGACCAGGGCCACCCCAGAGTCGTTGCGCCCAAGGTAGGTCCATTCCGGGGTGAAGTCCGCGATCCGGGCCTGAATCGTCGCTCGCACCGTCTCTGCGGTGGCAGGCAACAGCTCCGGCTGGACGGCCGCGGGTCCAGGACCGTCCACGATCCGGGGCGTGCTGCCCGGCCCCGCCTCCCGGCCCCACCACACCTCGCTGGTCGTCACTGCAACCCCTCCACGGCCGCGGCACCGGGAGCAGCACCGAACCGGACCCTGACGTCGCCGAGAACCACCAGCTCCTGGGGCCGGATCGGCACGTCGCGGCAGTCCTCCCAGCGGTCCGCGTCGTCCAGGGCGATGGCGACGGCGCGGACGTCACCATCGTGGCCGGCCGCCTGTTGGGTCAGCCGCAACAACGCGGATGGGCGTAGTGGCGCGCCGAATACCCAGCCGGTGTTCTCCGGGCCGCCGACCAGCGGGTCCAGGTACTTGCGCAACGCAGCCTGAATCCGCCGGCGGACGTCGGCAGGGTTGCGCTGCGCACCGGCTACGTCGACTCGTAGCCGCGCCGGGCGGTAGCGGGGTTCGCGGACGAACAGCTCTTCGCCCAGCAGCCTGGCGGCGCACAGCGCGGCGCGGACGTGGCTCAGCAGGCCCGGATCGGGGCGGGGTGCGGCAACGAAGTCCGGTCGATCCCAGTCGCCGTCACCACGCGGGACATCAGGTACGACGTAGACACTGACCGCCCCCGGCACCAAATCGCAGGGGAAACCAGGATGATCACCGACCGCAGCGTGAGCCCGCTTCACCGCCACCCCGGGAGTCGCCCGGGCGATCGTCTCGTGATCGGCGGCGGTGACCGCTCGGTGCGCCTCGTGCAGCGCTGCACCAGCCCGGCTGCGGGCCTGAGCGATTGTCTCGGCATCCACGCCACCGGCGGCGGGCATCACGTTCGCGACCGTGGCGGCAACCGACGTGCCGTTGATGCCCCGCCAGTTGGAGGTCGTCCCGCCATTGCCTTCGGCGCCACCTCCAACGGTCCACCGGATCTTCGGCAGCGGCTCCGCGGAATCGGGATCGGGGGCCGGTATGCGCCCGGTGCGCCCGTCGCCGAACCGCAGTGCGCCAGCAGCGCGGTCGAGGATGAAGACGCGATCGGCACGGCCGGAGCAGGCGAAATCTGCGACGGGAACCCACTCGTGCGCCGCGCGGTCGCGCTCCTGGAGGGTGAGGGAGGCGTCCAGCAAGCGATCCTGGGTATCCAGCGGCAGGTCCAGCTGCTGACCGGGCAACCGCAGCCAGCCTTTAATCTGCGTCGCCAACTTGGCCCGCGTGCCGTCGTCGGGGGCAATGGCCTGCTGGTGACGAGCAGCGGCAACGTTGACGACAAGCTGCTGTAAGCGCGGTGGCGCGAACGTCGCCTGGCTGGTGCTCAGCAATACTGATCGGGTTCCGGCACCAGACGCCCAGGACGCCGGAACCGGCAGTCTGACAATGCCGGAACGGCGTAATCCCTGGGTACCGTCCTCGACCTGTGCCGGATCGATCGGGCCCAGCGTCCCGTCGTCGTATGACCAGGTAAGCTCGGCGGCTGGCGGTACACCATCGACGGCGCTGGGGGACCAGGCCGGCGAAATTCCCGGACTGAGCAGGTCGAACAGCAGCGACAGCTTGTGACCAGGTGCCACCCCTCCGGCCAGGACAAGTGAGATGCGGGCCTGGCCTGGTTTTCGATCGGCGGGCAGCAACGCCACTCCGCGACCGGCCATCAGATCCCCGGTACGGTCCTGGCCACCGGTCTCCAGGGTGAGGCTCCGGACGGGCAGCACCGTGACGGCATCGTCGAGGGTGAACACGACCTGCTGGCGCGGGTCCCGGGTGAACCCGGCACCGGCCGGCACAACGACAGCACTGTCCACCTTGTCTGGCACGGTGAATTGCAGAACGGTCGCCGCCGGGATGGCGGGTAGTGGTCCGTCCAGGCCGAGCAGTTTCAGGACCGCCACCACGAACGCGTCCGGGACCTGATCCAGCCAGTACAGGCGTTGCTCGGCCAGCCACGCGAACAGCTCCAGCAGCGTGACGCCGGGATCGACCGGGGCGTGCAGCGTCCAGTTCCCGGCCGACTCGGCGGGGATCCGGCGGCGGATCGCCGCGACCATATCGTCCCAGGTCAGGTCGTCGAGCTGGATCCGTGCCAGGGCCATCGGGCTCACCCACCCACGACGTCGAGGTAGAACGGGAACACCAGGTTGGTTTTTGTGTTGGTCCGCCTGATCCGGTAGGTGATCGACACGACGACCCGGTTCTCCGCGCCCGGGGTGGGCTCGGCCACCACACTGTCCAGCTCGACCCGGGGCTCGAACGCGCCGATCGCGAGGCTGATCGATGACTCCAGCGCGCGCAGGTTGACCGGACTCCCGGGCGCGAACACCAATTGGGGTGCGCTGGTGCCGAAGTCCGGGCGCATCACCCGCTCGCCGACCGCGGTCTGCACCAGCACCACCAGGCAGTCCCGGATGCTGTCGTCGCCGACGGCGTAGCGTAAGCCGCCCGTGGAGTCCGGCAGCAGCGGGAAGTGCCATCCAGCACCTAGGAAGCTCTCGGCCATGGCCAGACACCTCAGCCCGACACCTTGACAACGGTGGAGAAAGCCGCGGGCGTCAGCGGTGGGAGCGGCGGCGCCGTCGGACCGACTGCGGAGGCATGGGTGTGGCCGTTGTAGAGCCCTAGGAACAGCTCGCCGAGGATGAGGCTTTGACTGGCCGCTGAGCCCAACGCGATCTGCGGGGCGTCGACGGTGACCTTGGCGCCCTGCAGGGTGACCGTGCCGGTGTCCTCGAGGGTGATCTTGACGCCGTTGCCGGTGATCGCGACGGTACCCGCGGCGTCATCGAGGATCAGCTGGTGGCCGCCCGCGGTTGTGATCCGGATGGCTTTCTGGCCGGCGCTGTCATCGAACAGTAGCTGGTGGCCGTGCTTGGTCCGGATGACTTTCTGGTCCCGGCTGGCCGTCCGGTCGGTTGGCGGTTTGTCGTCCCCATTGAAAAGGCCACCGAGCACGATCGGGAAGCGCATGTCCCCCTGCACGAACGCAGCTAGGACCTCGTCACCTACCTCGGGCGTGAACACCGCGCCGTACCCGCTGCCGGCGTACGGCTGGGCGACGCGGCACCAGTCGGACTCGGCAACGCCGCCGTCGAAGAAGGGAAA
>DASUGW010000152.1:0-38466 GCA_036273805.1 Mycobacterium sp.
CGCTACGTCGTAGTGGCCGGAACCACCGGCATCAGCGCGATCATCGCACCTGACGGCGCGCTGTTGGCACGCACCGAGTTCTTCCAGCCCGCCTACCTGGACACCGCGATCCGGCTCAAAACCGCCGTGACACCGGCCACACGTTTTGCGCCGGTGCTGCAATACGTGCTGGTCGGGCTGGGTTTTTTGGCCGTCGTTTCGCGCATCGTGCAGAATGGAGGGTTAATGCGCCCAATTCGTCGCCGCCGGCACAAGCAGATGGCCGACAGTACCGGCGCGCCCGATGACCAGCAAGGAGTTGAATGACCACCGGTGAGCAGCCGACACCGTTACGGGCACAGCAGCGCCCGAGCGGACGCACCCTGGTGATCATCCCCACCTACAACGAGATGGAGAACCTGCCCATCATTATGGGTCGGGTACACGCTGCCCGCCCCGATGTGGACGTTCTGATCGTCGACGACGGCAGCCCGGACGGAACGGGCAAGCTGGCCGACGAACTGGCACTGGCTGATCCCGACCGCGTGCACGTCATGCATCGCACCGCCAAGGACGGGCTGGGCGCGGCCTACCTGGCGGGATTCGCCTGGGGGATGGGCCGCGAGTACTCCGTTCTGGTCGAGATGGACGCCGACGGCAGCCACGCACCCGAGCAACTCGACCGGCTGCTCGCCGCCATCGACAACGGCGCCGATGTGGCGATCGGTTCGCGATACGTGCCCGGCGGAACGGTCCGGAACTGGCCGGCACGGCGCCTGCTGCTGTCGAAATCCGCCAACACCTACTCGCGGATGCTGCTCGGCGTGGACATCCACGACATCACCGCGGGCTACCGGGCCTACCGGCGTGAGGTGCTGGAGAAGATCGACCTGTCGACTGTCGAGTCCAAGGGCTACTGCTTCCAGATCGACCTGACCTGGCGCGCCATCAACAACGGCTTCAGCGTCGTCGAGGTGCCCATCACCTTCACCGAACGCGAACTCGGCGTATCGAAGATGAGCGGCTCGAACATTCGCGAAGCCATGGTGAAGGTCGCCCAGTGGGGAATCCACGGCCGCTTGGACCGCGCCCGCGGCGTGGTGCGTTAAGGGCACGGCCAACCAGAAGCGACGCTGAAAAGCCCCTTACGGGGCCTCGTTTGGTCGTTTCTGCGGCTCCTCTGGCAACTCGCGGGCGCCCCTGCGTCAGCTTCCGCGACGACGGGTCTTGATGATCTCCATGCGCTCCTTGAGCAGCTCGTCAAGCTCCTCGACGGAACGACGCTCAAGCAGCATGTCCCAGTGCGTGCGCGGGGGCTTGACCTTCTTCGGCTCGGGCAGGTCGCCCTCGATCAGGGTGCCTTCCTGGCCGTTGCGGCACAGCCAGGTGCCGGGGATCTCGGCGTCGTCGGCGAACGGCACCTCGAACTCTTCACCGTTCTCGGTGCGGTAGCGCGCGAGTTGCCGGGGCGCGAGGTCGTGGTTACGGTCCGTCTCGTAGCTCACGGCTCCGAGGCGGCTGCCTCTCAGTACGCGATCAGCCATCGTCAACACTCCCTTACGGTCATCGGCGCGCGAAACACGCCGGGATTTACAACGCAGCGCCCGGCTGCATGGTTCCCGGTCATTGCGACGCGATTGCTATCAGGATACCGGGGATCGGCCGACATCCGGCAGAGGTGGCCCGGTGGCGGTCTAGAGTCTGCGGCGTGACCCGCCGATCACGTCCTGCGGCCTGTCGCTGGTGCGGACGGGAAGTGCCGGACGCCGGCATCGGGCGTCGTCGTCAGTACTGCCGCCAGTCCTGCCGTCAGCGCGCTTACGAGCAGCGGGCCATGGTCAAGGGCAGCGCCGTGCCCGAGGATGCGGTGGTGCTCACCGCCGAGGAGGCGGCCGAACTCGCCGATCGCGTGTACCAGGTGCGCTGTGCAGCCGAGGATGTCGCCACCGCGGTCGGCGAGGGCGCCGGCGAGGCCGAGCTGAAGGATTTGTGCACGGAGTTGTTGCGCGCCGCCAAGGCCGCCGACGGCTGGCGCTGAACCCCCTTGATTTGGTGTCAGCAGGTGTATTTCAGGCCGACCGTGGGATCGCTGACCATCTGCAGGCAGCCCAACGGCTCGGTGCCGGAGTCGGCCATCCGGACTCCGGTCTGGTGTGCGTAGTTGACGCAAACCAGACCGGCCGGGTCGGACCGGCACTGATAGTCGCCGAACCGCAGCGAGGTGCCGTAGTCCAGCCGGGCGCCGGTGCCCAAGGCGAACCGCCCGGGATCGGCATGCGAGGAGCCGACCTGCAGGCTGGTGCCGTCGAAGTCCACCCACCCGCCGATCCATTTGCCGTAGCTGTCGCTGGGCCGTGCCGGCGGATGGGTCAGATCAACCAGGCAGGCCAGGGCCCCGCCGTTCGCGCTGTCGGTCATGCACTGCGTCTTTCCCGACGGCGTGACGAATGCGAGGTCGGTTCCGAGCTGCGTGGCGACGCCGTCGCGGGTCGCGGTGTGGAACCCCCCGGCGTCGACGGGTTTCGCGGCGTCAAGCCACGCGGTTACCGCTGGTATAGGCGCGTTCGCGGCAGGCGGCGCGGCGGTCGTGGTGGTGCGCGGGCTCGAGGTTGGCGAGGGTGAGGGAGTCGTCGAAGGGGCCGGCGCGCGCACCGTCGGTGTGAGCTTGGACCCCTGCACGGCCTGCCCGCCGCCCGAGGCCGAGCAGCCGGCCACCAGCAGCGTCGCGGTGATGGCCGTGGTGAGAACGACGACGCGCATGCCCGCCACGGTAGCTGCCGAGGGGGTTGCGGGGGAGTCCGGTACGACAAACTTGACACGTGTTCGCTACCGTCGAGTAATGCACGACCGCATCATCCGCACAACGATCTCCACCGGCATCGTCGAGGGCTTCACCCGCGACGGTGTCAACCGCTGGCGCTCCATCCCGTACGCCCAGCCGCCCGTCGGCGCGTTGCGGTACCGCGCGCCACGACCGCCGCAGCCGTGGGCCGGTGTGCGCCACTGTCACGCCTTCGCCGACTGCGCGCCGCAGCAGCGGATGTACACCGCCACCGGCTTGGGCCGCTACCAGTCGATGAGTGAGGACTGCCTGACCCTCAACGTGGTGACGCCCGAGGACGCCGGCGACCAGCCGCTGCCGGTCATGGTGTTCATCCACGGCGGCGCGTACATCCTCGGCAGCTCGGCCACCCCGATCTACGACGGTGCGGCGCTGGCCCGCAAGGGCTGCGTGTACGTGTCGGTGAACTACCGGCTCGGGGCACTCGGGTGCCTGGACCTGTCGTCGCTGTCGACGCCAGAGCATCCGATCGACTCAAACCTGTTCCTGCGTGACCTCGTCATGGCGTTGCAATGGGTGCGCACCAATATCGGCGAGTTCGGTGGCGACCCGGACAACGTCACGATCTTCGGCGAGAGCGCCGGCGCTCAGGCGGTCATCACGCTGCTGGCCACTCCGGCGGCCAAAGGTCTTTTTGCGCAAGCAATTTCGGAGAGTCCACCCTCATCGATGGTGCGCTCGCGGGAGACGGCGGCCCGGTTCGCCGGCCGGTTCGCGACGTTGATCGGTGCGCGCCGTGCCGATGCCGCGCACGCGCTGATGCACGCCGCACCCGCCGATCTGGTCAACGCGCTGGACAAACTGATCGCGGCTGCCAACAGCGACGGCGCCTTCCCGGCGGGACCGACCTACGGCGACGACATCCTGCCGACCGACCCGATCGAGGCGATGCGCACCGGCGCGGCCAGCCCGGTGCCGTTGATCGTGGGCACCAATGCCCATGAGGCTCGGTTGTTCACCCGGTTCCTCAAGCTGCTGCCCACCACCGAGCAGAAGATCGAGGCGGTCCTGGGCGGTGCGGGTGCGGCCACCCGCGACCGCATCATCGAGGCTTACCCCGACTATCCGGCGCCGTCGGCCTGCGTGCGCATCGGTGGCGACTTCGCTTTCGGCTCGGCGGCGTGGGAGGTCGCCGAGGCGCACGCTGTGCACGCGCCGACCCACCTCTACCGCTACGACTACGCACCGCGGACGTTGCACTGGTCCGGGCTGGGTGCCACCCACGCCACCGAACTGTTCGCGGTGTTCGACATCTACCGCACGCGGCTCGGCTCGTTGCTGACCCTGGCCGGCGACCAGTCGTCCGCGCGGCGTGTCAGCAGGGCCGTGCAGTCGCACTGGCGCGAGTTCGCGCGCACCGGCAGCCCCGGCGCCGACTGGCCTGCGTACACCCTGAGGCAACGTCCGGTGATGGTGTTCGACCGGCACACGCATGTCGAACACGATCCGCACCCGCACCGTCGCACCGCCTGGTCGGGTTTTACGCTGGTGCCGTAGCCGAGTCGCTCGATGGGCCGGATTGATCCGAATGCCATGCGCCGCTGAAATCTTCAGCCGAGGATGTACGCATGAGCCAATCCAGCGCCCGGGACACCTCGCATCCACTGGATCCGTTGTCAGCTGCCGAATTCACTGCGATCGCGTCAATCCTTTCCCGCGACCGCGGGGTAGGTGAGGGTTGGCGGATCACCTGCATCGAGATGGTGGAGCCGTCCAAGGGAGAACTCGCCGAATTCGAATCCGGCGGCGTGCACCCGGCTCGCCGCGCGGTCGCGCTGTGCCTCCACCGGGCTGACAACGCCACCTACCGATCCGTGGTGTCGTTGACCGACGACCGCATCGAATCCTTCGAACATGTCCCCGGCGTGCAGCCCAACTTCACCGTCGACGAGTTCGAGGAGTGCGACCGGGTACTGCGGGAGCATCCCGACGTGGTCGCGGCGCTGGCCAAGCGCGGGATCACCGACATGGAACTGGTTTTCATGGACACCTGGACCTACGGCGAGGCGGTGGCTCCGCCGGAGTTTCGGGATCGCCGGATCGGATGGTCGGACACCTGGGTGCACAACGAGGCCGGCTCGAACCCGTACGCCAACCCGGTCAGCGGGTTGCACTGTGTCATCGATCTGAACTCCATGGAACTGCTGCGCGTGGAGGACACCGGTCCGTTCTCCGAGGGGGCGGCGCGGCCAAGCCCGATGGGCGAATACGTGCCGCGCCGCATCCCCGAACGCATCCGGCAGAACTCGCGGCGCGAGCCACTCAAACCCTTGGAGATCACCCAGCCCGAGGGCCCGTCGTTCACGCTGGACGGCAATCTGCTGCAGTGGCAGAACTGGAGCCTGCGGGTGGGGTTCAACCACCGCGAGGGCATGACGCTGCACCAGGTCCGATACCGCGACGGTGAGCGCGAACGCTCGATCGCCCACCGGATGTCGTTCGCCGAGATGATGGTGCCCTACCGCGATCCGTCACCGGATCACTACCGTCGCACGGCTTTTGACATCGGCGAGTGGGGATTGGGTTTCATGACGACCTCGCTGACGCTGGGCTGCGACTGCCTCGGCGAGATCCGCTATCTGGACGCGACACTGCACAACAGCAAGGGGGAGCCGTACGAGATCCCCAATGCGGTGTGTATCCACGAGGAAGACAATGCGGTGCTGTGGAAGCACGTCGACCACGATGCCGGCGCCGAGGTGCGCCGCATGCGGCGCCTCACTGTGAGCTGTCACGTCACCGTCGCCAACTACGAGTACCTCGTGTACTGGCGGTTCTATCAGGACGGCAACATCGAGTGCGAGGTGCGCGCCACCGGCATCATGGTGACCACCCCGCTGGCTCCGGGTGCGGAGCACCCGAACGGGACCCTGGTCGACGACCGCACCTATGCGCCGTTCCATCAGCACTTCCTGGTCGCGCGGCTGGACCTCGACGTCGACGGCACCGACAACACGGTGTACATGAGCGAGTCGCACGCCGAACCGATGGGTCCCGACAACCCGTACGGACTATCGCTGGTGCAGCGCAACATCGCACTGCGCACCGAGAGCGAAGGCATGCAGGACATGAACTTCGCGACCCAGCGGGCCTGGAAAGTGGTCAACACCAACGTCGTCAACGGCCTGGGCACGCACCCGGCCTACAAGTTGGTGCCCGGTGGTGCGTTCCCGGCGATGTTCGATCCCGCCTCGCCGGTATTCCAGCGCGCCACCGCGATCGGCCATACGCTGTGGGTGACCCCGAATCATGCCGAAGAACGTTGGCCTGCAGGGGAATTCGTAAACCAGTCGTCGTCGGACACCGGTCTGGGTGCGTGGACGAAGGCGAACCGTTCGATCGACAACACCGACGTGGTGCTCTGGTACGTGTTCGGCATCCATCACATCACCCGTCCGGAGGACTGGCCGATCATGCCGGTCGACATCGTGTCGTTCTGGCTCAAACCGTTCGGATTCTTCGACCGCAACCCGGCACTGGATGTAGCCGCATCGCCGCCGTCGCACTGTCACAACACTGAGGGTCACGGGTCTTGACACCCGTCATAGGTTGATCGGGTGCAGCAGCCTCTTTCCGACATCGTTGTCGAGCGTCCCGATGATGTGACTCCCGAATGGCTGACCGCCGTTCTGCAAGCCGGCACCGTCACCGGGCTGAGCTTCGAACGCATCGGCACCGGCCAGATGAGCGAGTGCTACCGCTTCGCGCTGAGCTACGCGGACGGGTCCGCCGGGCCGGCCACCGTGGTGCTCAAGGTGGCCGCGGCCGACCCCACCAGTCGCCAGACCGGCCTGGCGCTGGGCCTCTACGAACGCGAGGTCCGGTTCTACACCGACATCGCGCCGCGGATCAGCGGGCCGGTTGCGCATTGCTATCACGCGTCCATCGACCCGCAGACCGGGATCTTCGATCTGCTCATCGACGACGCGGCACCCGCCCAGGTGGGCGACGAGATCCGCGGTGCCACCCGGGATCAGGCCCTGCTCGCGATGGCGGAGCTGGGTCGGCTGCACCGGTCGCTGCAAGGCGAAGAGGCACTGGCCGGGGCCGAGTGGCTCAACCGGGACGCGCCGGTGAACGGGGCTCTCATCGGCGCGCTCTACGCCGGCTTCACCGAGCGTTACGGCGAATCGATGACGGCCGATCAGCGTGAGGTGTGCGAACGGCTGGTCGCCTCGTTCGACGCCTACCTCGCCGCCGAAGGCGCCCAGGAGCGGCCCATGGGGCTGGTGCACGGCGACTACCGGTTGGACAACATGCTGTTCGGGGAAGCCGGTGCGCAACGGCCGCTGACCGTCGTCGACTGGCAGACCGTCACGTGGGGACCGGCGTTCACCGACCTCGCCTACTTCCTGGGCTGCGCGCTGCCCGCCGAAACGCGTCGCGCGCACGTCGGCGAGCTGCTCGCCGCCTACCATCAGGCGCTGGGCCCGGACACGGCCCTGAGCCTGGACGACGTCAGCGAGGGCGTGCGCCGGCAGAGCTTCTTCGGCGTGATGATGGCGATCGTCTCCTCGATGCTCGTCGAGCGCACCGAGCGCGGCGACGAGATGTTCCTGACAATGCTGGAGCGGCACTGCGCGCAGGTCCTCGACACCCGGGCGCTCGAGGTGCTTCCGTCGGCAGCGCAGGAACCGTTGCAGCCGAGCGAATCCGACGAGAACCCGCACGTGCCCGACGGTGACGCACTGTGGAATGAGAGCTGGTACTTCGACTTCGCCGACACGGCGGTGGGTCTCGGCGGCTGGGTGCGGCTGGGGCTGTACCCGAACGAGGGCAAGGCGTGGATCAACGCGCTTTTGTGCGGGCCCGGGTTGCCGACCATCGCACTCAACGACTTTGCGGCGGCGGTGCCGGAGAATCCGTACAAGGTCCACGCCGACGGCATCGAACTCGGTTTCGAGGCGCTCGAACCGCTGCAGAAGTTCCGCGTGACCGTGACCGGAACCGGTCAGGTCTACGACGACCCCGCGGCGCTGCTGACCGGTGCGGCGGGCCGTCCGGTCCGGGTGTCAATGGACCTGGTGTGGTCCACCGACGGTGTGCCATACCGGTACCGGATGGCTACGCGCTACGAGATCCCGTGCACGGTATCGGGCTCCGTTACCGTCGACGGTGAGGTCCGCCATTTCAATGGCGCGCCCGGACAGCGCGATCACTCCTGGGGGGTGCGGGACTGGTGGAGCATGGACTGGGTGTGGAGCGCGCTGCATCTCGACGACGGCACGCATCTGCATGCCGTGCAGATCCGCATTCCGGGCATACCTGCGGTGAGTGTCGGTTACTCACAGGCCGCCGGCGCGCCGGTGGTCGATCTGACCGACGTCGGCGCACGGGAAGTGCTCGCCGACAATGGATTACCGGTATCCACCGAACTGACATTGCAACCCGGCGGCCTGCAGGCGGTGGTCGAGCCGGTGGGGCACGCACCGGTTCGGCTGGTGGCCGACGACGGTCGGGTGGCCCACTTTCCGCGTGCCTGGGTGTCGGTGAAAGCCGCCGACGGCCGCACCGGTGTCGGCTGGGTGGAGTGGAATCGCAACCTGGGTTGATCCAGCGGGTCGGTTCAGCCGTCGGCGGTGAGTTCTGCGGCGACGGCAGCCGCTGCCTCGTCGATGATCGCCCGCATCGCGGTCTCGGCGCCCTGCTCGTCGCGCAGCCGGACCGCGCGGGCAACCTGGTCGTGCAGCTCGATTGCTGCGGGGTTGGGCATCTCGGGCATCATGGCGTGCTGGGTGCGGCCGGCGAGGACCTCGGCGACGACGTCGTTGAGGGCGCGGAACATCTCGTTGCCGCTGGCCTCAAGCAATGTCCGATGAAAAACCTTGTCGGCCAACAGATATGCCTGCAGATCGCCTGACCGGCCGTGGACAACCATGTCTGAAACCGCGGCGGCCAGTACCCGGCACTGGTTCGGGTCGGCGCGCCTGGCGGCCAGTGCCGCCGCGGCCGGTTCGAATCCACGGCGCAATTCGGACAGTGATACCAGCTGTGCGGCACGATCGCCGTGATCGAGCCGCCACCGAATGAGCATGGGGTCGAACACGTTCCAGCGTTGCCTCGGCTGGATGGTGATGCCGACCCGCCGCCGTGACGCGACCATGCCCATCGACTCCAGCACCCGGATGGCTTCGCGGGCGACGCTGCGTGACACCCGGTGTTCGGCACTGACCCCGTCGAGGGTCAGGATGTGGCCTGCGGCCAGCCGCCCGGAGACGATGGCCGCGCCCAGCGCGTCCAGCAGGGTGAAGTGCAATGCCGCACCGCCCTGTGTCGTCATATCCTCGGCGACCACGCATTACATATTGTCATAAGCCAGAGCGTCTTGTTAAGAGCATATGTTTGCACGATTGACTTGAAATAATATGACGATTAAAGTCAGGATATGTGACGCCAAACACAGTCGGATCGACGGGCACGTCTGCGCCAATCGTAGTCATGGGGGTATCGGGATCGGGCAAATCGGTGGTTGGAGCGGCGTTGGCGCAACGATTGCGGGTCCCGTTCGCCGACGGCGACGACTTCCATCCTGAGGCCAACATCGCCAAGATGACGTCCGGTCATCCACTCGACGACCACGACCGCTACCCGTGGCTGGAGAACATCGGCGAATGGCTCGCCGCCCATCCCGACGGCGGGGTGATCGCGTGCTCGGCACTCAAGCGCAAGTACCGCGACCAACTGCGGCGGCACAATCCGGACACGGTGTTCGTGCATCTGTCCGGAAGCCGTGATCTCATCAGGCGCCGGCAGGCCAGCCGGCCCGGACACTTCATGCCGTCGACCCTCGAGGATTCCCAGTTCGCCACCCTCGAACCGCTTTCCGATGACGAGAACGGTGTGACGATCGACGTCGACCAGAGCATCGATGCGATTGTCGATCAATATG
Organism: Mycobacterium sp.; assembly: GCA_036273805.1. Lineage (GTDB taxonomy): Bacteria > Actinomycetota > Actinomycetes > Mycobacteriales > Mycobacteriaceae > Mycobacterium. Next base: position 9,711 of record DASUGW010000152.1, read on the forward strand.
TTTCGCTCGCCGGGCAGGAGGCCGGGCAGTGACCGGCACGGTCGCCGTCCTGGCCGACGCGCCCGCGCTCACTGCGCCGGTGGCTCCGGGTTGGCAGCTGATCCTGGCCTTCCTGGCCGGTATCGCTGTCATCGTCGTGCTGATCACCGTCGTGAAGCTGCATCCGTTCCTGGCACTGATGTTCGGCGGCCTGACGGTCGGGTTGACGGCGGGCGAAAGCCTGTCCAAGGACCTCAAATCCTTCACCGACGGCTTCGGGTCCACGGCGGCCAGTGTCGGCATCCTGATCGCTCTCGGCGCGATGTTCGCCAAACTGCTAGCTGATTCCGGCGGTGCCGACCAGATCGTGGACACCATCGTCAGTCATTCCTCGCCCCGCATGCTGCCGTGGGCGATGGCGTTGGTGGGCGCGATCATCGGATTGCCGATGTTCTTCGAGATCGGCCTGGTGCTGCTGATGCCGGTGATCTATCTAGTGGCGCGGCGGTCCGGTCTGTCCCTGATAACGGTCGGCATCCCGGCACTGGCCGGTCTGTCGGCGATGCACGGTTTTGTGCCCCCGCACCCGGGGCCAGTGACCGCGGTGGGCCTGCTGAACGCGGACCTGGGGCTGACGCTGGGACTCGGTGTGCTGGTGGCGATTCCGACGATCATCGTGGCGGGGCCGCTGTTCGGGAAGCTGGCCGGCAAATGGGTGCCGGTGGAGGCGCCGGACACCTTCGACGCCGACCGCTTTTCCGACGGCGACCATCGCCGCCCGTCGTTCGGCATCACCCTGTTCACTGTGCTGTTGCCGATGTTCCTGATGTTGGGCAAAGCGATCGTGGACATCGTGGTCAAGAACCAGAGTCATTGGTTCCGGATCATTTTCGACAGCGTGGGCACACCCATCGTCGCGCTGTTGGTCGCGGTGATCGTCGGCATGTTCACCCTGGGGCCGGGCGGTGGGATGAGCCGTGGGGAGATCATGAAGTCGGTCGAGTCGGGCCTACCCGCGGTGGCCGGAATCTTCATGATCGTCGCGGCCGGTGGCGGATTCAAACAGGTACTGGTGGACACCGGGATCGGTACGCTGCTGGCCGAATGGGCCAAGCAGGTCAACATTTCGGTGATCGTGCTGGCCTGGCTGATCGCTGTGCTGATCCGGCTGGCGACTGGCTCGGCCACGGTCGCGACCATCACGGCCGCGTCGCTGATGCTGGCTCTCGTCGAAGGTAAAAGTCCGGCCGATGTGTCGTTGGTGGTGCTGGCCGTCGGTGCGGGCTCGCTGTTCTTCTCCCATGTCAACGACGCCGGGTTCTGGTTGGTCAACCAGTATTTCAAGCTGTCGGTCGGTCAGACCATCAAGACCTGGTCGATCATGGAGACGATCCTGTCGGTGTCCGGCCTGATCGTCGTGTTGCTCCTGGATCTGGTGGTCGGCTAGCCGGCAGATTGGCCTTCGGCAGATGCAAACTCGCACGGATCCAACGGGATCCGTGCGAGTTGCGTCTGCTGGTGAAGCGACGTCTAGTTCTTGACGACCTGCGTGCCACCGGCCAACTGGTCATGCTTGCCCTGCTTGGTGGGGCTGCCGTTGATGGTGACCGCGATGACCACATAGGCGATGAACGCCAACAGTCCACCGATGTAGGGCACGATCGGCAGCAGCGTGAAGCTGTTGCGGATCGCGGACTCTTTGAGGTCCGGTTTCGGTGTGCCGTTGGCACCCCTGACCGAAAGTCCCAGCAGCTTCTTGCCGAACGTCCAGCCCTGGGTCACTTCCATCGCGACGAAGTAGGCGAACATCAGCACGCCGGAGAACAGCCCGGTGACAAGGATGTTGCTCTCCGAACCGAAGATCATCGCGAGCAGAAACGAGATCACTCCCACGATGATCCCGTCGATGACGCGAGCGCCGAAGCGCACACCCAGAGTGCCGGGCTGGCCGCCGAATTGCGCTCCGGGCGGCGGGTAGCCGGCGGGTGGCCCGTACTGGGGCGCTCCGTACTGGGGCGCGGCATATCCCGGTGGCGGTGGCGGGGGTGCGTAGCCGGGTGGTGGTGGCGGGGGATAGCCGCTGGGAGGGGGTGGGATGTTGGGATCCGGTGGCGGATAGTTGCCCGAAGTCATCGGCGCTCCTGATCGTCAAGGACTGACTCGTCTAGGACCTACGCCAATCTACCGGGCGAAACCCGTCTGGTTGGGTTTCGCGCGGGTAGTGGCGATCAGTGTCGGCGCCAGGCCCGGACCCGCTCGCGGGCTTCGGAGGCTACTTCCTCTGATTGTTCACGGGCCGTCTTGGCCAATTCGGCGGCCAGTTCGGTTCCGCGTTCGCGTGCGGCTTCCAGCAGCGGTGCGCTGCGGTCGGCTAGTTCGGCACCCCGTTCGCGTGCTGCCTCCAACAGTGGTGCGCTGCGGTCGGCCAGTTCGATTCCGCGTTCGCGTGCTGCCTCCAGCAGCGGTGCGCCTCTTCCGGCAGCCAGAACGGCGAATTCGCGCCCGCGTTCGGCGCCCTCGTGCAGTCGCTCGCCGATGCGGTCGGCCAGATCGGAGTCGGTGGTCCCTAGTGGCAGGGCGGCGGTGACGGAATCGGTGAGTTTGTGGGCGGCTTGGCGGCCACGCCAGCCCAGCGACGGTTTACCCGCGGTGTCGGCGGCGGCGATTGCCAGGCCGCCGATGAGACTGACATCGGTGAGGAATTCGCGGCGCTTGGCGGCTTTGCGCTGCGGGTCGACCTCATTCCAGAACATGTGGGCACCCAGGTTTGCGGGAATCACCGTGGCCGCCAACGCCGCCGAGGCCAGTCGTGGCACCCGTCCGGAAGCCAGCAGTAAACCACCGCCGATCTGCACACCGGCGGTGATCTTCGCGATGGTCTCGGCGTTGTCCGGGAGGCTGGAGCTCACCGATTCCGGGAGCTTCTGCAGGCCCTCGACAGTGGGCTGGGCGGCCTCGGCGGCCGGTTTCGGGCTTCGGAGGGCATCGATTCCCTGGCCTATGAAGGCGGCGGCGAGCATCGGCCGGGCGATTCTGCGAAGCAACATGGCGGCTGTGTTCCCCACGTCTGAGCGGGACAAACCTTACTGCGCGGACGTTGGCCACGCAGTGTGAAAGCTCGCCGAGATCGACGAAACGACGCCTCCCACTCGATCTTTTCCGTCGAAACGTGAGTTTCGACGAAATCGGTCAGCGGGGGCGGCCCGCCAGCAGCACCTGCGCCAGATGCGTCGTCGTGGCCACGCCGTCGTCGTAGCCGCCCGCGCCTCCGAGAGAGTTCATCACCGCCAGGGTGTAGCGCTGCCCGGGACCGGCGAATCCCACGGAGTTGATTACCCACCCGCCCTGCTCTTGCGACCAGCCGTTCTTGTTGCCGGGTGTCATCGGTGCGCCGGCACCCCAGACGCCCCACTGCTGGTCGGGATCGACGTGTTGCATCTCGTTGATCATGGCGGCGGACTCCAGCGGCGTCATCCGGGCCAGCGTGTAGTTCATCAACCGGTCCAGATCGTTGGCCGTGGTCTTCTGGAAGCCCCAGTACGGGAACACATCTGAGAAACCGCGTTGCGGCATCAAATCCGTCATGCCGTAAGCCGGAAAGTTGCGATTGAAACTCTGGTGGTCGGAACCGCCGAATTTGCTCCACAGGCTGTCGGTGGCGTCGTTGTCGGAGGCGTGGATCATGGCTTGCATCAGCTTCTGATCCTGCGGTGTGAGTTTGATTGTGCCCGAACGATTTCGGACCAGCAGGTCCACCGCGATGGCGAGCTTGATGGTCGACGCCGACCAGATCGAGGTGCCCGCACCGGCGTTGCGGTACACCGCGCCGGTGCCGCGGTCGCGCAGCACGTATCCGACCGCGCCGGGACGGCCGGCCAGATAGGCGTCGGCGGTGGCTACTCGCTGCTGCAGGTCGCAGTCGAGTTGCCCTGCGGCGGACCGGCATTCGGCGACGGCGGGCGGCGCAACCAGCAGCGCGTACGCCACAACGAATGCCGCCGCGAGCGCGGACAGCCTGGTCATACGGGCTACCTTAATCGCCCGGGGCACCGAAACCCGTTAGGCGAGCAGCATCCGCGCCGAGCGTTCCAACAGGTCGGCGATCTCCTGGTAGGACGCGTACCCCATTCCCGCACGTACGAGTGCACCCGCGTAGAGCAGCCCCAGTGAGTCCACCACCGACGGGTCGGCGTGCGGACCGAGCGCAGTGGTCAAGCGCCGCTGGATTTCCGCGCCGATCCGTAGCCGCAAGTGTTCGACGTCGGGGTCCTTGCCCAACAGCGCATTGGTGACCGCGCCGGCAAGTTCGGGTTCGTCGGCGATCAGCAGCGCGATGTTGCGCAGCACCGTTACCACCCGGGTGGTGGGGTCCGGCGAGTCGTCCGGTGGCACCGGAGCGCCGGTCAGGCGGCGCCAGTACACCTCGGCGACGAGGTGTTCCTTGGACGAGAAATAGGTGTAGGCGGTTGCGGCGCCGACTCCGGCCTCGGCGGCCACCATCCGGATGGTCAGACCGGCGAAACCCTCGCGGCTCAGGACGTCGACCGCCGACCGGCCGAGACGGTCCACCGTGTCGGCCTGCTTGGCCGTCAGTCGACGTCGAGTCGCCTCCCGAGCTACCGGTTCGGACACGTGTCCGGACGCTACTACACCCGCTGTGGGGCGGCAACCAACCGCGCTGGATATCGCCGGTGCGGACACGCTAGGTTGCCTGCATGACGGATACCCACACGACGGTCCCTTCCGGCGCCGGTGAGCAAACAGCCCGACTGTTCGCGCTGGCCGAGCAGGTGACGGGTTTTCTGCCCGCCGACGAGGGCCGGGCGCTCTTCGATGCGGCGTGCGAATACCTCGAGGGCGGCGTGGGCGTCGAGATCGGTACCTACTGCGGCAAATCCACGGTGCTGCTCGCGGCGGCCGCGCACCGCGTGGATGGCGTGGTGTTCACCGTCGATCACCACCACGGCTCCGAGGAACATCAGGTGGGCTGGGAGTACCACGACACCACGATGGTCGACCCGAAGACCGGCCTGTTCGACACCTTGCCGACGTTCCGCCACACGCTCGATGCCATCGATCTGCCGGACAACGTCGTGGCGATCGTCGGACGTTCTCCGGTGGTGGCCCGCGGTTGGGGTGCGCCGCTGAACTTCCTCTTCATCGACGGTGGACATACAGACGAGGCCGCGCAGCGCGACTTCGAAGGCTGGACGAAGTGGCTCCGCCCCGGCGGCGGACTGATCATCCACGACGTGTTCCCCAACCCCGACGACGGCGGCCAGGCGCCGTACCGCATCTACCGACGCGCATTGGACAGCGGTGCTTTCCAAGAGGTTTCGGTGACGGGCTCGCTCCGTGTGCTGCAGCGGGTCAGCGGCCAAGCCGGCGAACCGGTCGACTGATGGCGTTGTGGGCACTACTTGTGGGGGTGAGTGACCGCCTGCGGTGACCGGTGACGGATGGTTCCGGTATTGATGGTGACGGGCGGTGACTTGCGGTGCGGTAGTGAACGGTGACGGGCGGTGACGGTAGTGGACGGTGACGGTCACGGATTCCTCGTCGGTGCGCACCGGGTAGTTCGATTTGGCCGCCTCTGAGCGACTGTCCGCGACTTGGTGAGACGGCACCTGCGGCGTTGCGTCACGGTGGGTGTTGTTGGTCAGCTCGAGGGCGTTGCGTTGCGGCGCGTTGGGTTGCCGCTTGCGCTCTCCGCCGGTGCATCGCGTGGAGCGGCGGTCGTGTCTGGTCGTGGGTGCTGGTCGTCGCCCACCGCGGTCTGCTCGGCCGCCGGGTTTCGGCGCGCTCGGTTTTCTGGCTGCCGGTTTCGACCGTCGACGCCGGTTCGGGTTGTATCGGTGCGGCGACCGAAATCTCACGGAGTCGCGGAAAGTCGCTCAGAGGCGGGCAAATCGGAGGGTGGGAACTGATCCGCGAAACGACCCTAGTCGGGGAGCTCATCGGTGCTGCAACGAAGTAGCAACCGGCCCGCGGAACAACCGGCGGCGGGGTAGATCATCGGTGCTGCAACGAAAGTGCCGCAGTTTCGATCAGCGCCGATCGCTGAAGCACTCACAACCGAAGTCGGCTTCCAGCCCGCGCGGCAGTCCGTCACTGGAGAAGATGGTGGCACCGGCGGTGGCGCCGGACAGCGCATCCGCCGCCAGCACGACGGCGGCACCGGTCCACGTGGTCCGTTCGACGGGCCAGCGTTTGCCGTCCGAATACACCAGACCGGTCCAGTACGACCCGTCGCGTTCGCGCAGATGTTGCATGTTGGCGAACTGCTCCAGCGCCCGGTCGCGGTCGCCGAGCGCGTCCAGGGCCAGTACCAGTTCGCAGGTCTCCGCACCGGTCACCCACGGCCGGTCGTCGACACAGCGGATGCCCAGCCCGCTGACCACGAAGTCGCTCCACCGCGCATCGATCCGCGCCTGTGCGGCGTCGCCGTGTAGCGCCCCACCGAGTATGGGGTAGTACCACTCCATCGAGTGATGCGGTTTGTCGGCGAAGGCTTCGGGGTGCGCGACGATCGCGTGCCCGAGCCGGCCCAGCGCCACCTCCCACTCGGGCTGCTCGTCGCCCAGGTGGGCCGCCAGCGCCAACGCACACCGGATGCTGTGGTAGATGCTCGCCGAGCCGGTCAGCAGCGCTTCGTCCATCATCGCGTGAACTGAACGGGCCCAAGAGATTTCGCCGCCGGGCAGTTGCATGCCCAGAACGAAGTCGATCGCCGCGCGCACGGTCGGCCACATCCGCTCGGCGAAGCCTTCGTCGCCGGTCACCAATAGGTGGTGCCACACCCCGGTAGCGATGTACGCGCAGAAGTTGCTGTCGGAATTGGCGTCTTCGATGACGTCGCCCCGGTACTGGATGGGCCACGAACCGTCGGGGCGCTGTTCCCGGCGGGACCACTCGAACGCTGCGCGGGCCGGCTCGAGCAGACCGCCGACGGTCAGCGCCATCGCACATTCGATGTGATCCCACGGGTCGGTGTGACCATCGGTGGACCATGGGATGGCTCCGGAGGGCTGCTGCGTGCGGGCAATCGACGCCGCCGTCTCCCGGCACTGCTGGGAACTCAGCACGCCGTCGACTTCAGGCAGCTCAGACGGCAATGTCGACCGCCGGTTCCTCTGCGGCGGCCGGTTTGGAGAAGTACAGCGCGACGCTCTTGCCGATCAGCGGGTCCATCAACGCCTCGGCGGTGCGGGTGAACCGCGGCGCGGACATCATGTCCCACACCAGCAGTTTGTGATACGCGGCGACCGCGGGATGGTCGGAATGCTCAACGCCGACAGCGCATTTGAGCCACCAGAACGGGGAGTGCAGCGCGTGCGCGTGATGGGTGTGGGTGAACCGCATTCCCTGCGCCCGGATCTTGCTGCGCAGTTCGTTGGCCTTGTAGATGCGGATGTGACCGCCCTCGTTGGCGTGGTACTCGTCGGAGAGCAGCCAGCAGATCCGCTCGGGCAACCAGCGCGGCACGGTAACCGCAAGGGCGCCACCGGGTTTGAGCACACGTACTAATTCCGCGATCGCTGCGTCGTCGGCCGGGACGTGTTCGAGGATCTCCGACGCGACTACCACGTCGAAGGTGCCGTCTTCGTAGGGCAGCGCCAGCGCATTGCCGACGACGGCCCGGGCCTTGCCACCTTCGCCCGCTTCGCCTTCGGCGGCCATCGCCTCGAACATGGTCGCAACGTCGGCCATGTCGGATTCGCTCATGTCGAAGGCGGTGATGTCGGCGCCGCGCCGATAGGCCTCGAAGCTGTGCCGGCCGGCACCGGCGCCCACGTCGATCATCTTGGTGCCGGGACCCACGCCCAGGCGGTCGAAATCGACGGTCAGCATCCCCGCCTCCGGTTGATCGCGCGTTCGTAGATGCCCGTGGTCTGGTTGGCCACCGACTCCCAGGAGTACACGTCGACGGCACGGTTGCGACCGGCGATGCCCATGGCGTAACGCCGTTCCGGGGAGTCCAGCAGGTCGCCGAGCACCCGGGTCAGCTCCTCGGGATCACCCGGTTTGACCATCTGGGCCGCCGACCCGTCGGCGCCCAGGACTTCCGGCAGTGCGCCGGCGCGGCTGGCGACAATCGGTGTACCGCTGGCCATCGCCTCCACGGCTGGCAGTGAGAATCCCTCGTAAAGGGAAGGGATGCAGGCGATTTCGGCCGAAGCCAGCAGGCCGGCCAGTTCGGCGTCGGACAGCCCGCTGGAGATGTGCACGATGTCGGCGATACCCAGTTCGGAGATCAGTTTCTGGGTCGGGCCGTTGCCCTCCAGTCGGGACACCAGTTGCAGTTCGACGTCGCGCTCGGTGCGCAGTTTGGCGACGGCCTGCAAGAGATTCGACACGCCCTTGAGCGGCACGTCGGCACTGGCGATCGCGATGATCCGCCCCGGCACTCGCGGCTCCAGCGTGGGCTTGAACATCTCGGTATCCACGCCCAGCGGCACCACGTGCAACTGACCGGGATGTACGCCGAAGTCCTCGGCGATGTCGGTGGCCGATGTGCTCGACACCGTCAGCAGGTCGGGAATCTGCTTGGCGACCCGCTTCTGCATCTCGGCGAAGCCGTACCAGCGGCGCACCAGCGGCTTGCGCCACCACTTCGCCGCCGCCAGGTCCAGCACCCGGTCACGGGTGATGGGGTGGTGGACGGTTGCCACGACCGGCATACCCAGTGCCGCGATCTTCAGCAGGCCGGTGCCCAGGCTCTGGTTGTCGTGGACCACGTCGAAGTCACGCAGGCGGGCCGAGAGCAGGCGTGCGGCGCGCAGGCCGAAGGTCCGGGGCTCGGGAAAGCCCGCGGTCCACATGGTGCTGAGTTCCAGCAGGTCGATGCTGTTGCGGATCTCGCTGGGGTGCGGCACCCGGAACGGGTCGGGCTCGCGGTAGAGATCCAGGCTGGGGACTTCGTTGAGCACGACGCGCGGATCCAGGCTCTCCGGATACGGCGGCCCGGAGAAGACCTCGACGTGGTGACCCAGTTCAACCAAGCCGCTGCTGAGATGTCGGATGTAGACGCCCTGTCCGCCGCAATGGGTCTTACTGCGGTAGGACAGCAGGGCGATGCGCAGACCAGACGTCACGCGCGATCGACCCCTCGGCATTGTCTGGACATGTGTCCAGACCTTAGTTCGCTCAGCTAAGCGGCGCAACGCGCCCAGGTAGAGGGCGCAGCTCGGCGCATCACCAGCCGGTGGTCAGCACCCGGTCGAGCATGTCGATGAAGTAGTCCGCGGCAGCTTGTGACAGGCACATGGGCGGCTTCATCTTGAGCACGTTCATGCGGTCGCCGGTGGGCTGAACGATCACCCCGAGTTCGCGCATCCGCTCGCAGATCGCGGCCGTCTCGGCGACGGCGGGCTCCCGCGAATCGCGGTCGCGGACGAGCTCGACGCCCATGTAGAGGCCGCTGCCGTGTACCGCCCCGATCAGTGCATGCTCAGCGGCCAGGGCCGTCAGCCGAGCGCGCAGGTGCTCGCCCACCACCAGTGCATTGTGCTGCAGTCCTTCGCGTTCGATGACGTCGAGAACGGTGAGTCCGACGACGCAGGAGACCGGGCTGCCGCCGGCGGAGGAGAAGAAATAGCCCTGCGTGCGGTAGGTGTCGGCGATGGCCTTGGTGGTGATCACCGCGCCCAGCGGGTGGCCGTTGCCCATGGCCTTGGCCACGGTGACGATGTCGGGCACCACGCCCTGCCCCTGGAAGCCCCAGAACCAGCTTCCGAGCCGGCCGTATCCGACCTGGACCTCGTCGGCGATGGCCAGCCCGCCTGCATCGCGCACCGCTCGATACACCGCAGCCAGGTAACCGTCCGGCAGCGCGATCCCGCCGGCATTGCCGTAGAACGGCTCGCAGATGAATGCCGCCGTTGGATGGCCGGCGTCGGCCAGTCCCGCAATGATCTGCACCGCGTCGACGGCATAGCGCTGCGGTGCGTCCCGGTGTTCGCCGCGGTAGCTGTTGGGGCTCGGCACGGTGTGAACCCAGTCGGGGCGGGTGCTCAACGCGTTGGGATTGTCGGCAAGCGACGTCGACACCGCATCGGTGGCATAGGTCCAGCCGTGGTAGGCCTCGCTGACGGCAACCACATCGCGGCGACCGGTGGCGGCCATGGCCAGCCGCAGCGCCAGGTCGACGGCTTCGGAGCCGGAGTTGACCAGGAAGACGGTGTCCAGCGGGTCCGGCAGTGTGGCTGCCAGCCGTTCCGAGAAGTCTGCGACCGCGCGGTAGTTGAACCGGGAATTGGTGTTGAGCCGGCGCCACTGCCGGGCCACCGCGTCGGCCAGCTCGGGACGGCCGTGCCCGATGGCCGCCACGTTGTTGACCATGTCGACGTAGCACCGGCCGTCGGTGTCGAGCAGGTATTCGCGCCAACCGCGTTCGATCTGTGGTGGGCGGCGGTAGTACTGCTCCTGCACCGCCGCGAATGATCGGCCACGCCGGGCCAGCACGCCCTCGGGGGAGTCCTGTGCGGAGGCCGGTGTGAGCCCCAGCAGCGGGGCCGGGTCGCGGGTGTGGGCCAGCCAGCCCGGCGCATATTCGGGCCGGACGAACGCAGGGATGTTCGCCGGGTAATCGGTGCTCACCTGCAGCCAGAGCCGCCCGGGTCCCGCCTGGCCCAGCACGGCGCCCGCTTCGACGGCGTGGCCCACGGCCAGCCCGTTGGCGGGCGTTAACGGACCGCGAACCAGCACAGTCCCGTCATCGCCGGTCAGGACGATCTCGCGGTCGCCGACCGCCTCGAGCAACCCGGACCAGGGTGCTTGCAGCGGTGCGTCGCCTGACAGCCACACGTCTACGCCTGTGGGCACGGTTGCCGGTGATTCACTGTGCAGCACAACGGATCTGCTGAGGCGTGGTACGGCGTAGACGGTCGCGGCCGCGAGCGTGTCGGCCAGGCGGGCTTGGCCGAGTCGGCCTTCACGATCAGGATCACGCCACAGGCCGGCGTCGAGATCATCGGAGTGCACCGAAAGGTCGATGCGCGCGATATCGGCCGGGTTCAGCCCGGCGAACAGCCCGGCGTCCACGGGTACCGGCCGAAGTGGCTTGGCGTGACCCAGCGCGTGCTCGATCAGCGCGGTCATCACCTCCGTCGGTATCGCGGTGGCTCGCTCGAATATCTGCCACTCGAGTTCCAAAGCCGATGTGGCATAGTCATTTTCAGCGTCTATCGTGGCCTGTTGGTGGCCGCTCACCACCAATGTGGCGGCGCGCAGCACAACCAACGGCCACAGCGCGGTCACCTCCGCGGGTAGCAGTGGTCGTTCCCGGTCGAACGCCGCGATCAGCGGGACGGCGGCAGACGGTTCGCCCCCTGCGTGCCGCAGCACCGCCGAAAGCGCCACTGCCAGTTCGCCGATCGCCCATGACCGGGTGAGGTCGCCGAAGTCGATGATGCCGTCGGGCAGTCGTGCGGGCGCCGCCGAGCAGACGACGTTGTCATCGGTGATGTCGGCGTGGATCACCTGCTGCGGCAGGTGCCCGGCCACCGTGCTGACGGTGCGCCAGGCATCGGCGGTCGCAACGGCCACCCGTTGCGCCGATCCGGGATCGGCGAGGTAAGGCAACAGCAGGTCCACCGTGCGCTTCGCGTGCTGCAGGTCCCATTGCAGCACTCGGTCGACGCCGGGATGCTCGAACCCCGCCAGCGCTACCGAGGCTCGGCCGACCAGAGTACCGAGGGCGGCCCAGCGCGGCGGAGCGACGTAGCCGGCGCCGCCCATCGCCCCGCCGTCGAGGAAGTTGATGATCCGGGCGAAGACCACGCCGCCGGAGCCGTCGGGCACCTCGGCAATTGCCGGAACGCCGGCCGGAGCCAGGTTCGTCGCTGTCCGCACCCGCGGGTCGCGGTCGGCGACGTATGCCGCGGCGGCATCCTGTGCCTCGATTTCGGCGCGGGAGAACGCCGGATTGGCGATCTTGAGCACTCCCAGCGGTGCACCCGCCGGGTTCGTCAGCAGGAAATTGGCGTCCTGCTGGCTGCCCAACGGTGTCGCCTGGGCGGTCAGCCCGAAATGATGGCGCGCGATGTCGGCGGCTTGTCCGGCTGAGACATCGGGTGCGGGCAGCTCTTCGGCGTCGAAGAAGTCGAACGTCTTCGGCAAGCTACGTCCTTCCCTCCGCACGGCCGTTTCACTGTACTGCGCAAATGGTTACGGCGGAGCGATGCGCGCACTGATCATCGTCGACTAGAGAGATGTCTTTGCCGTTGACCGGTCCCCCCTGAAACCGGGAGGTGGCCAGCGGTGTTCCGCAGCGATGTCGCATGCGGATTCTGAACCGAAACGACTCGGCACGCCGGATAGGCTTCTACTGCACCCGCACGCCACGCGGGCCACAACCCAGACTTCATACTGATTGCCCGGTCAAATCGAAGAGCCGTCAAAATGGGCAATTCAGAAAAGGAGAGCGATGAAAACAGAAGCAGCAGTTTGCGTTTCCGCAGTGGCATTCGGTTTTTGCGCATCGATGCTTCTCGCACAGTCAGCCAAAGCCGACACCCAATGCCCATATCCCGGCGTCGGCGTATTGAATGCAAATATCGCTGGCATCGCTGGCGGGTTTTGCGATTTCCCGACTGAAATCAATGGGGCGCATTGGCACTGCCAGGGCGGTTCCGTCGGCCTTGGATTGGCTGGTACCGGCGTCGGTGTCGGTGCAAATGGCACTCTCGGCATTGGCGGTGTCGGCCAGGGCATCAGTGGCGTGTCGTGCAATTGGCGCTGCCCTGACGGTATAGATGCACCGGCGCCGAATCCTCCCGGCGCGTGGAAACAATATCTGGTGCCGATGGATTCCACGAATTACTGCAAAGATCACATGGAACCGAATGGGTTTTGGAGTGCGCCTACGCTTCCCACCGAAGGTATTCCACCGGCAGGGGAAGTGGCACCGCAACCGGGGGAAACACCACCCCCGCAACCAACACCGCCGCCACCACCGACACAACCACTGCCAGCGCCAGCAGTACCGCCATCCGCGCCAGGGGAACCTAATCCATAATCATGAAGAGCAACAAGTTATGCCGACGAAACTGCTGAACTGGGACCACGCGCCACCCCAAAGGACGGGGGATATGTTCTACTGCGAATGCTATTGCGGAGCTATAGCTTTCCCCGCTTCAATAGCCGCGCGACAGGCTATGTGGGCACCGTCGGCGCGGGTCCCATAGACGCCGGCTTGTGGACCTAGCTTCCCGCCCCCGGTCCATCGGCTACCTGCCGTGTAGACGATAGGGCGTTGGTCGTCGTCCGATAGCGCTTTCGGTCGGTAGCCTGTGAGCATCGACGGAGGGGACGCTCTATGCGTACTTGTTTGATCATCGTCGACGTGCAGAACGACTTCTGTGAAGGCGGGTCGCTCGCGGTCGAGGGCGGTGCCGCGGTCGCCCGCGCCATCAGCGGATTACTGGCCGGGCCGCATGGGTACGACCACGTGGTGGCGACCAAGGACTTCCACATCGATCCCGGTGATCATTTCGCCGAGCATCCGGACTTCGTCGACTCGTGGCCCCGGCACTGTGTGGCCGATACCCCCGGCGCGCAGTTTCATCCCGATCTCGACTGCATTGCGTTCGAGGCGGTGTTTCACAAGGGCCAATACTCGGCGGCGTACAGCGGGTTCGAGGGGCATGACGGCACGCAGACGTCGTTGGTGGAGTGGCTTGCCCGGCACGGTGTGGACAAGGTCGACATCGCCGGTATCGCGACCGACTACTGCGTACGCGCCACGGCCGCGGATGCGATCCGTGCCGGCCTGCGCACACGTGTGCTGCTCAACCTCACGGCGGGTGTGGCTCCGGGCTCCACGGCCGAGGCGATCGAGGCGATGCGCGCCGCCGACGTGGAAATCGTCGGTGGCCCGTGAGTTCTGAGGTGGATCGGGCCGCCCGCCTGCTGGCCACCGCCGCGAGCTCGCTGGACGCGGCCGGCTGTCGCGACCGCGCCGGTTGGCTGGCGCTGTTCACCGATGACGGCCAGGTCGAGGATCCGGTGGGCTCACGGCCGCACATCGGTCACACGCAGATCGGCCGTTTCTTCGACACGTTCATCGCGCCACGTCAGATCTCCTTCGACCTGCGCGACGATTTCGTCGGTGGTTCGACCGTGGTGCGCGACCTGACGCTGAACGTGCAGATGGGCCCGAGTGTATCGATGCAGATTCCGGCGATCCTCGGCTACGAGATTGCCCAGACCGACGCCGGGCTGAAAGTAGCTAGGCTGCAAGCTTATTGGGAGCTGCCCCCGATGATGCTGCAGTTCGCGCGCAACGGTCTGGCCGCAGCTCCGGCCGGTGTGGGCCTGGTGCGCGCGATGCTGGCCAACCAGGGCCCGGCCGGCGCGCTGGGCTTCATGCAGGGATTTCGCCGGATCGGGGGCCGTGCCCGCGGGATGCTGCAGGACCTCTTCACGGCGCTAAAGACAGGTGACGAGTTGACGGTCCGCCGGCTGCTGAGTCGCAGCGAGGTGGTCTCCGCGGAGCTGCCGGTGCTGGCCGAGAAGTTGCCGGGGGCGCACTCCGGCAAGGTCATCACGGCCGGAACTTCGGTGGCGGTGTCGCTGTATGCGGGCGCCGAACACCGCGGTGTGGTGATCGCCGACTTCGCCGGCGGCCCGGTCATCCGTCGATTGCGGTTTTTCGGCTGACGCTGATGACTCAGAGCTGACGTCTACGGCGATACAGCGTGCCGAAGGCCAACAGGATCAGGCTGACCACCAGGATCGCGGTGGCCAACACGTCGATCTGTGGCGGGACGGCGGCCTTCACCGCCGCGTTGACGAACAGCGGATAGGTCACCGTCGAACCGCTGACGAAGTAGGTGATGATGAAATCGTCCAGCGATAGCGCGAATGACAACATCGCCGCGGCCACAATGCCCGGAACGATCAGCGGCAGCGTCACCTTGAAGAACGTCCGGGCCGGACCAGAGCCGAGGTCCAGCGACGCGTCCTCGAGGGTCCAATCGAAGCCGCGCACCCGGGCGCGCACGGTCATCGCAATGAAGCTGATCTGAAACGCGATGTGCGCGATCACGATAGTGGTGAACCCGGTCGCCCAGCCCAGGTCGAGGAAAAGGGTCAGCAGTGATGCGCCCATCACCACTTCGGGCGCGGTCAGTGGTAGTACCAAAAACGTCTCGACCGCCTTGCTACCCCAGAAACGTTGCCGCACAAGGGCAATTGCCAGCAGTGTGCCGAATATCAGGGCGATGACGGTGGAGATGGCCGCCACCTCGAGGCTCATTATCAGGGCCTTGGTCAGCGCTGGGTACTTGAACGGGTGCAGCCAGTTCTGCAGCGTGAAGCCCTGCCAGGTGTAGTTGAACTTGCCCGCGGGCTTGTTGAACGAGAACAGCACGATGACGAAGATCGGCAGGAAGATGTAGAGCATCACCAGTGCGGCAACCAGGCGCAGTATCAAGTCGCCGAACCTGCCGCGTCCGGCCAGTCCGCTGAAACGTCTTGGGGCCGAACGTTGCAGGGCTTCGGAGACGACGGCGGCTTCCTCGACGGTCATACCAGATCCTCCGTGCCCAGGGCCCGCGTGTAGGACAGCACGCCGACGAGGATCAGCGCCATCAGCACGAAGCTGAGTGCGGCGGCGGCGGGGTAGTCCTTGACCACCAGGAACTGCTTCTGGATGACGTTGCCGATCATGGTGGTCTGGGTGCTGCCCAGGTAGTCGGCGTTGATGAAGTCGCCCACCGCCGGGATGAACACCAGCATGCTGCCGGCGATCACGCCGGGCAGTGACAACGGCAGGATCACCTTGCGGAACGCCCGGAAACTGGAGGAGTACAAGTCCTTTGACGCCTCCAGCAGGCGTGGGTCGATCTTCTCCAGGCTCACGTACAGCGGCAGGATCATGAACGTCATCGAGTTGTAGATCAGGCCGCCGATCACCGCCCACGGTGTCGACAACAGATGCCCGTCGACCAACCCGATCGCGTTGAGGGTGCTTACCAGAAAACCGTCGTCGGCGAAGATCGTTTTCCAGGCCAGGGTGCGCACCAGGAAGGTCACGAAGAACGGCAGTACCACCAGGCCCAGCAGCAGGTTCTTGTACCGGCCCGACCGGAACGCGATGACGTAGGCCAGCGGGTAGGAGATCAGCAGTGAGACCGCCGTCGCGGTGAAGGCATACAGCAGGGATCGCAGGATCTGGTCCTGGTAGAGCGACAGCGCCTCGGTGTAGTTGCTCCAGTCCCACGCGAACGTCAGCTTCGGCAGGTAGATCGACCCGCCCATCTTCGACAGCGACGTCCGCAGCAGCGAATAGAACGGCACCACGAAGAAGATCGCCAGGTACGCCAGCGCCGGCAGGATCATCAGGTACGGAGCGATCCTGCTGCGCTGGCGGCTGCTGGCCGCGACCCCTGCCATCGGCGCCTAGCTGCCGGTGACTGCCGCGTACGCGGAGTTGAAGGCCTGGGTGTCCTCGTCGGACAGCGCCGGCCAGGTCTTCAACTTGTCCTTGATCGCCTGCGGCGGGTTGATCAACGGGTTGGCCGCAAGCTTCGGGTTGATCTTGTTCAGTTCGTCCTCCATGTCCGAGAGCACGGGGACGTACTGGGTGAACGCGATCAGCTTGGCGTAGTTCGGCCGGTCGTAGACGTAGTTGATCCAGGCCTCGGCGGCATGCTGGTTCTGGGTGGTGTACGGGATCACCTGGGTGTCGATGAACCAGTCGCCACCGGACTCGGGGATGATGAACTGCAGGTCGGGATTGTCGGCCTGCAACTGCACGATGTCACCCGAATAGGCCTGCGCGACAACGATATTGCCGGCTGCCAGATCGTCGGCGTAGTCGTTTCCGGTGAACCGGCGGATCTGGCCCTTCGCCTTCTGCTCCTTGACCAGGTCGACGGCCTTCTGGACGGACTCCATGGTGGGATGCTCGGGGGAGTTGCCCTGCGAGGACATGATCATGCCCAGACCGTCCTGGGTGTCCGACAGCAGGCTGACCTTGCCCTTGAAGGCCGGGTCCCACAGGTCGTCGATCTTGGTGATGGGCCGGCCGGTGGCGGCCTTGTTGTAGGCCAGACCCACCATGCCCGTCATGTAGGGCGCGGTGTACTTGCGCCCCGGGTCCGACGGGTCGTTGAGCAGGTCGGGCCGCAAGTTCTTGCGGTTGGACACCCGGGTGTCGCTGATCTCGTTGAGCCAGCCCAGCTGCTTGAGGCGCAACGCCATGAACTGCGTGGGGACCACGAGGTCGGCGCCGATGTCCTGCTTACGCGACAACGGTTCCTTGTTCTTGGCGAACCATTCCTCGTTGTCGTTGTAGTCCTCCTTGTAATCGACGGTCAAACCCGAAGCCGTCTGGAAGGCCGCGACGAATCCGTCGGCCATGTACAGCGGCCAATTGGAAATCCGCAGATGTCCCGTCGCCGGCTTCCCGTCGTCGGCCGGGGCTGCCGAGGTGGTGGTACCGCCGCCACCGGATTCCTTGGAACTGCACGCAGCCAGGAAGGAGGGACCGAGGACCAGTGCCGCCGCAGCCGCGCTGCCGCCGCCGAGGAAACGGCGCCGGGAGGTGCGGTTGGCAGCCAGTCGCGCCAACAGCCGGGGGTCGAGTTCGTTGTTGTCCAGATTGTTCGAGGCCATGGCTGCTTTGCCTTTCGGTGGGAACGAGCAAGAAGACAGTTCAGTGGGGAGGACGTCAAGGGCGCGGTCGTCAGGAGTCGTCGAGCATCTCCTCGAGATCTTCGGTGGTCGGGATGTCGGCGGCCGGAAGCACCAGCGACGCGTCTGCCGACCAGCTGACGTACACCTGATCTCCGGGCCGCAGCAGCGGCAGGTTCGCCTCGGGACCCACGTGGGCGACGATCGGCGAATCGTCGGCGGCGGCCAGTGACAGCCGCACGACCGGCCCCTGGAACGTCAGATCGGTCACGGTGGCGGGAACCGACACCAGCTCGGCCGACGGCGGATTCATCGAGACCTGCACGCGTTCGGGGCGCACCATCAGTGTGGCCTGGCCGCCGTCTTCGATCCGGGTGTCACCCGGCCGTGCCCGCAGATGGGCACCCAGCACGTCGATTTCGACGTAGTCTTGGCCGGCCGCACGGCCGACCCTGCCGGTCTGGCGGCCGTGCCACAGGTTGGCCTGCCCGATGAAGCTGGCGACGAACACCGTCGACGGACGGTCGTAGATCTCCGTCGGCGTGCCGATCTGTTCGACGTTCCCGGCGTTCATGACCGCGATGCGGTCACTCATCGTCAATGCTTCTTCCTGGTCGTGGGTCACGTAGACGAACGTGATGCCCACCTCGCGCTGGATGCGTTTGAGTTCGAACTGCATGACGTGGCGCAGTTTGAGGTCCAGGGCGCCCAGCGGCTCGTCGAGCAGCAGTGCGCTCGGATAGTTCACGAGCGCCCGGGCGAGTGCGACCCGTTGCTGCTGGCCACCGGAGAGCTGAGCGGGCTTGCGCTGCGCGAAGTCGGTCAGCCGGACGACGTCGAGCATCTCGTCGACGCTCTTCTTGACCTTGGCTGAGTCCATTTTGGCGGCCTTCCGCCTACTCCGCGGGCCATAGGCGACGTTGTCCCACACCGTCATATGCGGGAACAGTGCGTAATGCTGGAAGACCGTGTTGACGTTGCGCTTGTGCGGCGGAACGCGGGACACGTCCTTGCCCTCCAGGCGGATAGCACCGTCGGTCGGCGTCTCGAAGCCCGCGATCATGCGCAACGTCGTGGTCTTTCCGCAACCGGACGGACCCAGCATCGAGAAGAACTCGCCCTGGCCGATCGAGAAGTCGGCGTCGGCCACCGCCACGTAGTCATCGAAGCGCTTCGTCACATGGGCGATCTCGATGACCGGGCTTCCGGCGCCGCGGCGCTGGTCCTCTCCCTTACGTGGATCTGTGGCTTTGGTGCCGGTCTCGATCAGGGTCGTTCCCCCTTCACTCGCTGTGTTGTTCAACAATCGCCCATCACCCCGGTCCCCGCAACCGATTCCGTTACCAAAGTTCACGAAAACGATGGATTCTGTTGGAATGGATATGCGCGGGGCTGGAGACCGGTCGGTTGACAGCCGCGACACCAAGTCAGATGACGGCGTCGACCGCCCGGCGCGTTGCCGCCGGGTCGGCGCCCAGACCGCGGAGGCAATAAGCGATGATCCGCCCGACGGCGGCGTCGCCCGGGTATGCCGCGCCGGTCCACTCCGATTCGGTGCAGGCCCACACCGTGCCGTGGATGAGGTGGGCCGCCTGGTGGACCTCGGCCTCGGGCACTTCCGGGAACTGCCCGGCGCGCACACCGATCTGTAGTTGCTCGATCAGTGGGCCGAGCATCTCGGCGAAGGCGCCGGTGATGACAAGCGGGTCGGTCGACAACCGCGCCTGTGCCTCACGCGATGCCGTGCGCAGCTCCGAGCGCACCGCCGGGTCGAAGGCCAGATCGAGTCGGCCCCGGATCCAGAGTGCCACCCCGTGCAAAGGGTCGGTAGCGCGCTGTGTCAGTTCCCGCAGCCGCCGGGCCTCGCCGCGGGCCATCTCGGCGAAAACCGCGCGGACGAGGTCGTCCTTGGACGCGAAATTCCGGTAGAAGATGCGGGTGCCCAGCTGCGTGGCGTCCAGGACGTCGGCGACGGTGACGGCGCTGACGCCCTGTTGCTTCACCAGCGTGGTCGCGGCGGAAAGGAACAGAGCGCGCGCCGTGGCCTCGTCGACGCGCCGCCGCTGTGGAGGCGTTTGTGGCCGCCGTGATTCCGGTGGCGACATTGGTCACGCGGTCGCGTCGTAGGTCGCCATGTAGGGGGCGAAACGGTCCCGGACCCCTTCGGGGGTGAGGCCGTAGTCGGCGAGCTCGTAGGCGTGTGCACCGCGCGCGCCGGGCTGGTGCCCGGTGGCCCAATTCGCCACGGCGCGTTGGGAGTCGTCGGTGAAGTCCAGGCCGAGTTGCCGGTAGGCCGTAGACACCGTGGCGATCGGATCGCGCTGCAGATCGGCGAACGACACATCGGCGAACCGGCTGTCGCCGGTGCGGGAACGGAAGTCCATTGCGCGCCGCACGGCTTCGGCCCAGCAGTCCAGTTGTTCGGCGCCGAGCTCGTGAGCGTCGTCGCGGTCGCTGCTCCAGCTTCGGCAGTACCGGATGAGACTGCACACCGAACCCATCACCTCGGCCGGATCCCGGTGGCTCCACAGGAATTTGGCTTCCGGGTAGGCCTCCACGAGCGCGTCGAGCGAGAACATGTGCACCGGGGTCTTCAAGTGCCACAGGGTGGGTGGGCAGTGCCACTGCAGCAGTTTGAGCACCTGCCGGTGAAAGGTGTACGTCTCGCCCATGTCGCAGTCCATGAGCCATGCCAGGTAGCTGGGCACCCGGACCACCCCGTCGAAGTGGAAGGTGCGAAAGCTCATGCCCATCAGGTCCTGGCATTCGGTCGCCGCGGTGACTTCGGAGTTGTACAGCGTCTTCATCAGCGGGAACATCTCGTTCATCAGATCCAGACCGGTTTGCGCCTGCTCGATGCGCGGGTCGTCGTGCTGGGTGGCGGTCTCCGGCGGCGGGGTGGGCTGCTGGGACTCCCACATGCGCAGCGAGCGGAACTGATTGTCGGCGCCCACCAGTTGGCTCAGCGCGGTGGTACCGGTGCGCGGCAGACCGATGATGAAGACCGGTCCACCGACCACCTCGTCGTCGATCTGCGGGTGCTGCTTGTAGGTGTCGACGATCTTCAGGCGCTGCACCAGGGCATTGTTGATGTTGGCGTTCTGGATCAGGTTGCCCATGTCGTTGAGATCGGCTTCGTCGTTGAGCGCGTCGACGGTGCGCAGCAATCCTTCGCGGTAATACGCCGACCCGAAATCGGAGAGCCCGGTCGCGGCGGTCGCTGCTTCTTCGAGTTCTTCGGCGTTGAACGTCATCATGCGAACCTTTCGCTGACTGCGCGGCGGCGGGCGGCCAGTTGCGCCGCCCGTTCATCGGGGCTGACTCGTGAAACACCTTTGGGGAGAATGGCTTCCAGTTCACTGAACTTCGCGCGCGTCACCGCGGGCACGGGTGCGGTGTCAGTGCGCACACACCGCAGGATCAGGGCGCCGTTGCTGAAGCCTGCGGTGTCGAGCCAGTTGGCGATGCCGGGATCTTCCGCCGAGACGACGACGCGCACCCTGCCATCGGGGTCCACCGCCGCCTGATGCCCGTTGAGGCTCGACTGGTGGCGTCCGTAATGAATTGTCTCCCACCACGGATTGCCCAGGGAGAAGCTCCAATACACGCCATTGGGCGGTTCGATCTCAAGCACCAGCGCCTCGTCGGGCTGTAATTCCCAGCGGCCGATCACCGGCCGATTCTCGGCCGCCGCGCCCTGTGCTGAGAAGTCGGCGGGCGGCAGAAAGCCGTTGGCCGGTGGCGCGCCGCCGAATTGCAGGAAGAATGTCAGGTTGTCGAGGACGAAGTCTCCGACCGCGGACAGTTGCCCAGGCAGGGCAGACTCCAACGGCGGTGAAACCGGTTGGCGCCCCGGTACTTCCGAAATCTGTTCGAGCGCAAGCGACGACGGGACCTCGGTGTCCCAGTCGTAGAAGAAGTGCCGGATGGTGAGCACGGGGTGGGCGCCGGCCAACTGCAGCCAGTTCCCCGGCTGCCGGTCGGCGGACAAGATGACCTCGAAATTGCCGTCGGCATCAACATCGAGTTCGTCCACCAGCGCGTTGGCGGTCGAGGCGATGCCGTCCATCGTCTGCAATCCCACATAGCGCGCCGTGCCACGGTTGCCGAAAAGGCGGTAGCTTGCGCCGGGTTGCAGAGCTGCGCGGTGGTAGAGGCAGTCCGGGCACTCCATGCCCCAGCTCAGCTTGTCGTCCATGGCCGCGGGCCGCAGCACCGGCGCGGGCTGTGGATCGAACCCCAGCACTTCGTCGGCGCCGGCGGCCAGCAGCACCAGCAGGTGCCGGATTCCGGCCGCGGCGTCGCGTGGGGTGCGGGACACGGCATCGTCGAGGACGACCTGCGAGGCCGAGTTCAGCCGGTCCAGCAGGTGCTTCCAGGACGACAGCAGGTCCGCGGGCGCGGCCTCGTCGAAGCCGGCTTCGAAGATCGAATGGGGAAGCCAGGCGGCAGTTTTGACCACATTCCTGTCCGCGTCATCGGTCATTGCCACTCTCCGTCCGGAGCGATTGAAAACGTCATTTTCAATCGCTTGTCCAGGACCGTACGGCCGTCTGGGCCGCCTGTCAACGGTGCAATGGGCTCACTGAAGTACGCGCACCGGGACGTTGTGCCAACCGATCACGTTGGTCATCGCCACCCGCCGCAAGCCTTCGCGGTCGAGCTCGTAGCGGGGCATGAAGTCCAGCAATCGGTCCAGTGCGGCGATGCACTCCATGCGGGCGAGGGCCGCGCCCAGGCAGCTGTGCGTTCCGTAGCCCAGCCCGAGGTTCTGCGCCTGACTCCGATCGCGGGCAATGTCGAAGACGTCGGCATCGTCGAATGCGCGTTCGTCACGGTTGGCCGAACCCAGGCACAGCAGCACCGGGTTGCCCGCGGGAATGGTCTGGCCGTGCAGCTCGATATCTCTGAGGGAGTACCGCACCAGGTACTGCGCCGGCGCCTCCCAGCGCAGTAGTTCCTCGACGGCGTCCGGAATCAGGCTGCGGTCGTCGCACAGGCGCTGCCACTGTTCGGGATGGTCGGCGAAGGTCACGACGGCATTGCCGACGAGTTTGGTGACGGTCTCGGCCCCGGCGCCGCCGAGCATCGAGGCGAATGCGGTGATCTCGATATCATCGAGCTTGGTCATGGCCCCGTCGCGTTCGATCTCGGCCGCGATCAGATCGCTGATCATGTCGTCCTGCGGCGCGCCACGACGTTCCTGGATGATCTCGTAGTACATCAAGCCGGTCTCGATTGCGGCTGCGATTCCCGACTCCGGCATCTCGACCTTGCCGTATTCGCGTTCCAGCGACTTGTCGAGCAGCAGCCGCACCTGCTGGCGCAACTCCGCGGGGACCCCGAGCATCGAGGTGATGACCTCGACTGGGAACAGCGCCGAGAAGTCTTGCACCACATCGAAGTTCTCCGGGTCCGCTGCCAGCAGGAACCGGTCAATCTGGGCCATCACCGTCTGGCGCTGACGCTCGATGGCCCGCGGTGTGAAGACCTTGTTGACCAGGCCGCGCATTCGCCGGTGGTCGGGCGGGTCCATCATGATGATCAGTGGCGGTGGCGGCTCGCCGGACTGCACCATCTGCAGATCGACGCCCCGCGACGACGAGAACGCGGCGGTGTCCTTGAGTGCCGCCGTGACATCGGCGTGCCGGGTCAGCGCGTAGAAGTCGTAGGTCGAGTTGTAGTAGACCGGCGCCTCGTCGCGCATCCGGCGGTAGGTGGCGAATGGGGCGTTGAAGTAATCGTCGGAGAACGGGTCGAAAACTACGTGCGCAGTGGTCACTGCACCCTCCTAAGGGGGCCGTCCGAAGCATTTCCGTGGGCGACACCGTAACCGCCTCCAGCGGTCGATCGTACGGAAATCGGTCCGAGACGCCCAGTCTGAAAATTCTATCTTGCTATTATCGTAAGATAGCAAGAATCCGCAGTTCCGCCAGGTCTGATTCGAGGGACGAAGTGACATCGCTGCAGACAGGAACCGTGGCAGCGCTTGTCCGCAACCGCGCCGCCGACGATGCCGTCGGACTCGTCTACGGCGACCGGACGTGGACGTGGCGGGAGGTCTGCGAGGAATCCGCGATGCGCGCGTCGTGGTTGCGGGAGAGCCTCGACTCCGCCGCCCCGCCGCACGTCGGGGTATTGCTGCCCAACGTGCCCGAGTACGTCTTCCAGATCCTGGGTGCGGCGCTGGCGGGTACCTGTGTCGTCGGATTGAACCCGACCCGCCGCGGCGAGGAGTTGGCCCGCGACATCGCTCACACGCAATGCCAGTTCGTGCTGGCCGACGACACGTTCGGCAATTTGGTTCCCGGGGCGTTGCGCGCCGGCGACGAACCCTGGTCGGCACACCGAGGCGCGGTCGTTTCCGTCGCCGGCGGGGCGCCCACCGATCCGTCGCCGGACACCCTGTTGTTCCTCATCTTCACCTCGGGGTCCACCTCGGCACCCAAGGCGGCGAAGTGCAGTCAGCGCCGTCTCGCCGCGGTGGCGGCGCAAATGCGTATCCAGTCGGACGACGTCCTGTACTGCCCGATGTCTCTGGCACATGGAAACGCCTTGTCCTCCACGCTGTTTCCGTCTCTGGCCAGCGGCGCCCGACTGGTGCTGCGCGACAGGTTCTCGGCCACCGCCTGGCTCGACGACGTGCGCGCCAACGGTGTCACTTTCACCAGCACCGTCGGCCGTGCCCTCGGCTACATCTTGGCGACGCCACCGTCGGCACACGACCGCGATCACCGGCTCAAGTTCGTCCTCGCGCCGGAGGCTTCGCCGCGCGATATGGCCGAGTTCGGTACGCGCTTCGGGGTCCGGGTGCTCAGCGGGTACGGCTCGAGTGAGGGAGGCATCGTGCTGATGCCGGCTCAGCCCGGCTCGCTGGGGACCGCGCCGCCGGGAGCGCAGATCGCTGTCGTCGACGAGGACGGGAATGACTGCGAGACAGCCTTGTTCGATGATGACGGCAGGCTGCGCAACGCCGGCCGCGCGATCGGCGAATTGGTGCGCAAGGACACCGCAGGCTCCTTCGAAGGGTACTGGGGTAACCCCGAGGCGGACGCCGAAAGGCTGCGTGGCGGTTGGTTCTGGTCGGGCGACCTCGCCTACCGTGACGGCGGCGGGGTCTTCTGGTTCGCCGGCCGGACGGGGGATTGGCTGCGGGTTGATTCGGAGAACTTCGCCGCGGCACCGGTGGAACGCATCCTGTGTCGCTTCGATGACGCCGCCGCGGTCGCGGTCGTCGGCGTGCCCGACCCGCAGGGCGGTGATCAGGTGATGGCAGTCCTCGAAACGATTTCCGGCCACGATTTCGACCCGCAACGTTTTGCCGGATTCCTGGCGGCGCAGCCCGATCTGGGCACCAAGTGGGCGCCCCGGTTCGTCCGGGTCACCGACACCCTTCCCGTTGTCGGACATGGCAAGGTCGACAAGAAGCCGCTGCGCCGGGATGCCTGGCTCACCACGGATCCGGTCTGGTGGCGCCCGCCCCGCACCGAGACCTACGTGCCCATGACCAACGCCGACCGCGAGGCCCTGCGGGCGGAGTTCGCCGCCCACGGCCGGCCCGAAGCCCACCCGAACCCGTAAGGAGAGCCCGTGCCAGTCCATTACGACCTCGCACCCCGTCCCGGTGCCGAGCATGTATTGCTGATCACGCTGGACCGTCCCGAGGCCAAGAACGCATGCGACCTCGAACATTTCCATCAACTCGCGCAGGCATGGAGGCGCTTCGAAGCCGACGAGCAGGCGTGGGTGGCGATCTTCACCGGAGTTGGGCGTAATTTCATGTCGGGAGCCGACCTGAAGACCTATGTCCCCGAGATCACCGCGCTGGCAAAGGAACTGCAGGCCGGCACCGCGACCTCGGTGAACGGCTACTCCCTGTCCGACGGCACGGATGCGGTGCTGCGCGGCTCGAAGATCTACAAACCGATCATCGCGGCGGTGAACGGCCCGTGTGTGGCCGGCGGCATGGAGATGCTGGGCGGGGTCGACATCCGAATCGCCAGCGAGCACGCGAGCTTCGGTGTCCTCGAACCCGCCCGTGGGCTGTTCGCCGGCGGTGGCACTACGGTCCGGCTGCCCCGTCAGGTGCCCTTTGCTCAAGCTATGGAGTTTCTGCTGTGCGCCGACGTGATCGATGCTCAGCGGGCCTTTGAGATGGGCCTGCTCAACGCAGTGGTGCCCGAGGGTGCGCTGTTGGACAAGGCATTCGAGTATGCCGCCCGGATAACCCGAAACGCGCCCCTGGCGATCCAGGCCACCAAACGCAGTGTGCTCGAGGGCCTCAAGGTCGACATGCGAGAGGCCTACCGTAACGAGTCCCGGATCGCCAAGGAGATCTTCGCCACCGAGGATGCCAAGGAAGGCCCGCGGGCGTTCGCCGAGAAGCGTCCGCCGCAGTGGTCGGGCCGGTGAGCGTCGTCGATCCGCGCCAGCTGTGCATCATCGGGGCCGCGCAGCACACCGTGCATGACGCGAGCGCACCTGAGCCGTTGGTGAGCTGGATCCAGCGCAGCCGCGAGGCCGCCGTTCAGGCTGGTGTCGAAAGGGCTCTGGCGCAGATTGATTCGCTTCAGGTGGTCTACTGCCAGACCTGGCCGTATGACGATCCGGTCGACCGGCTCGCCGAGCAGCTGGGCGCAGATCCGCGCCATCGGCACTACTCCGGGATCGGCGGCACCACTCCGCAGCAGCTGGTTGCCGCAACTGCACACATGATGCGCCGCGGCGAGCTCGATCTGGCGCTGTTGTGCAGCGCCGAGGCGCTGGCCACCATGCGTGCCGCCAAGAAGAGCGGCGTGAAACTGCCGTGGAGTCACCGCAAGTCGTCACCGTTCCCCTGGGACCCGCCGCATCGGTCCGAACTCAACCACGACGTGCTGCAGGCCTGGGAGACATTCCCGCTGTTCGATACCGCTCGGCGGGCCGCTCGCGCAGCGACGCTGACCGATGATGCGGCCGAGGCCGCCGCGTTGATGGCGCGGTTGAGTGCGACCGCCGCGAAGAACCCGCATGCTTGGCGCCCGGTGGCGTTGGATGCCGCGACCGTCGGCACACCCACACCCGAAAACCGTTACGTAGGTTGGCCGTACACCAAGCACGAGGTAGCGGTGATGGACGTCGACATGTCGGCGGCGCTGCTGCTGGCCACCCGGGCCAAGGCCGATGCACTGGGTGTCGCCGAGGATCGTCGGCTGTACCTGTCCGCCTCCGCGTACGCCGAGGACCCGGCCACCGTGGCGGCACGGTCGGATATGTCGCGCTCGGCAGCGATGGCGGTCGTCGGCCGGCACGCCTTGCAAGGTGCCGGCGTCCGGCTGGACGAGATCGATGCTTTCGACCTGTACTCGTGTTTTCCGTCCTCGGTGCGGTTCGCTTGCGATGCACTGGGATTGGGCCTCGATGACCCGCGTGGGCTGACCTTGACCGGTGGATTGCCCTACGCGGGTGGTCCGGCCAGTGGCTATCTGACCCATGTGCTCGCCACCGCGTTCGAGAAGCGTCCCGGCCGGGTCCTGGTGACCGGTGTGGGTATGCACATGGCCAAACACGTTGCCGCTGTGTGGTCGTGTGAGCCCGGCGCCGTCGCACCGGAATCGAGCGATGTGCAGCCGGAGGTGGACGCCGCCCAGGAGCATCGCCGGGTGCTCACCGAATACGCGGGAGCGGCCACGGTGTGCGCGTATACGGTGGCCCACGGCCGCGACGGCGCGCCGCAGCAGGGTCTGGTGGTGCTGGACACCGCTGAGGGCCGGGCGCTGGCCCGGATCCACGACGCGGATCTGCTCCGCGATGCCGAGTCGCGGGAACTGGTCGGTCAGGCGGTGCGTGTCAGCACGGACGGTGAGCGCAACGAGGCCCGGTGGTGAACGTCGAGGGCCGGCGGCGGTAGGGGTTTCAGGCCTCGGTCGGGGCGGGTCGCAACCGGCGGGCCAGCGTCGCCAGCGCGGCGTTGAACGTCAGCACGGCCGTGATCTCTTCGTCGACGGCGGCCAGTGGCTTGCCGAGCTGCGTCTCGAGGATCCGCAAGCTCGGGTGGTCGGGATCGTCAATCGCGTCCGCGGTTTCAAGTGCGTCGTGCAGATGGCAGGTCAGCAGGTACAGGGGATCGGCGGACACCACAGAAGGTTCGGCCTCCACCCGGCTGTAACGGTCGAACAGTGCATTCGAGTCCAGCACGTCCGGATCAGGCAGTGCCACCCTGTGCAGAAGCAGCCAGTCGATGACCACGGCGTTGGTGTGGCGGATCCGGGCGAGCAGCTCGATGGCCGCCGATCGCGCTGCATCGTCAGCACTTTCGGTGGCCACGCTGTCGGTCAGGGTAGCGATCAGTGCGGGCAACTGGACCAGGCGCCGAATGCGGCTGCCTTGCAGGACGTAGCCGCCGAGCAGCCAACGCAGGTCATCGAGACGTACATAGGGCTCACCGGTCAGATCCGCTTCGCGGCAGTCCACATCGACCATGCCGTACAGATGATCGGCCAGCCCGGTGATATCGCGTACCTCCCGTTGCACAAGCTCCACCACGTCGGTCGCGACACGGTGCACCCGCATCGGATCCGAATCGTCGGGTCTGCCCCTGGCGTTGAGGATCTCCTCGAGGACCCGTAGTTGGGGCCGTGGCGCGCGATCGGGGTGCATCGCCGCGGGCCATCTGGGGACCCGGACAGCCAGGTGCGCCGTTGCCGCGGCAATACCGCCGAGCACCGTCATCAGCGAGATGCGTCGCAATTTGACCCCCATATCCTTCAGGACCGCAATGTCTCGACTGCCCACCGGGGCAGCAGCGAAGCGCGCATGAAGCCGTGGTCGTGCTGGCCCAGGCTGCGCAGCACCACCTGTAAGCGCACGATGCAGCACGCCATCCGGATCATCGAAAACATCTCGTAGAACTCGAGATGACGCAGTGGACGGCCGATCATCTCCTCGTACCGCGCGATCACACGTTCGCGGCTGTCGAAGCCGGGCAGTTCGGGGTCGGCGGTCACTTTCTGAACTTCGAGTGTCTGGCGGCGCGTCGCGAGCCACCACCCGAAGTCGGCCTCGGCCGGACAGATGCACGCCTGCTCGCAGTCGAACACGCCGACGATGGTGCCGGTGTCGTCGAAGACGGTGTTGGACAACCGGGCATCGCCCCAAC
>DASUGW010000153.1:0-20576 GCA_036273805.1 Mycobacterium sp.
AGGCGGTACAGGGCGTGCAGACGTTCTGACGCCCGCCCCGGTCTAGGCTCGAGCCCGTGGACTTCCGGGTATTCGTCGAGCCCCAGCAAGGGGCCACCTATTCCGACCAACTCGCTGTCGCCACCGCCGCGGAATCACTCGGCTATTCGGCGTTCTTCCGGTCAGATCATTACGTCTCGATGAGCGGTGACGGGCTACCCGGTCCCACCGACTCGTGGGTCACCCTGGGTGCGCTGGCCCGCGAGACACAACGCATCCGGCTGGGCACCATGGTCACCTCGGCGACGTTCCGCTACCCCGGCCCGCTGGCCATCTCGGTCGCCCAGGTCGACGAAATGAGCGGTGGCCGTGTCGATCTCGGTATCGGCGCGGGCTGGTTCGAACAGGAACACGCCGGCTACGCCATCCCATTTCCACCACTGGGCGAACGATTCGAGCGACTCGGCGAGCAGCTCGACATCATCACCGGACTGTGGTCGACACCGGCGGGGCAGACCTTCGACTACACGGGCCGGCACTACAGCGTGACGGACTCCCCCGCACTGCCCAAACCGGTGCAGAACCCGCATCCGCCGATCATCATCGGGGGCCTGGGCGCCAAACAGACACCGGCGCTGGCCGCGAAGTTCGCCGCCGAATTCAACGTCCCGTTCTCGTCGCTGAACACCGTCCGCACGCAGTTCGACCGGGTGCGCGCCGCCGTCGCCGGCGCCGGGCGGGCACCCGAGTCGATGACTTACTCAGCCTGCTTCGTGGTGTGCGCCGGCGCCGATGACGCGGAAGTCGCGCGGCGGGCCGCCAATATCGGCCGCGAGGTCGATGAGCTGCGCTCCAACAGCCCGCTGGTGGGCACTCCCGCCGAGATCGTCGACAAGCTGGCCGCGTTCGCCGACGCCGGGGTAACCCGGGTATATCTGCAGCTCCTGGACCTTTCGGACCTCGATCACCTGCAATTGTTCGCCGATGGGGTGCTTCGGCAAGCGCGTTAGTATCGGGTCCCATGGCGCGAAACGGAAACCCGGACGACGAGTTCTACAGCGATCCGACGCAGGCCGCCAACTACAGCGAGCTCGGCTCGAGCGGGCAGGCATACAGCGAAGTGCCGCCCCAGCCGGACTACACATCCGGATATAACTACCCGACCGGCGACTACCCTACGGAACCCGTCCCCGCAGAGCCGTGGTACCGCAAGCCGGCCGCCCTTGTCGGGCTCGGCGCCCTCGCCGTGGTGGTCGCCGGCCTGGTGGTCTACGCACTGGTCAGCTTGTTCAGCCACTCGCCGGACACCAGCCCGACCGGAAACACGACCACGCCAACCACCACCGTGACGACGACTACGGCACCGATCACCGAAACCACTGCGGCCCCCGTCGCGCCGCTACCGACCTACACCGAGACGGTGACCGCGCCGCCCACCGCAACCACCACAGCGCCGGAGACCACCACCGATACTCCGACCACGACCACCGCGCCGTCGGTGAGCACGGTGACCGAGACGGTGACACCGACCCGGACTCGCCCGCTGTTCCCGTTGCGGCCGGGTGAGAACGGCCCCGGACCGTTCGGGCGGGGTGCGCTGCAGGGCGCCGACGGCTAGCGCCCGCGCGCCGCGAACTCGGCGACCATGGCCTCGGCACTGCGCACCGCTGCCCGGCACGCTCGGGTGGTGAACGGATCGTTGAGCGGATGCTCGGCGCGGCGCCGCCAACGTTGCGCCGCCGCGAATGCGGCCCGTGGGCCGTCGTAGGGCTGCTCGGGAGTCAGCCCCAGCCGACTGGCCGCATCGGTCCCGGAGCCGCCAATGATACGTCGCAGCGACGCCATTTCGTCGTCATTCAAAGTCGTTGGACGCGAATGTAATTGAGATAGCAGCCGCAGTTCCTCGAAGGCATGCGTGTCGGCAAGCAAGGGGTCGATGTCGGCGATGATGCGCGGGGTTGCCGGAATCGGGTTGCGTTGCACCAGCCGGCGCAGCGCCAACAACGCGGTGTGCGCCTTGAGCAGTTCAGAGCGTTGGGCGAACTGCTGATCGATCACATCGTGCAGCGCCACCAGCCCGCTGCGCTCGAGGAGTTCGTCGGCCAGTCCGGCGGCATCCGATACCCCGGAACGCAGCACCGCGATCGAGATCCGGATACCGAACATGCCGAAGCGGTCCAGTAGAGCGGCCCTGGTGGCCGTGTCCACCGGTAACGGATTGTCTTCCCGCACAAAGCGATCGACGCTGAGCATGGCCTTGTTCAGCTCGGCGGCATCGGTGGCCGCCAGCTTCTGCAGCGCACTGAATTCGCTCTGCCGCAGCGTGCGCGCGGTCAACGCGAGTAAGCCGGCAACGGGGACCACGGCCTGGCAGATGCCGGTCCGGTTCAATTCGGAGGTGAACCGGCCCGCGACGTCGCGGGCCGACAGCATGGCGTCGATGCGCCCGGAACCGATCTCGTCGGCGCGTGACGCCACCCCGACCACACCCAGTGCGCCGGCGGCTCCGCCCACAAGTTCACCGATCTGGCGCAGCAGCGCGATGTCGGCCGCGTTCAGCGTGCGCAGCAGGAACACCACGGCATCCACTCTCGGCACGCCGTCGTCGGGGACCAGCAGCGCCAGGGTGCGCTGGGACACGTCCGGGGACAACGACGAGGTGCCGGGGGTATCGGCGAGGGTCATGTTGATCAGCTCGGGGGCGGGCCACTCGACGTCGAGGTCGACGGCGGGCGCGGTGACGGCGGTCGCCATATCGAACGTCAGGCCGTCGGCCGTGCGGATGATCGGGACATTGGTCCGCCGCCCGCCGGGGTGGCGAGCCGTCACCCTCGGGACCGACCCGTGCCGGAACCAGCTGACTATCCGGGTGGCCTCGGTGGCATCGGTCGGTGCGATCGTCTCGCCGACGAGCGCGTTGATGAGAGTCGACTTTCCGGCCTTGAGCGTCCCCGCAAGGGCGATGCGGATCGGCTCGTCCAGTCGCGAACCGATGCGCTCGAGTTCGGCGAGGACGTCCGCGAGGTCCGGTCGCTGCCGGTAGGCCGGGCCACCCTGGTACGCGCGGATGGTTCCGCCCAGGATCGCGCGCACCTGGTCGCTCGTGCTCATCGGAACAGGAGCATACGGCGCGCACCGCTAGGATCGGCGCCCGTGGCACCTGACGACGAACCGGACAACCCACCGTGGGTGACCGCAGCTGCGGGTATCGGCGCGGTGGCCGTGCTGCTGGGTCTGGTGGTCGCGGTGGTGCATTTTTCCAGCGATTGGAGCCAACCGCCGGCCGTCGACTCCACGACCGCACCCGCCGTGACGTATTCCCAGACGCGCAGCACCGACCGCACGCCGTTGCTGATCACACCATCGGACACATCGAACTCGTTCACCACCACCGCCCCGCTGTCGACGACCGAGATCACCGGGACGCCCGGGTCCACCACCGACTCGACGACGCCATCACCGGGCGAGACGTCACCCGAGGAAACCACGACCGACGAGACCACGACCAGCCGATCTCATTCGACGGTGACCACCACTCGAAACTCGCCGCGATTCAACGTGACCCGCACGGCCCCGGCTCACTGATCGCGTAGCTTCGCGACGTTGTCGAGGACCTGCGTCAGGATGTCGAGCTGCCGTTCGAGTTCGGCGACCCGGGTATTGCGTTCGCTCTCCTCGAGCCGGGCGGCGGCGACCGCGGCCTGCAACGACTCGTTGAGCGACCGCGTGGTCTGGTTGGCGATCTCGCGGTAGTGGTCCCGCAGCTGGCGCTGGACGTTCTTGAGCCGGTCCCGCGATTCCTTGCCGACGATGAAAGAGACGTCGTCGATGAACTTGCGCACGTTGGTCTTCGCCTCGTTGCGCACCCGCAGCATGCGGTTTTCCATGTCTTCGCGATAAGCCTTGCGGCCCAGCAGCAGCCCGGCACCCAACGACAGCGGGTTGAACATGCCCAACCCCGCGACCGAGGTCAGCATGCCGAACATCAGTACCCCGCCGTAGGAGCCGCGCATGCTGGTGATCGCTTTGTGGCCGGGTCCGATCGGCTTGGACTCCAAGCGCGCCAACGACTTCAGTCCGGTGAAGCCCGCCCCCATGTCGCGACCGCTGACAGTCGGCATCTGCACCGTGTCCAGTCCGGCCTCGACGAAGGTGTTCCCCACCTCGACCGCCAGCGCCTGCGCGCGCCGATGCGCCCAGACGAAGTTGTCGCCGACGGCGGTCGCCACCGCGTTCTCCACCTCGGCGCCGATCTCCACCCAGTGCCGCGTCGGGTCACATGCGTCGATCTCGTGTTCGGCCTGCTGTGCGATGGCCCGGAATCGTGCACGCAGATCGTGATCGACGTCGGCGGTCAGGTCGGCGATGCCGTCGGACAGCACCTGCTGCCACAACGCCGTGTGCTGCAACGCCTCGGATGCCTCCTG
Source organism: Mycobacterium sp. (assembly GCA_036273805.1). Taxonomy (GTDB): domain Bacteria; phylum Actinomycetota; class Actinomycetes; order Mycobacteriales; family Mycobacteriaceae; genus Mycobacterium. Next base: position 4,407 of record DASUGW010000153.1, read on the forward strand.
TTTGCGCCGTTCCAGGTCCTCGGTAAGCCGGCGAATGTCGTCGGGGTCATTGATAGCGGACAGCTCGGTGCGCACAGCCATGCTGAGATGCTCTGCTGCCGAGGCGATTTCGGCGATCACCTGATCGCGCACCCGGTCGTTCTCGCGGGAGAGGACTTTCTCCGACAGGAACTTGATGATGGCCGGGAAGTTCGACTCCTCGTTGAGTTCCTTGTCGTTCGATTGGATCGCGTGACTGCGCAACAGCGACGAAACCCCGATCACCGGCAGGGCCAGTCCGGCGCGCTGCAGGTGCGCCACATTGGCCTCCACGATCCGTCGCCAGTGCGGGTACAGGTCGGTCTTGGTGGCGATGACGGCCCCGACCGGGCAGATCTCGGCGGCCTGACGCAGGAACCGCAGTTCAGGCTCGGTGAACTCCTGGCTGACATCGGAGACCATCAGCACCGCGTCGGCTTCGGGCAGCAGGCCGAGTGTGGCCGACAGGTGCGGCTGTCCGTGCCCACCGACGCCGGGGGTGTCGACGAAGGCCAGGCCGCCGCCCAGCAGTGGGCTCGGCGCGCACACCTCGACCCGCAAGACCTCGCGTCCTTGCGCGGCGGGCGCATGCCGAAGGTCGTGGCGGACATCATCGATGGGGATCGGGATGTACTGCGGCTCGGTCTGCCCGGGTGCCGGCGCAACCAGGATCCGCGCCGAGGCGGGTTCGCCGAATGTCACCACGGTCACCAGCGCCGTGGTCTCGTCGTCCCCGACCCGGGCCACGGGCAGGTTCAGCAGTGAGTTCAGCAGTTGACTCTTGCCCTGCTTGAGCTGGCCGGCGATGACCACCCGGATCTGCGGATCGGTGATGCGCTCACGCGCCGACTGCAGTCGCTGCTGCAGGTCGTTGCGATCGTTGAGCTCGGCGATGCGGCCGGTGTGGTCGATCAGCTCGACGATCACCTTCACCCGGCGCGGGTCATCGGGTTGCGTCACGTGCGGTGTCCTTGTCTGTCTCGTTCACGGTAGGCGCGCCGACGGCGGGGACGCCGTTCGCACGGTGTCCCCGCCGTCTGCGTGTCGCTAGAACCCCAGCACGTGGTTTCCGGACGCCAGCGACAGATCGTGGCTGTTATCCAGGGTGCTGTTGGACAGCGAGGTGGCGGTGCTGTTGTCGAAGACGGAGTGGTGCGACGCATCGGTCATCGAGTTGTCGACCGAGGTGTGCGAGTGGTCGTCGACGCTGCTGGTGGTGTTGCTGACATGCACCGAGCTGTCGGAATGGTCGTCGACCGTGGTGGTCGACTGGTGCCCGTCGGTGGTGGTGTTCCCGTGCCCGCTGACCGTGGTGATGGTCTGGCTGCCGCCGATCACGTTCGACGCACCGTTCTGGGCGACACTGTGCGCGCTGCTGTGCACGACATTGCCCGACCCGGCCGAAACCGAGCTGACCGAGCCCGCGCCGGTGCTGATGACGTCGCCACCGGCGTGTGTGGTGGTGGTCGAGCCGCTGTCGTGGATCACGCTGGTGTTGTCGGTGCCACCGGCGACCGACACGTTGGAGCCGGTGCCGGCGTGGATGGTCCCGTTGTTGACGGTGTTGCCGTTGCCGAGCACCGCCGCATCGCCCGTGACGATGCTGCCGTGCACGTGACCGCTCACCGCGACTGCGCCGTCGCCGTTGGCGGTGGTCTTGCTGCCGCCCAGGATGATGTCGCCGAAGCCGAGGTTGAAGCCACCCTGCTGGGCGTTGGCGCCGGCGGTCTGGTCGGGGCTCAGCAGCGCCGTCTGGTTGTGGCTCATCAGATCGGTCTGGTTGTTGCTAGCCAGGTCGGTGGTCGGCGCCCATTGGTTGGAGACGCTCGGAGCCCACTGGTTCGAGGGGGCCCACTCGGTGGCGGGCGCGAAGCCGTAGTGGTTGGACACCGCGCGCTGCAGGCCGACGACGGGGTCGCCGTCGCCGAGCACCATGCCGGGGACCGCGGTGGCCGCGACTGCCGACAGCTGCGCGGGATTGACGGCACCGAGGCCGGCGTCACGCAGGGTCTGCTCGGGGGCCGCGACGAACGCCCGTGCCGCGTCTTCGTGGCGGAACAGGTCAAGGATCCAGTCGATGATGTCGATCATTTGGGTTCACTCCTGAGTCGGGCGCCGGATTCGGTCCGGCGAACTGAAGACCACGTTATGGACGGCGCGAGCACCCGGAAACGGGGCGCAGACCCATGGCTCGGAACATCCCCTTAGGGATTCTCGACCGCCCCCGCTAGGGGATTAGGGGTTTTGAGCGAAATCCTGGGGGCAACGCCAAAAACCCCCAACCGACCCTTATCGAACGAGGTCAGAGGGGGTAGTGATGGACTGATGCTCAGTCGAGCGGCTCGTACCCGGGATAGCCGTGATCGATGCCCGGGTGCGAATCGGGTGAATGCGTGTCCGAATGTTCCCAGCCGGCCCACACCGGGAGGTCCTGGTGCAACGGATCGACGACCGCATCTGGTACCGGTTCATAGGTGCTGAGCTGCGATGCATCCGCGAACCCGGGATCGGTGAGGTTGTGGTCGGGCAACGTCTCGGCGCCGACCGGCGCGCCGGCATGCGGCAGCGCCGCATCGATCACCGGATGGTGCGCGATGGACGGGGTGACGGCCGGCTGCGGCGTGAACGCGTCGAACGCCGCCGTGGCCGCACCCCCGGTCCACACGCTGCCGCCGGCATCGCCGGCAGTGCCCAGCGAATCCGACACGACGGGCAGCAGGTGGTTTACATCGACACTGGTCACACCGCTCAGGTGAGCATCGGCGATAGCGCGCTCGGGGTCGGCGGCATAGCGCGCGGCGACCGCAGGATCGCGGACTATCGACATCACGAAGTCGAGCAGTTCGTTTGCCATGTCACGCTTGCTTCCCGGTCAGCGATAGTCAGAGTGCAGCCTTGTGGCTCGACTCAATGCTAGCCAGCCGAACCCGCGTGCAGATCGGTGTCGAACCCGACCCGCTCCGATTGCCGTTGGGGGATTCGCCATTAGGGGTTCGAAACACCTAGGGGGATCGCCGACGGCCTCCCGGAGGTTCGTCCCGGCGGCCGATATTGTGGCGCGCAGCGGACTGCAGTGACCAAAAGTGACCAATGAGGGGTGGCCCGAATTGAGCGACACGCTCGGCTTGTCGATCGGCATGACAAACCTGGTTGCCGCGCGGACCGGCAGGGCACCGCTGCGGCGGCGATCCGTGCTGACCTTGTTCGAGCACCGCGTCCCCGAGTCCGGCTTGCCACATGAGAACCCCGCGCTGACCGAGCAGGGCTTGGTGATCTGGGGGTTCGCCGAACGGGTCGGCGATCCGATCCCCCTGGTGGCCCAGGACGGTTCGTCGCATCGCGGCGAAGCGCTCGCCGTCGCCGCGCTCGAGTCCATGGCCCGTGCGTCCGGAAGCGAGTCGGTACCGACATCGATCGCCTACCCCGCTTACTGGAGCCCCGCCGCCGTCGGGGCTCTGCGTGGTGCGTTGCGGAGCAGTCGCATGTTCGCCGGCCAGTCCACACCGCCGGACCTCGTTCCGGATGTGGCCGCTGGATTGGCCGCACTGGCGGCCGGCCCTGGTCTGCCCCGCAGCGGCATCGTCGCGCTCTGCGATTTCGGCGGCCACGGGACCACGATCGCGCTGGCCGACGCCGGTGCCGGTCTGCAACCGATCGGCGAGGTGCTGCGCTACAACGACTTCTCCGGCGAGCAGATCGATCAGGAAGTTCTCAACCACGTGCTGGCCGGTGTCTCCGAGGTGAGCGCCGGCGAGACGGCCGGCACCGCAGCCGTCGGTTCGCTGATGCGGCTGCGCGCCGAATGTCAGAGCGCCAAGGAACGGCTGTCCAGTGAGACGGCCACCGACGTACCGGTGGTGTTGCCAGGTACCGACACCAAGGTGCGGCTCACCCGATCCGAGCTGGAAGGGCTGATCGCAGAGCCGTTGGCAGGTTTCTTCGACGCCTTGGCCGACATGTTGGAGCACAACAGGATTCCCGCGGCCAGCGTGTCGGCGGTGGCCACCGTCGGCGGCGGTGCCGCGATGCCCCTGATCGCCCAGCAGCTCTCCGAGCAACTGCGGGTGCCCGTCGTGACCACGCCTGACCCCGGTATGGCAGCGGCGACCGGCGCAGCGGTGCTCGCCGAATTCGGGCCCGCACCCGACGCGCCGACCGGCCTCGCACCGGCGGCCGACTTTCCCACGGGCCTGGCGCCGGCAGCCTGGGCCGCCGCCGCCGGCAGTGCGGCGGCAAGCCAGTCGGCCAGCGACGGTGCCGCCTCGGCGACCTTCCGCGCCCTGGCCTGGTCCGACGACGAAGTGCCGTCCGAAGAACCGGTGCCCTATTCGGGCGAGGACTACACCTTCGACAACTTCGGCACCGGCGCTGCCGGCGCTGGCACCGAAGCCCGTCCGCCCGTGGAATTCGAGCGAGACGATTACTACGACCAGGACGAAGGCGCCGAACCTCCGCTACTGCCCTGGTACAAACGCCCACCCGTGCTCTTTGGTGCGGCCGCAGCTGCGGCCCTGCTGGCGACCGGCGGCCTGGCCATCACCCTGACATCATCGCCCGGAGGTTCGACTCAACCCGTCACCGAGACCATCACGCTGCCCAACGGGCAGGTCACCACGACCGTGTTCGATTCGCCGACGAGCGCAACGATGACCTACACGGGAACCAACGGCGAAGTCACCTCGTCGGTGGTTCCGCCACCGGTGACGACAACGACGGTGGCACCGACTACCACCACGGAGCCCACCACCACGACCACGACGTCGCCAACGACCACCACGACCACCACCACAACGACCACGACGACGACCACCACGACGCCGCCCACGACGACCACCACCACCACAGTGCCGACGACAACTCCCCCCACTACCCCGCCCACGACCACGCAGGCGCCGCCCACCACCACCCAGGCGCCGCCCACCACCACGCAAGCGGCACCGACGACGACCCAGGCGGCGCCCATCACAACCCAGCAAGCGACGACACATGCGGCCGCGCCGACCACGGTGACCCAAGAGGCCGCCAAACCCGCGCCGCAGTCCGCCGCACCCACGTCGGCGCTGCTGCTGCCGACTCTTCCGACCCATTCGGCGCAAGCCAACTGACACCTCCGCCGCCGTGACCGAGGTTCCGCCCGCCGCCCGGACCGCACTCGACGCGCTGGCCGCCGATCCGGGCCGTCCGGCCAAACTGCTGCTGGTCGGAGGCATCGGCACCGGCAAGACCGCGGCACTGACGGCCGCCCGGCAGGTTCTGCACGACGCGGGCGTAACGGTTATGACCGGGCCACCGGGGCACAAAACTGCGGGGACGGCGGTGGTCGTCGACGACGCCGATGAACTGAGCGCCGCAGAGTTGGCCGAACTCGCCGACTACGCCGCAGATCCGGACACCATCGTGATCGCCGCCGCGCAATCCCGAGAACATCTCCCGGAATTGCGATCGTTCGCCGCGGCGCTCGAACGCCATCAGCCACGCGTCAGACTCGGCCCGCTGAGCCGCACCGATGTGGACCGTCGCATGACCCTGGCCTCCGCCGATCTCGATGAGGTGATGTCGGAAACCGCTGGGCTGCCCTTCCTGGTCGATGCCGCTGACGTGCAGGCGGCATTGACCGACCGGCTGCGCCGGCTCGACGAGCAGACCTTGTCGGCGTTGCTCATCATGTCGCTGGCCGGTGGACTCGGGCCGGCCGACATCGGGGCGGCACTGGCGCTCGACGATGCATCCGCGTGGGACCTCGCGGACCGCTGCCATGCCACCGGGCTGCTCGACACAGCCGCCGGGGAGCGCTTGACCGCGGAGATCCACCAGGTGACCGCCCGCCTCATCGGTGCCGTGCGCCATCGCGAGATCGAGTCGGCACTGCTGCGAACACAGATCGAATCATCCACCGTGTCAACCGAATTGGGTCTCGCGCTCGCCGATCACGGTTATCGGGACAATCAACTGGCGACGTTTCTCGAACAGCGGGCCACCGACCGGCATACCGAGCACACCGACAGCGTCCGGCTGTTGCGCGCCGCGCTGGATGCACAGCCGGAGACGGCAGACGCGGCCATCATGCTGAGACTGGCCGACGCGAGTGCGCGCAACGGCGACTGTGCCGGCGCGACCGCGCTGACGGACGGCCTGCTCGACTCCCCCGACGGCGCCAATCACGCGGTCGCGGTCCGTATCGCCGCCAGCGTTGCGGCCCACGACGGCAACACCGCACAAGCCGTCGAACTGTTCGAGTGGTTGGACCGCAGCGCGCATGGTCCGGCCGACGAGTTGACCGGGGCGGCCGGCGCCGTCGTGTTCGTCGCTGCCGGGGAGGCCACCGCGGCGCGGCACTGGCTTGCGCAGTCCGCCGGCGGGGCCCCGACCTCCACCGCTCATGCCGCCCGCAGTCTCGCGATCGGGACGCTGGCCACCCTGGATCAGCCGTATGCCGTGGCCGCTGCCCGGTTGGGCCAGGCGATCGGGCCGGATATCAGGGCGGCGCTTCCGGACAGCCCGGCGGCGCTCCTCACCCTGAGCGCCCTGCACAACGGCGATCCCGCCCGGGCCCGCAGTGTCAGCACGCGGGCACTCGCCGGCGAGGATCCGGCCCCGGCGTTCGTGCACCGGCATCGACTACTGCTGGCCTGGAACCTGATGCAGGAGGGCCAGCTCGCCGCTGCCGACGTGCCCGACAGCGGGCTGCACCGCCGGGACGCGCTGTGGGCCGCCGCGCTGCATACCGCTATCGCGCGCCGCACCGGGGACACCGGCGCACTGCAGCAGCATTGGTTCGCGGCCATGGAGGTGCTCGCCGAATATTCGGTCGACTTGTTCTCACTGTTGCCGCTCGGCGAGCTGTGGGTCGCGGCCGCACGACTACATCAGGTCGACCGCATGATCCCGATGTTGGACCAGGCATTCGCACTGTTGCGGGCGCTGGACAGCCCGCCGACCTGGTCACTGCCCCTGCACTGGGCCGGCGTGCACGCCGCGATCCTGTCGAACTCCCCCGAAGCGATGGCGCCCCACGGCCGGGCGCTGACCGCGGCTGCCGCCGGTGCCGGGCCCGGCACCAACGGTTTCGCCGCGGCCTTGGCCGCCGGTGGGCGCGCCTGGCTGCGTGTGCTGGCGTTCCAGGGCGCCGGCGACGACGGCAGTGTCGATGACGGGCAAGACGCCACGATGCGAGACGTCGTCGCGGCGGCACGCGGGCTGGCACAGTACGGCCTGACGTGGGATGCCACCCGGTTGGCCGGGCAGGCGGCGCTGCAGACGCCGGACCCGCGGGTGTCCGGCGCGATGCTGCAACTGGCCAGGGACCTCAAACTGGGCGCACCCGCAGTCGTCGCGGCGACCGAACCCCAGGCTCCTGCAGACGAGGGGGCCGGACGGTCCGTGGCGATGCCGAAGGCCCCGGCGTCGGCGACCGCCCTGTCGGATCGCGAACGTGAAGTCGCTGAATTGCTGCTGCTGGGCCTGCCGTATCGCGACATCGGCTCGCAGTTGTTCATTTCGGCGAAGACGGTCGAGCATCACGTGGCGCGGATCCGGCGCCGCCTCGGTGCGCAGTCGCGTTCGGAGATGTTGTCGATGCTGCGCGCGATATTGGCGCCGGCGGGTGTGACGCAATCCTGAGACGGCCACCACATTCCCGACCAAGTTAGGTAAGCCTCGGTAGCGCCCCGAGATGCACAAATGTCACTATGAGCTGAAAGAAGCCAAGTTACTCACGGGTAACCCTGCTCAAGTTACCCGCGGGTAACCAGCGATATATGGAGGCGTTCGGTGGAGAGTCTCGAGAATCTCGAACACACACTGGGGTTGTGGCGAATGATCCTCGCCCTGGCCGCGACGGCGGTCGTGCTCGTGTTCGCCGCCAAGCGCGTCCTCTGGCTGACCGAGCTGATCAGCTCCGGACAGCCCGTCAAGGACGAGAAGGGCCGCAAGAACGAATTCGTGAAGCGGATGATCAACCAGAACAAGGAGGTCTTCGCGCAGACGAAGCTCCTCAAATGGTCGATCCCAGGTATCGCGCACTTCTTCACGATGTGGGGCTTCTTCATCCTGGCCTCGGTGTACCTCGAGGCCTACGGCGTGCTGTTCGACGCGAAGTTCCACATCCCGTTCATTGGCAGGTGGGCGGCGCTGGGCTTCCTGCAGGACTTCTTCGCCGTCGCGGTACTCGCCGGCATCATCGTGTTCGCGATCATCCGGATCCGCAAGAACCCCGAGCAACTCGGCCGGCAGTCTCGGTTCTACGGCTCGCACAACGGCGGCGCCTGGACCATCCTGATCATGATCTTCCTCGTCATCGCGACGTACGCGGTCTTCCGCGGCGCGGCGGTGAACGTGCTGGGCAACGACTTCCCCTACCAGTCGGGCGCATTCTTCTCCGACGTGATGGCCAAGCTGCTGACCCCGCTGGGTCCCACCGCCAACGTGTGGCTGGAATCGGGCGCCCTGATGGCGCACCTGGGCGTCATGCTGGCGTTCCTGCTGATCGTGCTGCACTCGAAGCACCTGCACATCGGCCTGGCGCCCATCAACGTCACGTTCAAGCGGCTACCCAACGGCCTCGGCCCGCTGCTGCCGCTGGAGTACAAGGGTGAGCTCCTGGACCTCGACGATCCCCCGGAGGACGCCATCCTCGGCAAGGGCAAGATCGAGGACTTCACCTGGAAGGGCAACCTCGACATGGCGACCTGCACGGAGTGCGGTCGCTGCCAGTCGCAGTGCCCGGCCTGGAACACCGGCAAGCCACTGTCGCCCAAGCTCGTGATCATGGACCTGCGCGACCACTTGTTCGCCAAGGCCCCGTACATCATCGGCGGCAAGACCCATGAGCTCGAGGGTCTCGACATGGAAACCGTCAAGGAAGAGGGTCACCACGTTCCGGAGTCGGGCTTCGGCCGCGTCCCCGGTTCCGGCCCCGAGCAGGCCGTCCGTCCGCTGGTCGGCACCGCCGAGCAGGGCGGCGTGATCGACCCCGACGTGCTGTGGTCGTGCACCACCTGCGGCGCCTGCGTCGAGCAGTGTCCGGTGGACATCGAGCACATCGACCACATCGTGGATATGCGCCGCTACCAGGTACTCATGGAGTCGGAGTTCCCGTCCGAACTCGGCGTGCTGTTCAAGAACCTGGAGAACAAGGGCAACCCCTGGGGCCAGAACTCCAAGGAACGGCTGAACTGGATCGACGAGGTCGAGTTCGACGTTCCCGTCTACGGCAAGGACGTCGAGAGCTTCGACGGTTACGAGTACCTGTTCTGGGTCGGCTGCGCCGGCGCCTACGAGGACCGCGCCAAGAAGACAACCAAGGCCGTGGCCGAACTGCTGTCCGTGGCCGGGGTCAAGTACCTGGTGCTCGGCGACGGCGAGACCTGCACCGGCGACTCCGCGCGCCGCTCGGGCAACGAGTTCCTCTTCCAGCAGCTGGCCGCGCAGAACATCGAGACCATCAACGGCCTCTTCGAGGGCGTGGAAACCGTCGACCGCAAGATCGTCGTCACCTGCCCGCACTGCTTTAACACCATGGGCCGTGAGTACACGCAGATCGGCGCCAACTACACCGTGCTGCACCACACGCAGCTGCTCAACCGCCTGGTGCGCGACAAGAAGCTGGTGCCGGTCAACCCGCTCGGCCAGAACGTCACCTACCACGACCCGTGCTACCTGGGCCGTCACAACAAGGTCTATGACGCCCCGCGTGAGCTGATCGGCGACTCCGGCGCCCAGCTGACCGAGATGCCGCGCCATGCCGATCGCGGTTTCTGCTGTGGCGCCGGTGGCGCGCGGATGTGGATGGAAGAGCACATCGGCAAGCGGGTCAACACCGACCGCACCGAGGAGGCCATCGACACCGGCGCCTCGACTATCGCCACCGGCTGCCCGTTCTGCCGCGTGATGATGACCGACGGTGTCGACGAGGTCGCCGCCGCCCGCAGTGGCGACACGGTCGCAAAAAAGCCCGAGGTGCTCGACGTCGCTCAGCTGCTGCTGGGCTCGCTGGACTTGTCCAGCGTGAAGCTGCCCGCGAAGGGCGCCGCCGCCGCGGAATACGAGAAGCGCGCCGCGGAGCAGGAAGCGGCCGAAGCCGCCAGGCCCGCGACCGCCACGGCGCTCGCCGAGCCGGAAGCCGACACGGCCGTCATCGCGGCACCCGCCCCGGAGGCTGCCGCACCTGCGGCCCCGGTCGTCGGCTTGGGCATGGCCGGCGCGGCCAAGCGGCCCGGAGCCAAGAAGCCGGGCGGCGCGGGTGCTGCACCCGCGCCGGCGGCTCCGGCAGCACCTGCCGCCCCGGTCAAGGGGCTCGGCATGGCGGGCGGCGCGAAGCGGCCCGGCGCCAAGAAGGCGGCACCCGCCGCGGCGGCAACTGCCGCAGAAGCCCCGGCAGCCGAAAGCGCCCCGGCCGCACCCGCGGCACCGGCCGTTGGCCTGGGTATGGCCGCCGGCGCCAAGCGCCCGGGAGCCAAGAAGAGCGCTCCGGCCGCGACCGCACCGGCAGCTGCCGCTCCGGCGACCGAAGCTCTGGCACCCGCTGCCGAACCTGCCGCTCCCGCGGCACCGGCGGCACCGGTCGTCGGACTGGGGATGGCCGCCAGCGCCAAGCGGCCCGGCGCCAAGAAGAGCGCTCCGGCCCCGGCGGCACCCGCGGCAGCCGAGCCTGTCTCTACCGCCGCGGAGCCCGCCGCAGCGGCCGAGACGCCCTCGGCAGCTGCCGAACCGGCATCGACCGTCGACGAGCCACCGGTCGTCGGACTGGGCATCAAGCCCGGCGCCCGCCGCCCCGGCAAGCGTTAGGTCAGGCGACCTGCTGTAGCTGGAACGGCGTCCGGCTGATGATGCCGCCCGGGCATCTGAAGTTGGAGTCGGCCGACATCACGCCGCCGAGCGTGGTGGGGTCGACGCTGTAGGCGATGAATGCCGGGGCGTAGCTCCCGTCGGAACAGATGACGCCGTCGGGTTTGGTGACGGTGAAGCTCAGCTGACCGTCGGGTCCGTACCGTCCGCCGCTGCTCCAGCCGCGGTTGCTGGACACGATCGCGGTGCAACCCCGGACGCGGCAATGGGATGCCACGGTCCAGTGGAACGTCCCTTCGTCACCGCCGACGACGGTGTAGGTGCCGTTGAGCATGGCCGGATCGGCGTGGACGGTGCCGGCAAACCCGAATGCGGCAAAAGTTGCCGTTGCCATGGCGGTGAGCAGAACACGCGGCATTGTGACCATTGTTTCCCCTGATGCTGCAGTGCTTATTGAGACAGGAACTTAACAGCCAGAACCCAGCAGACCGAGACCCGCCAAGGTGAACCGCCCCGTTGTGTCCGGGCCGTCGCCAAATCGAATCCCGACCGCGACCCCCGTCGATTACGACGGAGAAAATCGATTGGACCAGCATGGGAGAATCTTTTCCGTGACCACACATCAGCTGCCGTGGCAGACGTCGGGCCAGAACCGGCCGCAGCGTGTCCTCACCCAGTCGACAAAGCTGCAGGACGTTCTCTACGAGATTCGCGGACCGATCCACGAGCACGCCACCCGGCTCGAGGCCGAGGGCCACCGGATCATGAAGCTCAACATCGGCAACCCGGCGCCGTTCGGCTTCGAAGCGCCCGACGTCATCATGCGCGACATGATCGCCGCGCTCCCCTATGCGCAGGGCTACTCCGACTCCAAGGGCATCGTCAGCGCCCGCCGTGCGGTGTTCACCCGCTACGAGCTGGTGGACGGTTTCCCACGCTTCGACATCGACGACGTCTACCTCGGCAACGGGGTATCCGAGCTGATCACGATGACCCTGCAGGCACTGCTGGACAACGGCGACCAGGTACTGATCCCGGCGCCGGACTACCCGTTGTGGACCGCGTCGACCGCACTGGCCGGCGGCACCCCGGTGCACTACCTGTGCGACGAGACGCAGGGCTGGAACCCCGACATCGCCGACCTGGAATCCAAGATCACCGAACGCACCAAGGCGCTGGTGGTGATCAACCCCAACAACCCCACCGGCGCGGTGTACAGCCGGGAGGTCCTCGAACAGATGGTTGCGCTGGCCCGCAAGCATCAGCTGCTGCTGCTGGCCGACGAAATCTACGACAAGATCCTCTACGACGACGCCAAGCACATCAGCCTGGCCACGCTGGCCCCCGATCTGCTGACCCTGACGTTCAACGGGCTGTCGAAGGCCTACCGGGTGGCCGGCTATCGCTCCGGCTGGCTGGTCATCACCGGCCCCAAGGAGAACGCGAGCAGCTTCATCGAGGGCATCAGCCTGCTGGCCAACATGCGGTTGTGCCCGAATGTGCCCGCCCAGCACGCCATCCAGGTGGCGCTCGGCGGCCATCAGAGCATCGACGACCTGGTACTGCCCGGGGGCCGTCTGCTCGAACAGCGCGACGTCGCCTGGACCAAACTCAACGAGATCCCCGGGGTGTCCTGCGTCAAACCGCAGGGCGCGCTGTACGCGTTCCCACGGCTGGACCCCGAGGTGTACGACATCCACGACGACGAGCAGCTGGTCCTCGACCTGCTACTGCAGGAGAAGATCCTGGTCACCCAAGGCACCGGCTTCAACTGGCCGGCACCGGACCACCTGCGCGTGGTGATCCTGCCGTGGGCTCGTGACCTGTCCAGCGCCATCGAACGGCTGGGCAACTTCCTGGCGTCCTACCGCCAGTAACCGGTGGCGCACTCGCATTCACACGCTCACGACGGGCCGGCCCCGCTGGGGCCGCCCGCGGCCCGGGCCGTCGTCGGTCTGCTGATCGTGATCGGGCTGGCGGTGCTCGTCGGCGCGGTGTGGCTGTGGCCCAGCCAGCAGAAGGTGGATATTCCGCTGCCGTTCCAGAACGCGGCCGGCGGCGCGGTCACCACCGAGGCCGGACATGTGCTGTCCTCCGCACTCGGCGACTGCGGCAGCCGGTCGGCGGGCCAGGTGCTCACCACCGAGCCGGCGCCCGGGCTGGCCGGCAGCGGGCAGTGCGTACGCAATCGGGTGGCCATCGACTCGGGCCCCAACGCCGGCGCGACGACACTACTGGAGTTCACTCCCGGCCCCGGTCAGCCGAATCTGCTTGCCGGCCAACATGTCCGGATCAGCCGCCAGGTCGACAGCCAGGGTGCCACCAGCTACGCGTTCTACGACTACGAACGCACCTGGCCACTGATCGCGCTGGCAGCCATATTCGCGGTCGTGGTGGTTGCCGTCGCCCGCTGGCGCGGATTCCGAGCGATCATCGGCATCGTGGTGGCGTTCCTCGTGCTGGTGGTTTTCTTGCTACCCGCGCTGCGCGACGGCGCTCCCGCAATACCCGTCGCACTGGTAGCCGCGACGGCGATCCTCTACGCGGTGATCTACCTGGCCCACGGAGTCAGCCTGCGCACCAGCGCGGCACTACTGGGTACCTGCGCGTCACTACTGCTGGCGGCCGGACTGTCCTGGGCTGCAATAGAACTGGCCCACCTGACAGGCCTGTCCGAAGACCAGAACAACGAGGTCGCCGCCTACCTCGGGCACATCTCGATCACCGGGCTGCTGCTGGCGGGTTTCATCATCGGCTCCCTCGGCGTGCTCAACGACGTCACCGTCACCCAGGCGTCGACGGTTTTCGAGCTGGCGGCGGCCAACGAAAACGCTTCCCGCCGTGCGGTTTTCACCGGCGCGATGCGGGTGGGCCGGGACCACATCGCCAGCACGGTGTACACCCTGGTGCTCGCGTACGCCGGCAGTTCACTGCCCCTGCTGCTGCTGTTCAGCGTGGCCAACCGCTCGCTCGGTGACGTGCTCACCAGCGAGAGCGTGGCCATCGAGATCGCACGCTCAGCGGTCGGCGGTATCGGCCTGGCGCTGTCGGTACCGTTGACGACCGCCATCGCCACCGCGCTGGCCAGCCCCCACGCCCCAACCAAGTGAGCGCGCCGGGTTAAGCGTCCAGATCGTTCTCGGTCAGATCGGTCGCGGCCAGAGCGCTCGCCAGGTCGGGGTGGCGGAACACCGACGTGACGTGGTCGTGCACAACGCGGAAGGCCGACGCATCGTTGGTCCCGTCGGACAGGGTCTGCTCGGCCACCACGACGCCATCGTGGACGTACATGCGGCCCACCGTCACGCCGTCGGTAAGGCCCTGCACCCAGTTGTGCAATGCGGTCAAACCCTGCACAGCCCCATGCGCGTCACCGATCTCGATGTCATCGGACGACACCTTCTCCAGGGTCTCGACGTCCCTGGAGTTCACAGCGTCGTACCAAGCGAGGACGGTGGCGATCTCCGATGTGCTCATAGTCAGTCAAGGTACCGCGCCGCTGCCGGCGCACCACATATCAGAAGGGCGTCGCCGCCAGCCAGGAGTCCCAGACCGCCTGGTCGCCGAACAGTTCGATCGGCGTCCCGGCCACCGTCGTGCGCCGGGTCAGCGCCAGCAGCAGATCCGTTGCCGGGCCCCGCAATGCGGCGTCGCCCTTGCCGTGTGAATGCGACCAGCCGTTACCCGCGACGGTCCACTCCCCGCGCTCGCCCAGACCGTCATCGGTGGCGTGCAGATGCAGAGTCCCGTCGATTCCGCCGCGGGCGATCGCGATGTCCAGCCACTCGCTGACGGCATCGGCCGCCAGTTCCGGGGAGGGCTCGAACGCGGCTCCCACCGCGAGTGCCGCGTCGGCGCGGTGGACCAGGACCTCGTGGAGCCGACGGCGAATCCACCACTGCGCCGGCCGAAGTCCCAGGAATGTCCACACCGACGTGTCGGGGCCGACTGCCGCGACAGCGTCGATCAACTGCGCCGGGCCGCCCGCCACCCATGCGCGCGCCTCGTCCGGATCCTGGGGCGCGCGACCGTCCCGGATGTCGGCGAAGTCCAGCCGATCGGCCATCCGGTCGCCGACGATCTGCGCCGCCCAGCGGTCCCCGCCGCCGACATGGCGATACAACTGTTTGAGCGCCCAGCCCGGGCACGTCGGCACCTGGGTTGCGAGGTCGTTGGCGAATACCAGCTCTACGAATGCGCGATTTTCATCGGCCAGCGCGGTCGCGAAGTCCACGCAGCCAGGCTAATGACCGCGGACGGCTAGTGCCCACCGAATCCGGGCCACGGCCACAGCGGATTGCTGTTGTTGCCGCCGCCGTAGCCACCTGAGCCGCCACCGTAGCCACCCGAACCGCCACCGTAGCCGCCGGGCCCGTAGCCACCCGACCCATAACCGCCGGGCCCGTAGCCTCCGGATCCATAGCCGCCGCCGGGGCCGTAGTTGCCCGATCCGTATCCACCAGGGCCATAGCCACCCTGCTGACCGGGCCACTGGCTACCCGGATACTGCTGCTGCCGCTGGCGCGGCGGATCCCACGGCATCCGGATGATCGGCTTCGGCAGCTGGAACAGCGGCGGAATCATCGGGGCGACGACCGGCGGAGCCACGGGCGCTTCCGGTGCCGGCGCGTCGACGACCGGTGCGGGAGCCGCGGGCGCGGGGGCCGGTGCTTCCGGAGCCGGTGCAGGTGCCGCGGCGGGCGGCTCGGGCTTGGCCGCGGGTGCCTCCACGTAGACCGTGCGCGGCGGCGCGGCCGGGGCCGGCGCTTCCTTGACGACCGGCACCGGGGCCGGGATGGTCTCCGGTGGCGGGGCCGGTGCGGGCGGAACCGCCGCGACCGGGGCCGGCGCCTGGGTGGGCACGATCATGCCCTGCCCCGGCGAGGGATGCTGTTCGCCGGTGGGACGGATGCTGACGGCCAGCGAGATCACCAGGGCCGCAACCCCAATGACGAACACCGCCGTCAGAGCACTTCCCACCAGCAGGAACGGTTTGCGGCCCTGCTGAGCGGGCGCAGCGTCGCCGGACAGCTCCCCGGCGTCCAGGCCGGCCAGTGCGATGCCGTCGGCTTCCGGGCCGACCTCGCTGTAGGCCAGACCGCCAAGTGCCGCGTCAGCGGGCACGTGTGCAGCGCCGGCGGTGGTGCCGTCACCGGAATCCTGGCTGTAGGCCAAGCCCACCGTCGAGGCTTCGAACAGCGGCGCGGTGACGGCGGCCAGCGCCGCACCACGGGCCAGTGCCAATTCGGGCTCGTCAGGTGCGCGCAGCGGCAGCGACGTCGCCGACTCCAACTGCAGCTTGATGGCGGACAGGTCCACCCCGGAACCCACGACGAACACGCCCTGCGGCGGTGCGGGAAGTTCCTC
>DASUGW010000154.1:0-12971 GCA_036273805.1 Mycobacterium sp.
CCGCCCAGAATGCGCACTGGTGGTCACGCTCGAAGGTGGTGATCACGCGCGCACCGTTGGGCTCGAAGGACATCCGGGGGCCGTCGTCGAGATGGCCGTTGATCGCCGGCCACACCGGTCCCCCCGCGAAGCCCGGAATTCCGGTGTTCACGAACGACGTCCAGTAGTCGATCATCTGGTCGCTGAGCCGCTGCTGAAGCAGGTCTTTGCGCGGCGCACCCCCGACGGCGAACACGTACCGAAGGTCCAGCGCATGGCTGGCGCCGACCGGGAACGGAACGCGGTGAAACGGCTCTGGTGTGGGAGGCCGCGGGTCGTTGAACTCGTAGGCGTAGACCGGGGCGACGGTTGCCTGACCGTCGCCGATGCGATCGGCCACGCAGGAGAAGTAGGCATCGGTCACCGCCGCCGAATACGCCAGCGCGACGTCGCCGCCGAAACGCTCGATCCGATAGTGCGCACCGACCGCGCCGGCGTGTGGGCCGAATACCTCGGCCAGCATCCCCGGGTATTCCGCGGCGGTCGGCACCCGGCCGCGGCGCAAGTACTCCAGGGCCATGAAAAGCGTGAACTCGTCGTGCGTCGTGCCGATCAGCACCGGCACCCGGGCTGCGTCGCCGGCCGCCATGGTCGTCACCGGGTCGACCGGCAACACCGGGGTGCCGACCGCCGGACCGGTCAAGGTATTGCTGCCGATGCGATAGAACCACGGCGGCTCGCTCAGCCTGGTCGCCGGCAGTGCGCGCAGACAGGCGGCCACCCCGGCCCCGTCGGGGCAACCGCGCGCGGCGGCGTAGGCGATGCTGTCGCGCTGGGCCGACACCACGCCCGCCTGCGCAGAGCATGGGCCACTGGCGATGATCGCGCTCCGGAACAGCCCCGCCGACCCGGGTGCCACCAGGTGGTCGCACACCGACATGCCACCGGCGGACTGCCCCGCAATGGTGACCTTCGTCGGGTCGCCGCCGAACGAGGCGATGCTGTCGCGCACCCAGCGCAGCGCCGCCTGCTGGTCTACCAGGCCATAGTTGCCGGCGCCGCCAATCCCCGGATGCGCCAGGAACCCCGGAGCGCCGAGCCGGTAGTTGACGGTCACAACGATGATGTCGCCACGGGTGACCAGCCCCTGCGCACCGTAGATGTCCGCACTGCCGTTGGCGAACCCACCACCGTGAAACCACACCATCACCGGGCGCCCAGCCTGCGATGGCGCCGCGCGCGGAGCCCACACCGACACCGACAGGCAGTCCTCCCCTACGGTCCGGCCGAAGTCTGGATCGCGGGCGGTGTCCTGCACACACCGCGTGCCCGGCATGGTCGCGTCGCGCACGCCTGACCACGCCGGCGCGGGTTGCGGGGGTTGCCAGCGCAGCGCACCGACCGGCGGCGCGGCATAGGGGATGCCCTGAAACAGCAGGTAGGCCGGCGTGACCAGGCCGCGTATCGCGCCCGCGTGGGTGAGCACCACACCCGACGACAGACCGGGATCGGCACTGCTATCGGACGGTGACGGCGTGCGCGCCGCGGGCGTATGCGAGCCGCACCCGGCCAGCACGAGCATCGCGAACATCAAAGACAGCAGGCGCATCCGCACGGAAACCGAGGGTATCGGAGGACGTGGGCAAGCGGTGACCACCGACGACTCGTCGACTCCTTGCCAGACGGCACCACCATAACTAGTGTTATGGATCACAAACCTGACACCCGTCAATTATGTAGCCCGCCCGTGAACAGGAGTCCGATGACGACACCCACTGACCGCAAAGCCAGCGCCAAGGCCAGGCTGCTTGCGGACCCGACGGGCTACACCGACCTGAACCGCTGGCACGACACCACGGCCTGGTTGCGCGCGAACGAGCCGGTCGCCTGGGTGGAAAACAGCCCCATCTACGTGCCGTTCTGGGCGGTGACCAGGCACACCGACATCATGGACATCGAGCGGGACAACGAGCTGTGGATCAGCGCACCGCGACCCCTGCTGTCGCCCGCGCAGCTGGACGCGGTGCTGCTCGCCGACCGCAAAGCGGGCACCGGGCTGGAAACCTTGATCCACATGGATGACCCGCACCACCGCGACGTCCGCAAGATCGGTGCCGACTGGTTCCGGCCCAAGGCCATGCGAGACCTCAAGGTCCGGGTCGACGAGCTGGCCAAGCGCTACGTCGACCAGATGCGCGACATCGGCCCGGAGTGCGACTTCGTCGAGGAGATCGCGGTCAACTTTCCGCTCTACGTGATCCTGTCGCTGCTCGGGCTGCCCGAGGAAGACTTCCCGCGGATGCTCAAGCTGACCCAGGAGATGTTCGGCGGCCAGGACACCGAACATCAGCGCGGCGGTACCCCAGAGGACATGATCGCCGTCCTGATGGACTTCTTCATGTACTTCGCGCAGCTGACCGCCGCCCGCCGGGAGAACCCGACCGACGACCTGGCCTCGGCGATCGCCAACGGGAAGATCGACGGCGAACCGCTGTCGGACATGGACACCGCGTCCTACTACGTGATCGTCGCCAGCGCCGGCCACGACACCACCAAGGACGCCATCTCCGGCGGCCTGCTCGCCCTCATCGAAAATCCGGCCGAGTTGGCGCGACTGCGCGCCGACATGAGCCTGATCCCCACCGCCGTCGAGGAGATGATCCGCTGGTCGACGCCGGTCAAGGAGTTCATGCGGACGGCCTCGCGCGACACCGAGCTACACGGCGTGCCGATCGCCAAGGGCGAAGCTGTCTACCTGGCCTACCTGTCGGGCAACCGCGACGAGGAGGTCTTCGTCGACCCGTATCGCTTCGACGTCGGTCGCGATCCGAACAAGCATGTCGCCTTCGGCTACGGGGTGCATTACTGCCTGGGAGCGGCGCTGGCGCGGATGGAGATGAACAGCTTCTTCACCGAACTGGTGCCGCGACTGGAGTCCATCGAGCTGGCCGGCGAGCCGACCTACTCGGCGACGACGTTCGTCGGCGGCCTCAAGCACCTGCCGATTCGGTATTCCCTGCGCTGACTCCGGCCTGCTTGCCGTATACGTGCAAAAAGCCCTCGACTGCCGCGCGCACACTCTCGCGGTAGTCGATGTCGGGCAGCGTGCTCAGGCGCGCGGTCACCAGCGGTCCGAGCAGCAGGGTCATTGCCGTTGCGCGGTCGAACTCGGTGAGTTCCTCTGCTGCGGCGGCGCTGTCGAAGATCGCGTCGAACGGAGCGGCGTACTGCTGGGCAATGCGTTCGCGCAGCGTGCGGACCTCGTTGCTGTCGCCGCTGCCGGATCCGGCATCCGGCATCTGGTCGAGATCGCGGCCCAGTGCCAGCCAGTTCATGGCCGTCAGCAGCGCCGGCGCCTCGGCGATGTGGTTGGCCCACGCCAACAGCAGGGCGGTCAGCCGCTCGCGCAACGAGCCGTCCGCAGGTGGCATCGGTGCGGGCGGAATCAAGCTCTGAAACGCCGCCGCCAGCAGGTCATTGCCGCTGGGAAAGTGCCGGTAGAGCGTGGCCCGGGCGACGTTCGCCCCACGCAACACCGCGTCAACGGTCACCGCACTGGGTCCGCCCGAGCGCAACAACGCGGTTGCCGATTCGAGCAGCCGGGCGCGCGACCGGGCCGGACGCGGATCGGTACGCCCCTCCTGCCGCTGGGTCACCTGGAACTCACCCCAATCGCCGGTCGGACAGATCTTCACCTGCCACTCACCCTAGGAGACGATCTGCCTTAAACCGCGCGGCACGCCTCCGCGGTTGCGGACAGAGCCACCACGCCTGTCAGCGTACCGAGGCAATGCCGCCGGCCCGTGGATCCGCCGTGGAGATGCCGGGCGGCGCCTCCGCTCGATGGCGAGGTGTTCGTCAGCCGTCGCGGACGAACTGCGCGGCCCGGTGTCCGAGCATCACCGTGGTCGCGTGCGGCCCGCGGCTCGGTATGGCGGGCAATGCCGCTCCGTCGATGACCCACAGCCCGTCTATCCCGCGCACCCGACAGTGCGCGTCCAGCACTGCCGACGCGTCACCGGCCGCACCCATCGGAGCCGTACCGCACAGATGCTGCGACGTCGACCAGGCAGGGTCCCCCACCGTCGTTGCCCTGCTGGCCAATTCGCGGGCCAGCTCGCTACCGCGACGCAGATCCTCGACGTCGGCGGCGACGCTGTCATAGCGGTGGTCGATGCGCGGCGGTACCGCCGGATCGCGGGAGACCAGCGAAACCCGGCCTCGGGACCGCGGTTTCATCAGGGCAACGCCCAGGTGCGGCCAATCCGGCTCACCGCCGGTTGACCCGCCGACCATTGCAATGAATCCACCTGTGTACGGCCGGATTTCGAGATTTCCGACGGTGAGCACCGCCTCCAGGACCGGACGAGACGGCGTCACGGTCCAAGTGGTCGGCAGCACCCATTCGGGATGGTCGATGCACGCCGTCCCGACCGGGGCCGGCAGCACGACCGGCACGCCGGCCGCCCGCAGCATCGACTCCTCGCCGACGCCGGACAGCATCAACAGGTGCGCCGAACCGATCGCGCCCGCCGACAGCACGATGCGGTCGGCGGTCAGCAGCTGCGGGCCGCCGGCGCCGATCACCTCGACACCCACTGCGCGTCCCCCGGCGACCCGGATCCGGTGTGCAAAGGTTCGGGTGCGCACCGACAGGTTCTGCCTCGCCCATGCCGACACCAGGAAGGCCGCCCCCGGGCCGCGCCGCTGGCCCCCGACGATGTTGAGCGGTACCGGACCGACTCCGGCGGGCAGACCGGGCGTCGCACCGTCGTTGAGGTCGGGCAGCCACTCGAACCCGGATCGTGCGGCGGCTTCGGCGAAAGCCGCGGTACTGGCATCGATTTCGTGTGCGCGCGCCACGGGTATCGGCCCGCTGTCACCGTGTGCCGGGCTGTCGGGGAAGTCCAGGTCGGTCTCGATCGCCCGGAAGTGCTCTACGACGTCCGCCCAGGCCCAGCCCGGCAGGCCCCAGCCGTCGAAATCGGCGGGTACGCCCCGGCAGAAGTAGCCGCCGTTGACCGCTCCACTGCCGCCGACGGTGGCCCCGCGAACCAGGTGCGTCGACCGGGCCGGCGAGTCGGTGAGCGTGGTCGGATATCGCCGCACCAGTGGACTTCCGTCTCCGACGGGCAGGATGTGCCCGTTGTCGGTGAGCCCCGACACCCCGGGGACGTCAGGACCCAGGCCGGCCTCCACCACCGTTACGACGCACGCCGGATCGATCGAAAGACGTTCGGCCACAACTGATCCTGCGCTTCCAGCACCGACCACGAGCACGTCGGAATGCGCTGAATCGACCACCGCGCGATCAGGTCCGGATCTGAGGTCGCAGCGCTGCGAGATTGCGGGTCCGCGCCACACCGGACCACACACCGGCCCCGTAGGCGAGATCGTCCAGGCGCTTGAGCAACAGGTAGGGGGCTACACCGATCGGTTTCGCGTCATCCTCGACATTGCTGCGGTGGGAGATCCAGTCCGCGATGCCGTCGAGCAGAGCGGCCGCCACCACGACCCGCCGGCACCGCCGCGACACCAGGGCGGCCGGCAACGTCACCGGCCAGTAGTGCCGACAGACCGCGGAGGCGAGCTGGAGCGCCGAGGACCACAGTCCGCGCCCCGCGATCAGCGCGACGTCAGCGGGCTGGGTCTCCGGCCCGCGCAACGGCTTGGCGACCCGCCGGCCGACCTCGGCGACCGCCAGGATCGCGGACAGGTAGCCTCGCCGGGATCCGAGCGCCAGCAGCAGCCAGACCACCAGCATGGTTCCCGACACCACCAACGGCGCCGTTTTGTCCGGATGCCGGGCCGACAGCGGAGCCGCTGAGCTTCCATAGAATGCTTTGCGCGCCAGCCAGTTACGCATTTCGGTGCGATGTTCGTGGGCAACAATCGCGATTGGCTCGTAACGCAGCCGTGCGCCGGATTCGACCAGTCGCCAGCACAGGTCGACATCCTCGCCGGAGTGCAGCGCCTCATCGAAGCCACCGAGGGCGGTCACCGCCTCGCGGCGACAGATGATCGCTGCGCTCGGCACATAGGAGACGGTTCCGTACGGCACCACCGGTGCTTCGCGCTGACCGAGGTCCAGTGACGAGCGGATGGCTTCGTAGCGGGCCACCGCGTTGTCGCTGTGCGGTAGCCCCACGATGCGGGGCGCCGCAAGGGCCACCGCCGGGTCGCAGAAATGCCCCAGAAGCGCTTCGAGCCAGCCACGGCGCGGTACCACGTCGGAATCCAGAAACGCCACGAAGTCCGTCCGGCACACCGCCAGACCGGTGTTGCGTGCTGCAGCCGGGCCCCGGCTGATCGGGTGCCGCAGCACCTCGACCTCGCATTTCACCCCGGCGAAATCGCCGGGTTCCACCGGCCGGGCGGAACCGTCGTCCACGACGACCACCCGAATGCCGCGCAGCGCGCCGACCAGCCGCTGGACGCCGGAATGGTTGTCTCGCACCGGTATAACGACCGTCACGTCGCGGTGCGAGGGGCCGCCCACCGGTCGGGGGTGGGCCACCGTGGCATCCAGCAAGGTGCGGGCCAGCTGTGCGCTCGCGGCGTCGCGCACCTCGAGGCGACCATCGTCGAGCATGGTGCGGGCGGCCGGTGCCAGCCGCAGCAAACGCGTCGGAGAGCCGCCGAGCAACGCCGATCCCGAATCCAGCACACGCACCCGGCGGTCCACCTGCACGGCGAACCCATCAGGAAGCCGGGGCTGGGTCATCGCAGCATCCCGTCGTCCCCAGGAGCCCACCGACTGATCCGGCCCAGCGCGTCACACACCATTTCGTCGAACAACAGCGCCCCCGCCTGCGCGCTCGCCGTCGTCGGATCCCCCAGCACTCCCACCTCACTCACTGCCGCGATCCCCCCGCGGCGCAGGCTTGGCATCAGGTCTACCAGCGCGGCGGTGTTGCCGGGCACGGATTGCTCTATCTTGACGTCCGAAGGTGAAAGATGCAGCAGGACCGACGTTTCGGTGTGCCCGGCGTGGGCGTCCCCGCCGGCTACCGCACACGGGCACCAGGCCACGTCTCGGCCTTCCCGGCGTAGGGTGGGGACGGCCGAGGCAAGCGCGGCCATGTTGCCGCCGTGGCCGTTGACGAACACCACGCGGTGCGCCCAGTCCAGCGCAGATCTGCCGAACTCCACCAGCAGCTGAGTCAGCACGACCGTGCCGAGCGAGACGGTTCCCGGGAATGCCTGATGCTCACCGCTGGCACCGTAGGCGATCGCGGGTGCCAGCAGCGCCGACGGAATCGCAGGCCCAGCCAGACCAGGCAGTTCGCTTACCAGGCCTGTGACCACGGCCTCGGCAACGGCCGTCGCAATGCGGGTGTCGGTATCCAACGGCAAGTGAGGACCATGCTGTTCGGTAGAACCCAACGGGACCACAATCACTGCGGACGAACCATGGAGTTGCCTCGACGTTGAGTTCCCAAGCGCACTGGGAAAGGCCACCCGCCGATGGTAGGACGAATTCATCCCGCGTGCGCAAGTTGTTCGGGCGACCGTCGAAATTCTTTCACCGCACTGTGCCGACGCACAGACCGAGCGGTAACGCCAGCCACGGTAGCCCCGTTGGCACCAATCCGCGCTACGACGCGCCCAGGGTCCGGGTGAAGCCCTCCGGGATCAGGATGTCGTCACGGGTGAGGTCATGGATGGACGACTTGCCCAGACCGCGCAGCGCGGAGTCGATGCCGCCGGACAAGATGTCGAGGACGTTCTCCACGCCGGCCTGCCCGTTGGCCGCCAGGCCCCACAGGTAGGCCCGGCCGATCATCACGGCGCGGGCACCCAGGGCAACCGCCTTCACCACGTCGCTGCCGCGGCGGACACCACCGTCCAGCAAAACCTCGATCTGGTCACCAACCGCGTCGGCGATGGCCGGCAGGCAGCGGATCGCGGCCGGCGTGCCGTCCAGGTTGTTACCGCCGTGGTTGGACACGGTGACTGCCGAAACCCCGGCATCCACAGCACGTTTGGCGTCGTCGACCCGGCAAACGCCCTTGAGCAGGAACGGGCCGCCCCACAGTTCGCGCAGCCAGGCGATGTCCTCCCAGGTGGGCGGCGGGGTGCCCATCCACTGGCCGTAGGCATCAAAGAACGTGGGCCCGGGCTCGCCACGACGACCCTGGTTGGGTACCCGCAGGTCCGGCGGGCGCAGGTGCTTGCCGAAGCTCCACAGCCAGCGCGGCTTGGTGATGACCTCCGGTGACATCTTGATCATCGTCTTGAGGTCCATCTTTTCCGGGATCTTGGGGCTACCCCAGTCCCGGCCGTGGCTGAAGCTCCAGTCGGTGGTGGCGATCATGCCGACCGCGCCCGCGTCCTTGGCGCGCTGCACGCGTTCAGCGATCTCCTCGCGACTTCCCAGCCAGTAGATCTGGAAGAAGATCTTGTCGTTGACAGCGGTGACTTCTTCCATCGGCTTGGAGGCGAACGACGACAGCCCCATAGCGGTACCGCGCGCGGCGGCGGCGCGGGCCACGGCCACCTCGCCGTCCGGGTCGACAGCCTGCACGCCGGTGGGCGAGATGATGACGGGCATCGAAACGTCCTGTCCCATCACGGTTGTCGCCATCTCACGCTTCTCGGTCGCGCCGATGACGTGCGGGGCGAATCCGAGTTCGGAGAACGCCTCGACGTTGTCGGAGACCGAGATCCCCTTCTCGCTGGCCGAAATCAGAGAGGAGTAGGCGGATTTCGGAAGCCGTTTCTTCGCGCGCTGCTGAGCGATGGCGACGGTTTCGAACCAGGTATCACGAGCCATGGTGTTACACAGGACTTTCGTTGCAGAATTTCTTCGGGGGGACGGTGAGTAGCTTCAGCGGGACCGGTCCCTTGCGCTTACCGGTGCGCGAATGGTCCTGGCTGGACTTCGGCTTGTCCCGCTCGGCGGCCAGCGCGGGTTCACCGTAGCCTTGGACACATTCGGGGTCGGGTCCGTCCAACGGCAACCCGGTGAAGAACTTGGCAGCCATGCAGCCGCCGCGGCAGGCGTCGTAGTGCCCACAGCTGCCGCAGGCACCGGCCGACTGCGGCTCACGCAATTCGTTGAACAGCTTCGAGTTCTGCCAGACATTGCCGAAACCGTTGTCCGCGAGGATGTTTCCGGCGAGAAACTTGTCATGGATGGCGAACGGGCAGGCGTACACGTCGCCCACCGGGTCAATCAGGCAGACCACGCGCCCGGCGCCACACAGGTTCAGCCCCGCCAGTGCACCCGGCTCACCGAGACCGGACAGGTGGAAGAACGAGTCACCGGTAAGCACGCGGTCACCGCGGGCGACCAGCCAGTCATAGAGCTGGACTTGCTGGGCCGGGGTCGGGTGCAGCTCGTCCCAGACATCGGCGCCGCGGCCGGACGGGCGCAGGCGGGTGATGCGCAGGGTGGCGCCGAATCGGTCCGCCAGGGCCTTGAAGTCGTCGAGTTGGTCGACGTTGTGCCGGGTGACGACGACGGAGATCTTGGCGTCCTTGAACCCGGCATCGGCCAGGTTCTGCAGGGCGCGCATGGCCATGTCGAACGACCCGGGGCCGCGAACCGCGTCGTTGATCTCCGCGGTCGCGCCGTCGAGCGAGATCTGGACGTCGACGTAGTCACTGGCGGCCAGCTTGGCGGCCACCTCCTCGTCGATGCGGACGCCGTTGGTGGAGAACTTCACACCCACGTGGTGTTCGGTGGCGTAGTCGACGAGCTCCCAGAAGTCCGAACGCACCGTCGGCTCACCGCCGCCGATGTTCACGTAGAACACCTGCATGCGCTCGAGCTCATCGATGATGGCCTTGCACTGCTCGGTGGAGAGCTCGCGCGGATCGCGCTTGCCCGACGACGACAGGCAGTGCACGCACGCCAGGTTGCAGGCGTAGGTCAGTTCCCAGGTCAAACAGATCGGCGCATCGAGGCCGTGTTCGAACTGGTCGACCAGGCGCGGCACCGGCGTCGGCGCGCTCAAGGTGGAAGTCACAGATTGCTCCTGGGGAGTCGGAGGGCCTAGCTGGGCACCAGCATTTTGGAAGTGGCCAGCACCGCAAAGGCTTTCAGATAGGGCTGCTGGTCCTCGTCGGCGATCCCGGCGGCCCGGCACGCGGACCGGACGCTGTCGTGCTCCGACAGCGACTCGACGATCGACAGGATCGTGCGGTTCTTCAGGAAGGACAGTTTGCGGGTGCCGAAGTGGTACAGCAGCGCACCGAACGGCTCCGGCCGCACGGCCACCTGCGGGTGCAGGCGCCAGCCACGATCCGGGTCGAACGAGGACGCTGGGGGCGTTGAAAGGGCCCCAGCTCCGTCCACCCCGACCGTGGCAGGCGCCTCACTCATGGTCAGTAGACCCCGCACATCCCGTCGATGGACACCTCTTCCACCAGGGACTCTTCAACGAGGCCACTGTCGGTGCTGAGCTGATCGTGTTCCATGTTGATTTGCCTTTCGTCGTGTGAGACTCGACACAGCGGGTCCGTGCGACACACAATATGGCATCGGGTGCCGAAACGGAAGCCGGGGCGACGAAGCAATCGGAGGTGTGTGTGACCTGGCCAGCGCAGCTTGCGCCAACATCGGAGCCGCGGGCGGGCCGTCGCCGGTCGACGACGCATGACGACATCGCCAAGGTCGCCATCGAGCTGTTCAGTGAGCACGGGTTCGGCACCGTCAGCGTCGACGACGTGGCGCGGGCGGCCGGCATCTCCCGGCGCACGCTGTTCCGGTATTACTCGTCGAAGAACGCCATCCCGTGGGGCGATTTTGACACCCACCTCGCGTACCTCGGCCAACTGCTCGACGCGACCGACCCGGCGGTGTCGCTGCGCAGCGCACTGCGTCAGGCCTTGCTGGCCTTCAACACATTCGATGACTCGGAGTCCGCGCACCACCGGCAGCGGATGCGGGTCATCTTGGAAACTGCTGAACTGCAAGCCTATTCGATGACCATGTACGCGGGATGGCGCGACGTCGTGGCACGGTTCGTCGCCCGCCGCTCGGGTGCGAAAGTGTCCGACCTGGCCCCTCAGACCACCGCCTGGACCATGCTCGGGGTTGCGCTCTCGGCGTACGAGCACTGGCTCGCCGACGAGTCGATCACGCTGTCGACCGCACTGGCCGCCGCCTTCGACGTTGTCGGGCCGGCATTCGACGACACCGGGGGGAGGCCACCGCGATGAGCCCGCTGGCCGATGTACTGCGACGTCAGAGCCGCATCTGTGCCGCAATGGGATCGCCGATGTACGCCCACCTGCTGGACCGCATGGCCGGCGATGTCGAGGGCGGCGGGGTGTTCGCCGAACTACTCGCCGGACATGAGGACGACCCGATCGAGAATGCGCTGGCGCTGCGTCTGCTGGGCGGGCTGCACCGCGCCGCGCTCGACGGCAGCGCCCCGCAGCTGCAGGGCCGCTACCCGACGGCGGGCGGCAACTGGGACGAGAACATCGAGGGCACCTGGGCGGACGTAGTGGCGACCGCCAAGGCCCGGGCAGACCTGCTACGCGCCGCGCTGGAGCAACCACCGCAGACCAACGAGGTGGGCCGGTCGGCGGCACTGGCCGGCGCGCTGCTGCGAATGGTCGCCCGATTCCCTTATCCAGTAAGGCTTTTCGAGATCGGTGCCAGCGCCGGGCTGAACCTGCGCGCCGACCACTATCTGTATCGCTTCGACGGCGGCCAGTGGGGGCCGGAGCGTTCGCCCGTTGTCATCGACGATGCCTGGGAAGGGCTGCAGCCGCCCGATGTACCGTTGCGCATCGTGGAGCGGCACGGCTTCGACCTGGCGCCGGTGGATGCCGGTTCCGACGCCGGGCGGTTGACACTGCTGAGCTACGTCTGGCCCGACATGGCTGTGCGGGTCGCGCGTCTGCAGGGCGCACTGAGCGTGGCCCGCGCCGTGCCGGCGGGTCTGGACCGCATGCCGGCGGGGCGCGCTGTGGCCGGACTGCGGTTGGTGCGCGGCACACTGACGGTGCTGTGGCATTCGATTACCTGGCAGTACCTCGACGACGACGAACGCCGGGCCGTCAGCGACGCCGCGGCGACGCTGGCCGAACGCGCCGACGAGGCAACGCCTTTCGTGTGGCTGAGTCTTGAACCGATGCGACGTACTCCCGGCGGACGTAACGAGTTCGTGGTGCGCGCCCGCATCTGGCCCGGCGAGGGCGCGGACGGTGACGACGTGATCCTCGGCGTCTGCTCACCGCACGGCCCGCCCGTCGTCTGGGAGTAACCCTCCCCCCTCTTTCCTTTTGCCGCGAGCGTGCGTGTCCCCGGCCGACACAACGGGGAATTCTCGTAATCTGCGCACGCTCGTCGACACCACAGCCGGTTATCCACAGGGGTGACTACCGCGTACTCGTCACTTTGCGCACCATGCCCGCATGCCAGATGCCCTCGATCCCGTACTCGCCGCGCAGGGTGGCGTCGCAACCACCGGACAGATCCTCGACTCCCTTGGCCGCGCCGCATTCGAATCCGGTCTCGCCTCAGGTGAATTCGCACACGTGTGGACAGGGATCTACGCCCGGGCCGAACCCGACGACGTAATCAGATTGGCGGGGCTCGATCTGCGCGCCGGCGAGACCGTCGCTATCTGCCTCGAAACTGCCGCCGCTGCATACGGATTCGACACTGAGAACAATGACGATCTACACATTCTGACGCCAGCCGGCCATCAGTTGCGAAGCAGTGACGGGCTAATCGTTCATCGGCGTACGGGTGCACCGCTCAGTATGGTGAACGGCCGGCCTGCTACCGAAGCCGGTTGGACTGCCGTTGAGGTGGCACGCGCGTTGCGTCGCCCGCGTGCTCTCGCCACGCTCGACGCAGCGTTGCGGAGCGGGACCTGCTCGCGCCGCGATCTGCTGATTGCCGGCGCGAAGCAGACCGGCCGACGGGGCATCGTGCAGGCGCGCGAACTCATCGCGCTGGCCACAGCGGCGGCCGAGTCGGCGATGGAAAGCGAAGCCCGGCTGGCGATGCGGGACGGCGGCCTCCC
>DASUGW010000155.1:0-3473 GCA_036273805.1 Mycobacterium sp.
ACGTGGTCGGTCCGCCGGCGCTGCACCGGTTCGGCGCAGCCCAGGTCTGCGGGCTGACGTGGTCACGCGAGCAGGACGTCGCCGCGTTACCCGACTTCGCGCTGAGCCACAGCGCGGTCGCGGTATTGCCGACCGCACAACGAGAGGCGGTGCTCGCCGCCGTTCGACGGCTGACCACCGAGCACCCGGATCTGCGGGGGCGAGACCGAGTCACAGTGTCGATGCATCTCAAGTGCTGGCTCTACCATCGCGAGGGCAGCTAGCGGGCACTGCTGTTGACGGTGAGGGCCTGACCGGAGATCTGCCAGGATGCGGACTAGGCGAGGACCGTCGCCGGATCCTCGCGTCCGCCGGGGCAGATCCGGCCAGGCCGCCGAGTCGGAGTGCACGCCTCGTTCAGTCGGGTGGTGCCCATGCTGGCCCGCAGTCGCCGAGCGCTCGGTTTCTGAAGTCGGCCTCGAGGTCGCGCACCATCGCGGTTGCGTCGATCGCCGCCGCAGCGAGGAACTGCTCGCGGTAACCAGCGACTCCCTTGTCGAAGCGATCGGCACGCGCAACCCAGTAAGCGCCCGCGTCGCCGTCCCAGGCGGCGCTCGACGTTCGAAGGGTCGACCCGCGCTTCGACCAGTTCGTAGTTGCTCACGACGCCCAGGTTCTCAGGCATGGTGGGGGTGCACCTGATCGGCGACGAGGGGACCGGGATGAGCATCCGACCGGCTGAGTCCGACCTGCCCGCGCTGGCTGATCTCGACTGGTCGGTGTTGGAAGGCCAGCTCGACGGCTCCGGCTTCGCCATGACGCCTCCGCTGCTGTCACCCGAGCGGTGTGCCGAGCTGGCCGGCATGTTCGACGACGATGCCCGGTTTCGCGCCACCGTTGTGATGGCGCGCCATGCCTTCGGCGAGGGCAGCTACCGCTACTTCGTTGATCCGCTGCCACCGCTGGTGCAGACCCTGCGCGAAAGCCTCTACCCGCCGTTGGCCGCTATCGCGAACCGGTGGGCGCAGCGGCTGGGGGAGCGCCGGTTCCCCGACACCCTCGACGGTCTGCTCGACGAGTGCGCCACGCAAGGCCAGCACAAACCCACGCCGCTGGTGCTGCGCTACGGCCCCGGTGGATACAACTGCCTGCATCAGGACATCTACGGCGATCTGACGTTCCCGCTGCAGTTCCTGGTCATGCTCAGCAAGCCCGATGAGGACTTCACCGGCGGGGAGAGCGTGTTCGTCGAGCAGCGGCCACGCCAGCAGTCCCGGCCGATGGTGGCCCGCCCCGGCCAGGGCCAGGCGGTGATCTTTCCTGTCCGGCACCGACCCAAACAGGGCACCCGAGGCTATCACCGGGTGCAGATGCGCCATGGCGTCAGCGCGGTGCACACCGGTGACCGCCACGTGCTGGGCATCATCTTTCACAATGCCCGCTGACGACGACGGCTTCGCGGGCCTCACCGCAACGGCTGAGTCGATCAAATCGTTGTGCCGGAAGGTCCAGGTATGGAGGTGTCTGCACGGTGCCAATCAACCGGCGCGCATTTCTGCATGCCGCCGGCCTCGGCGCGGCAGTGGCCACCATAGGCGGCTGCGGTGGCCCGCAGACCACGTCGCCGCCGCAACGGGGAAGCTCTGACCCGCCGGTCGACTTTCCGGCGCTGGCCAGGAAACTGTCCGGCCCGCTGATCACCCCGGACCAGCCTGGTTACCACCTGGCCCGCCGCTCGTTCAACCCGCTGTTCGACAACCGGAGGCCGGCCGCTATCGCGCAATGCCGGCGCATCGAGGACGTGCAGGCCTGCGTGTCGGCTGCCGCTGCGGCACGGGCGCCGATCGCGGCGCGCAGTGGTGGGCACAGCTACCCGGGCTACTCGACCCCGGACGGTGCGCTGATCGTGGACCTGTCCGGCATGTCCAGCGTGGAAGTCAACGCCAACGGCACGGCGGTGATCGGGGGCGGCGCCAGGTTGATCGACGTCTACACCGCGCTCGCCGGTGCCGGGCGGTGCTTGCCCGCGGGTTCCTGCCCGTCGGTTGGGATCGCTGGCCTCACGCTCGGCGGCGGGATCGGCGTGCTGTCCCGAAAGTACGGGCTGACTTGCGATCGGCTGCTGTCCGCGACGGTAATCACGGCGGATGGCATAGCACGCACGGTTTCGGCATCGGCGCAGCCGGATCTGTTTTGGGCATTGCGTGGCGGTGGTGGCGGCAACTTCGGCATCGTCACGTCGTTCAACTTCGACACGGTGCCGGCGCCACAGCTGACCGTATTTCAGCTCGATTTCCCGGCAGGCTCGGTGCCCGACGTCCTCGGCGGCTGGCAGCAGTGGATCATCAACATGCCCGACGAGCTGTGGTCGAAATGCAACATCATCGGTGGTAGCCCGCCGAGCGGCACAGTCATCGGCTGCTACGTCGGACCGGCAATCGGGCTGAACCCACTGCTCACTGACCTGACGCACCGTATCGGCAACCTCCAGCCGACCTTACGCATCGTCGCCGAACACGACTGTCTCAACGCGATGCGCTACTTCGCCGGCTGCTCGGACAAATCGGCCGCAGAGTGCCATGACCAGGCCAGCGGCCCGCAGTGGAACCGCGAAGCGTTCGTTGCCACGTCGCGGATTGTGACCGAGCCGATGGCCGATCCTGGCCGGATCGTCTCGGTGTTCGATGGCCGGCGGGTGATCGCGATGGTCGACGGACTTCGCGGCGCGGTCGGCCGGGTTCGACCGGCCGACACGGCGTTTCCGCACCGAGGTGCACTGGCGACTATGCAGATCTACCTCGGAACATCCCTCGCCGAGCGGACAGCCGCGGCGTCGTCGATGGCGCAGATGCGAGACCAGCTGACCGGCCTCGTCGGCGGCGGCGCGTACGTCAACTACCTCGATGCCGGCATGCCGAACTGGGCGCAGGCCTACTATGCCGACAACCTGACCCGGTTGCGGCAGGTTGCGCAGCGCTATGACCCCGACCGGCTGTTCACCTTTCCCCAAGCCATCACCAGCGGATGATTTTGCATCCGGACGGCAACCACGTTGCCGGCATAATCCCGCCTACGGGTATGGTTGCGCGGCCATGCGGATCCCGAAACGCGTCGTCCTGGCGGCCTTAGCTCTTGCGACGACCTCTTTCTGCGCGGCCTGCGGCGGCTCCTCGGGGCCCGCGAAAGATCCGTCGGCGCATTCTACGCCCACAACCGGAATCGACCCCTTGACGGGACGGGGTGCCGTGGAGAAGGTCCGCGGCGGGTTCACGTTCACTGAAGGTCCGGCCTGGATCGCCTCCAGAGGCGTGCTGCTTTTCTCCGACGTGCCCGCCGACACCATCAACGAGCTCCAGCCCCCCGCCACCATCACCGTCTTCCGGAATCCGACGGGCAGAAGCAACGGACTCGGGCTCGACCCGCAGGGGCGGCTTATTGCGAGCGAGGGCGACAACCGGCGGGTGTCGCGCACACTGGCCGATGGCACCGTAGTG
>DASUGW010000156.1:0-8944 GCA_036273805.1 Mycobacterium sp.
CCGTCGGAGACGTGGCGGTGATAGGTGATGTCGGTCAGGTCCTCGAAGCCGTCGATGGTTCGCCACTGCGACGGGTCAAACGGGTTGTCAGTCAAGGGTTTTGAACTCCATCATCCAGTGGATCGAATCGGAAAACCGCGCACCGGCCGGCCAGTGCCTCGAACTCGTCGGGCCTGCCTTCGGTCACCAGCCCGGAGTTCTTCATGAAGCTGACGCCGGTCGGCCGCGGCATCGGGAACACCCGCAACAGCGGGCGCGCATCCTCGGCCGACAGCTCCACCATCCGCACTGCTTCTCTGCGCCGGCCCTTGGTCAGGGTGACGACACCGGCGGCGCGGGCGTTTCGCACCCAGTCGGCGCCGGGGAAACCGCCGACGACATAGCGCTGCCCGTCGATGTGCATCGGCGTGACGGGTGTCAAGCGAGGCCGGCCCGATTTTCGGCCCGTCACCGTGAGGACGACGGGAGCCTCGCTGCCGGGGGTCGGGAACCCCAACCGCAGCATCGTCAGGAGGATCTTGTTCACCGGTTTCAGCCAGGGGGGCGGCTTGATGCGTTCGGGCATTTCCCTAGGCTACCCAGTGCGCCAAGGTCAGCGAATTGTGTTGCAGCGCTTGGCTAGAGCGCAATGCCGAACTCGCGCAGGCCGCGCAGCAAGCCGTCGGGCCGCTCGTGGGTGGGCAGTGGATCGACGAGCACGAATCCGCAACCCAAGGCGGCGGCGCCGCCATCGGCTTCCTCACTGTCGCCGACCATCACCGCGTCTGCGGCATCGATCCCCAAACGATCCAGTGCGGTGGCAAAGATCTTCGGATCCGGTTTGATGGCACCGACTTCGAACGAGAGGGTGAACTCGTCGACATTGCGGTCGGCGCCGATGGCGGTAAACGTTGGCCGCACATCGAAGGCGATATTGGACACCACGGCGGTGCGAATCCCGGCATCGCGGAGCCGCTGCAGCACCTCGGCGGTATCCGGGTAGGGCGTCCAGGAGGCCGGATCGATCACCCGCTGGTACAGCGACTCGGCGTGGTGATCGGTCATCCCCGATTCCCGCAGTACGTGCAGGTACGCCTCGCGATGAAGGTGCGGGGCAAGGTCGCGATTGACCCAGGCGTGGTATTCGTCTGGACCCATGTCGACAGAACGCCCGGTCGGGGCGGTGAGCCGGCGCATGAGTTCGGCCTGCACATGGCCGTCGACCTGCCGGTCGTCGACCACCAGGCCTTCGAACCAGCTGTCGTCCTCCTCCAGGCGGAACAATGTCCCGGAGAAGTCGAACAGCACGGCTCGCACGCCCTCGATCCTGCCACGGTTGCGCGCACCGCTGGGAAAACGGCGACGCGAGGTGATGCATCGGTAGTCTGCGGCCGTGACGAGAAACCAGGTGCCCGGCGGCGTGGTGCACGAACTTCCGGCCGACCTGGGGGAGGCGCTCGCCGCGAACGCCACCGCGCTGGCAGCCTGGCAGGACATCACGCCGTTGGCGCGCAACGAGTTCATCTGCTGGGTGGAGGACGCCAAGCAGGAGAAGACCCGGCTACGTCGTATCCGCCGGACTCAAGAGGAACTCGAGGAAGGCATGCGCCGGCCATGCTGCTGGCCCGGGTGCAAACACCGCGAGCGCACCGGCAAGCCCTGAGACGTCAGCCGCGCATCGTCAGCCGACGGAACTGTTTTGCGCGGCCTCCTCAGCGCGGCCTCGTCCCTCAGCCGCGCATCGTCAGCCGACGGCCCGCCCGGCGCCTTCCCAGAACCGCGCCCGCACGGCCTTCTTGTCCGGCTTGCCCAGGCCCGTCAAGGGCAGCGCGTCGACCACCACCACCTGCTTGGGCACCTGTACCGAACCCTTGCGGTCCTTGACCGCGGCCTGGATCTGCTCCGTCATCGCGGCGACGCCGGACTCGGAAGTGTCGGCGTCCGGGCGGAGCACCACGACGGCGGTGACGGTTTCGCCCCACTTGTCGTCCGGGGCGCCGACGACGCACACCTGCGCGACCGACGGATGCTCGGCGACAACGTCTTCGACCTCGCGTGGGTACACGTTGAAGCCGCCGGTCACGATCATGTCCTTGACCCGGTCGACGATGAACCAGTAGCCGTCCTCGTCCTCGCGGGCCATGTCGCCGGTGCGCAACCAGCCGTCCTTGAACGTGTCGGCGGTCTGCTCGGGCAGCTTCCAGTAGCCACCGGAGAGCAACGGGCCCGACACGCACACCTCACCGACTTCGCCCTGCGGCACGGGATTTCCCTCTTTGTCGAGCAGTGCGGTGCGGGCGAACAGCGTGGGCCGGCCGCAGGAGGTCAGCCGCTTCTCGTCGTGGTCGTTCTTGCCCAGATACGAAATCGCCATGGGCGCTTCGGATTGCCCGTAGTTCTGCGCGAAGATCTTGCCGAACCGCGAGATGGCCTCGGCCAGCCGCACCGGGTTGATCGCCGAGGCGCCGTAGTACACCGTCTCCAGTGACGACAGGTCACGAGTGCGCGAATCCGGGTGGTCCATCAGCGCATACAGCATCGCGGGTACCACGAACGTGGCGGTGATCTTGTTCTTCTCGATGTACTCCAGCGCGGCGCCGGGATCGAATTTCGCCATCACGTGCATCTCGCCGCCCTTGATCAGGGTGGGCAGGAAATACGCGGCCCCGGCGTGCGAAAGCGGGGTCAGCATCAGAAAGCGTGGATTCTCCGGCCACTCCCACTCGGCGAGCTGGATGGTGGTCATCGTCGAGGTGGCCTGGGTCGTCATCATGACGCCCTTGGGCTTGCCGGTGGTGCCGCCGGTGTAGGACAGGCCGTTGACGTGGCTGGGCGCCAGGTGCGCCGCGGTCAGCGGTTTGGGTGTGTACTTGTCGGCCTCGGCCGTCAGATCAAGGGCGGTCGCGCCGCCGGCAGCTGCGGCGTCGGCCAGTTCCGGGGGAACAGGTCCAATGGTCAGGACCTGCTTGAGTGCATCCACTTTGCCGAGCAGCCCGATCGCGCGCTCGGTGAATGCCGGATTGGGATCGATGATCAACGACGTCGCCCCGGAGTCGGCCAGCACGTAGGCATGGTCGTCGAGCGAGCCCAGCGGATGTAGCGCCAGACGGCGGTAACCCTGGGTCTGCCCGGCGCTGGTGATCATCAGCACCTCGGGCCGATTCAGCGACAGCAGCCCCGAGGTCTCACCGGATCCGGCGCCCAGACCTTCGAACGCCTGGATGTACTGACTGATCTTGTC
Source organism: Mycobacterium sp. (assembly GCA_036273805.1). GTDB lineage: Bacteria > Actinomycetota > Actinomycetes > Mycobacteriales > Mycobacteriaceae > Mycobacterium. Next base: position 3,221 of record DASUGW010000156.1, read on the forward strand.
GGCCATCTGGCCGCCGGTCAGGGTGGTGTCGCCCAGGTGCAGCACCGGCCGGTTCTTGTGTCGCTTCAGGGCTCCGATGAGCAGGTGGCCGGAGTGGACGGGATGGCGCAGCAGGTCGTCAGACACGCCACCCACACTAGAACGTGTTCCAGTTCTAGTACACAGCCGCGTTCCAGACGGTGTCGACGTCATGGTCGGCGACGTCGTCACACTCGTCGCCCAGCGCCTGGGCGACGAGCAATTTACCCGTGTTCACCAGGTGTTTTTCCATGGCTTCGGCGGCTGCGTCGGCATCGCCGGCCAGGATCGCGTCGACCACCGGTGCGTGCTCGGCGTCGATGTCGACGAGCGTTCGTGTTTTCTCCGCGGTCGAGGCGCCGAGCAGCCGGGTGGTCTCGCGCAGGCTTTTGACTATCGCGCGTGCCCGGTCGTTGCCGGCGCCGCGCAGGATCATGTCGTGCAGACCCTGGTCGAGTTGCACGAAGGCCTGCTCGTCGCCGCGCGCGGCGGCCTCGGCCATGCGCGCTCGCTGGTTTCGCAGTTCGGCCGCGATCCCGCCGGATGCGGCCACCCTGCGTACCGCCGGTAGTTCCAGCGCCAGTCGCACCGCGAAAATGCCGGCGATGTCGGCCGCCTGCGGTAGCAGTATCCGAAAGCCTTGGCGCGCTTCGAATTTGATCAGACCGACTTCTTCCAGCCGTAACAACGCTTCGCGGACGGGGGTGCGTGAGACACCCAGGGCTTCAGCGAGTTGGTAGACGGAGTAGCGCACGCCGGGCCTCATCCGCCCGTCGTCGATGGCCGCCCGCACTGCGGCGACGGCCTGTTCCATCCGCCGGCCGGGGTGCGGGGCCAGCGGCGCCAGATCGGGGAGGCCTTCCGCCACCCCGCTACCGTAGCATGCTAGGAGGTTGTAGCATGCTACGAATGGATGCGTCGGCGCTGGCAGAACGGCTACGCCGGGTCGGGCTGACCGACGTGCTGGCCGACGGCACTACCCGCGCGGCCTACTCCAGCGATGCCTCGCTGTATCGGGTGCCGCCCCTGGTGGTCGCCCGCCCGCGCCACGCCGATGAAGTGGTCGCGGCGCTGGCCGTGTGCCGGGAAGAGGGAGTGCCGCTGACAGCGCGGGGTGCGGGCACCTCGATTGCCGGCAACGCCGTGGGCGCCGGACTGGTGCTGGATTTCAGCCGGCACATGAACCGGGTGTGCTCGATTGACCCCGATGCTGCCACGGCCGTCGTCGAGCCTGGTGTCGTTCAGGAGACGTTGCAGGCGCACGCCAAGCCGTACGGTCTGCGGTTCGGGCCCGACCCATCATCGTCGAGTCGTTGCACCATCGGCGGGATGATCGGCAACAATGCCTGCGGTACAAGGGCATTGGGCTACGGGCGCACCAGCGACAACGTGCTCGGGCTGCAGGCGATCACCGGCGCCGGCCAGCCCGTCGACGCCACCTTCGAAGAACTGCGCCGGCTGACCCACGCCGGGTTGGCCACGATCCGCACCGAGTTCGGCCGCTTCGGCCGGCAGGCTTCCGGCTACGCGCTGGATAACCTGTTGCCGGAGAAGGGCTTCGACGTCACCCGGTTGCTGGTCGGCAGTGAGGGGACACTCGCGGTCGCCACACAGGCCACGCTGCGTCTGGTATCCGAACCGGCCCAACGCATCCTGGTGGTGCTCGGCTACCCGGATATCGCCGCCGCCGGCGACGCCACGGTCGGTGTACTCGCACACCGGCCCGTCGCATGTGAGGGCATCGACTCCCGCATCGTCGACGTGTTGCGGGAACGCCTTGGGCCGCAGTCGGTTCCACCGCTACCCCGAGGTGCGGCATGGCTATTCGTCGAGATCGTCGGGGCCGACCGCGACGACACCATCGCCCGCGCCACCGCGGTGTGCGCCGATGCCGGGGCCATCGACGCCCGGGTCGTCACCGACACCGGCGAGGCCGCCCGGCTGTGGCGCATCCGCGCCGACGGTGCCGGATTGTCGAGCCGCAGCCCCGCCGGGCTGCCCGCACACGCGGGCTGGGAGGACGCGGCGGTACCGCCGCAGATGCTCGGCGCCTACCTGCGGGACTTCGACGCCCTGATGACCGAGTACGGCCTGACCGGCTTGCCGTACGGGCATTTCGGCGATGGTTGCCTGCACATCCGCATCGATTTTCCGCTGCAAAAGCCCGGTGGCATCGGGATTTTCCGGCAATTCCTGCTTTCCGCGGGGCGCCTGGTCGCCGGGTACGGCGGGTCGCTCTCGGGTGAGCACGGTGACGGCCGGGCCCGCGGCGAATTGCTGCCGCTGATGTACTCGCCGGCCGCGATCGACCTGTTCGCGGCGGTCAAACAGGTCTTCGACCCCGACAACGTGCTCAACCCCGGAGTGCTGGTGGACCCTCGCCCACTGGACGTCGATCTGCGTGAACCGGCGGCCCCGGCGATGTACCGCGATCTTGCGCTTGCCTACCGCCACGACGGCGGCAACTTCACCCAGGCGGTGCACCGCTGTACCGGTGTAGGCAAGTGTCGGGCGGACAACACCGGCACCGGCGGTGTGATGTGCCCGTCGTATCTGGCCACCCGCGAGGAGAAGGACTCCACCCGTGGGCGGTCCCGGGTGCTGCAGGAGATGATCAACGGAACGCTGGTCGACGGCGGGTGGCGTTCACCGGAAGTGCATGAGGCGCTGGATCTGTGTCTGTCCTGCAAGGGCTGCCTGTCGGACTGCCCGACCGGGGTGGACATGGCGTCGTTCAAATCCGAAGTGCTGCACCAGAGTTACCGCGGCAGGCTGCGCCCGCCATCGCACTACTCGCTGGGCTGGTTGCCGCGCTGGGCCAGGCTGGCCGGCCGGATGCCGCGGGTGGTCAACGGCGCGACGCGGATACCGGGGGTGGCGCAGCTCGGCATGTCGATGGCCGGTGTGGATCCGCGACGCACCCTTCCCGCGTTCGCCGGTCAGACGTTTCGCCACTGGTTCGCCCAGCGGGCGCGGCCTACCGGCGATCCGGTGCTGCTGTTCGTCGACACCTTCACCAACTATTTCACCCCCGAGGTCGGGCAGGCCGCGGTGCACGTGCTCGAGGCCGCCGGATACGCGCCACAACTGACAGCCCGCCAGCAGTGCTGCGCGTTGACGTGGATCTCTACCGGGCAGCTCGATTCCGCCAAGAAGATCCTGGGCCGCACCATCGACGTCCTGGCCCGCAGCGAGATTCCCATCGTGGGTCTGGAACCCTCCTGCACCGCCGTATTGCGTTCGGATGCAGCCGAACTCGTCGGTGCCGCCGCCGATCCGGTCGCCGCCCGCACTCATACGCTCGCCGAGCTGCTCACATCCCGTGGTTGGGAGCCTCCCGCGCTACCGGGTAAATCCGTTGTGGCCCAACCGCATTGTCACCATCACGCGGTAATGGGCTGGACGGCCGACGAGCGGCTGCTGAAGTCAACGGGCGCCGAGGTGCAGCAGCTGGGCGGTTGCTGCGGGCTGGCGGGCAACTTCGGTGTCGAGAAGGGGCATTACGAGGTGTCGGTGGCGGTCGCAGATCAGGAACTGCGCCCCGCGGTCACCGCGGCCGATGCTGACACCCTGATCCTTGCCGACGGCTACTCCTGCCGCACCCAATTGGCCGACCTCACCGATCGCCGCGGCATCCATTTGGCTCAGCTGCTGGCTGAGCGGCTGTGAACGTCGCACTTATCCACAGTCGCTAATCAGTCCACAGGCTTGATCGAATCGCCCGCTGCTGCCGCACCCTCTGGCATCATCGAACACATGTTCGAAGATGGATCGCCAGATGGTCTGCTCGCTCAGATCGAGACCTGTCACCAGTTCGAGTCGATGGTCATCGGTCGCCGGCTGGCGGCGGTGGCGCAACTGCTGTGCCACCGCATCGACGAGGTTGAGCAATCCGATCCCGATCCGGGTTATGCGTTGATCAGCGGATTCGCCCGCACCACCGCAGAAGTCGGTGCCGCACTGAACCTGCCGCCGATGGCCGCTCGCGAGATGGTGTCGCTCGCCGAGGCTCTGGACAACCGGCTGCCCGTCATCGCGACGCTGCTGCGGGACGGTCAGGTCGACTGGCCCACCGTGCGATCGATCGTCACCCGGAGCAACCTGGTGGCAGATCACCTGATCGAAGAACTCGACCGGCGGCTGGCCGAGCGGATCACCACCTGGCAGTGCTGGTCGCGTAGCCGTATCCGGAACGCGGTCGACGCCGCGATACGGGCACTGGATCCCGATGCCGCCAAAGAGCGCCGCGTCACCGCCGACACCGAGCGGCACATCAGCGTCACAGCCACACCCAACGGGATGGCCGACGTCCGCGGTTGCCTGACGGCGTCGGCGTCGGCGATATTCGACAAGCGGCTCTCCCAGCTGGCCACCTCAGTGTGTGCCAACGACTCCCGCACCGTCGCACAGCGGCGTGCCGATGCCGTCGTCGCGCTGAGCCGGGGCGTCGCCCTGACCTGTGACTGCGGCCGGCCGGACTGCCCACGCCGGGATTCCGGAACCCCGCCTTCCGGCGGCGTCCGCATCGTCATCAATGTCATTGCCGATGAGTCGACGCTGAGCGGGCGCAGCGACGCCCCCGGATATCTCGAGGGCTACGGAATGATCGACGCCGAAGAGCTGCGTGAACTCGCCGACGGCGCAACGCTTCGTCTGCTCGCCCGACCGCGGGTGAATTCGGTTGCGGCCCTGCGCTATCAGCCTTCGGCATCGTTGGCGCAGTGGATCCGCTGCCGCGATCTGACCTGCCGTTTTCCCGGCTGTGACCGTCCGGCATGGCGTGCTGACATCGACCACACCCGGCCTTTCGACCGCCGCCGACCAGAGGCGGGTGGGCTTACGGTACCAACGAATCTGGGGTGCTATTGCCGAGAACATCACCGCTTGAAGACGTTCCACGGCGGTTCCGGCGGCTGGCGGGATGAACAGTCTGCCGACGGCGTCATCGTGTGGATCTCACCCACTGGGCGTCGCTATCGCACCACTCCCGATGGTGGGGAACTGTTTCCACAGCTGTCGCCGATGCCCGCCTCGCCACCGCCGCGTCGGCGAAACCGCACCCGGGACCGGGCCCGTCGCCGTGCGCTCGCCCGCGACCGGCTGCGCGAACAACGACCACACAACGCCGAGCAGCTGCGGATCAATCGTGCACGCCGACAGGAAATCTCGGACCGCAAATGGCGCAATCAGATGCGCAAGATGCTGCACCTGCTCAAGCAGGGGCCCAGCACCAGCCCGTGGTGCACCTGGGTCAATGATCCGTTCGAGTCCGAGGAGATCACCGCCGACTGGCGACCACCGCCGCCGCCGTCACCCCACGTCACCGACGAGCCACCGTTTTGAGAGGAGTCCGACCAGCGTGAAAATCCTTGTAGTGACCTGCCATACCCAGGGTGTCTCGATCATCACCCGCGACCGGGGGCAGTTCCTCCTGCGAGGAGCGTTGTCGTCCTAGCTGACCGCAGAAGTCTTCGTGGCACATAGGATCGACGCTGTGCCGATCCCAGCGCTCGACGACGTGCTGAGCCGGGTCCATGTCGTCGCCTTGCCGATGCGGGTCCGCTTCCGCGGCATCACTGTTCGTGAAGTGGCCCTCATCGACGGCCCCTCGGGCTGGGGCGAATTCGGGCCGTTCCTGGAATATGGGCCTGCCGAGGCCGTGCACTGGCTGGCCTCGGCCCTCGAATGTGCCTACGGTGCGTACCC
>DASUGW010000157.1:0-11732 GCA_036273805.1 Mycobacterium sp.
CACAGCGCGAGCACCGCTCCGCCCGGGACGCGACGGGACGAATACAGCAGGAAGCCCACGCGGATGCGGCATCCCCGGGGTTGAGTCCGCTTGCCCGGCGAGAAGCCGCGCGGCGCCAGGCTGGGCGGTTGCGGGCGTCGCATCGGGTGGTGTCCGGCACGCACCGGTCGGCCGCGCGGCGAGCCGCACAGCTCCGCTTGTTGCGGTACGCCGCAGCACGCCGGCGCGCACGTGGTCTGCCTCCCGCTTCAGGCCGGGCCGCGACGGCGGTGCGCGCGGCGCTCTCGCGACTGGGGCGCCCGTACGTTTGGGGCGCGACGGGGCCGGACCGGTTCGACTGTTCGGGATTGGTGCAGTGGGCCTATCACCAGGCGGGGGTTGATCTGCAGCGCACCACCTACGACCAGATCCACCAGGGCATTGCGGTTCCGCGGTCGCAGGTGCAGCCGGGCGATCTGGTGTTCCCGCACGCCGGCCACGTGCAGATGGCGATCGGTGACGGGCTGGTGGTCGAGGCCCCGTATTCCGGGGCCAATGTGCGCATCAGCCATCTGGGCGCCAATATCGCGATCCGACGGCCATGCTGACACCCGCGCCGGTGAATTGTTCGCGCAACTCGCCCCGGGTACCTTCGGCTCATGGTGGAGCAGTCGGGTCAATCGATTGCGGCGCTGCAGAGGGGCGGGCAGGCGCTGGCCGACCGGCATGCCGAACTGGTGGACGCCGATCGGTTGCTGGCCGACGCGGTGACCACGGCGCACACCACCACGGTCGAGGCGCTGGCGGCACTGGACCGGATCGAAGGCGAGATCGAGACCGCGGTTGCCGGGCACCTGACGGAGGATGGTCCCGCCGCGGCCCACGAACTGCAACGGTTTCTCATCGCCAAACAGCGCGAAATCATCGCTGTGGTGACCGAAGCCCGCGACCGCGCCCAGGCGAAAGCAACTGCGGTACGCGAACTCGCCGACGCTTATCGCTCCGCGAACCCGCCCGCCTCCGGGTAGGGCGCACATCCGGCACCGGACGGTGCTGACCGATGTCCACCCTTGAGGAGTTGCGTGCGGTCATCGATCACGTCACCGCGTGTACCAAGGACCCGGATGCCTGGCGCCAGGGATTGACGCCGGCTGATCTGACCGTCCTGCCGATCACCATCCTCGACTCGGCCGCGGCCGGCAACCTGCTCGCCACTATCAAGGCCAACCACCCGGATCTATTCGACCCGCGCACCGGGGTACGGGTCACGCCGGCGCCGTCATCCACTGGCCCGCCGCCGGGGCAGGTCGGCGTGGGCGCGGACGCGATGAAGGCCGCCGAAGATGCGCTGGCCCGACAGAATTCGGTCACGGCTGATCTCGACCTGCATGTCGTCGGCGCAATCTTGAACGCGCACAGTCAAAGTGAACGCGGCAGCGAGCGGCTTCGGCTGCTGCAGGATGAAATCCGCAATGCGGTGCAGGCGCGCACCGACCTGGACACCCCGGCCGGAGCGCGTGACTTTCAGCGCTACCTGATCGACAAGCTGCGCCAGATCGGCGCCGTTGTCGACGCGGCCAACCTGGACAGCGGCTCCCGGGCCGCCCTGTTGAGCGCCTGGATCGAGTTGTACCGCAGCGCTGATCGCATAGGGGTGGTCCAGGGCGAAGCGACCGGGCGGTCGAGCGCCGAGGCCGGCCCGGACGGGCCCGCATCGTCGGACAGCGGACTACCGGTATACGGAGCGGACCTGCCGGACAGCTATGGAGCCGAGCCCAACGGCGATTACCGACTACCCGAATCGGACCGCGCCGCAACAGTTGTCGGGCATACTCCCGCGCCGGCGACCCCGCGCGACACCAAGAGTGTGGCGGCGTTGCCGCTGTCCGGCTGGAGCGCGCCGTCCTCCTCGTCGGGGCCGGCCGCATTGCCGCGCCCGGAGCTGTTGTCCGAGAGCGCAATACCGGGGCAACAACGCCGGTGGGGCGGCGCCGGGGATTCAGCGCCGGAGCCGCTGCTCGACACCGAACCCGCCGACACCGCGGGCTTGACTGATGAACCGGCATCGATCGAGCCGACCGGCGGCGGTGAGGGTACCGACGGCATCGAGCCCACCGACGGCGGTGAGGGCACCGACGGCCTTGAGCCCACCGATGTCGCCCCCGACGCGGCGACCACAGTGCTGCTGCCCGACGGCAGCACCGCGACCACCCGCAGTGTCGCCATCGCGGACGCCATCCGCGCGACACTGTCCGGCACCCCCATCCCCGAGGCGTTCGGCGCGCAGGGCATCACCGTCCCGCCACCGGGCAACGTTGTCCCGCATCCGGTGCAACCGGGGCGCGTCGGCGCCGGCGACGTCGGCATGTTCACCGACCGTCAGGCGTTGGCGCTCGATGCCGAGCGCGCCTGGTTCGGCGGCCGAATCCAGCCCGTCGCAGCCGTAAGCGGCCCGAGCTTTCTGGGCTGGCTGCACCCGCCGGCACCCAGCACGAGCGCACCGGATGCGGCGCCGACCGGCACAGCCGCGTCGAGTCCGTCGACGACGTCATCACCAACTCGACCGGCAAACCTGCCGGACACGGCAAGATAGGGAGTCATCATGGCCGACAGCATCCGGGTGGACCCGGCGAACCTGCGCGACGCGGCGACTCGGCACACCGAGGTCGCCGACTACCTGCGCGGCATGCCCGACAGTCACGACGCCATCCAGGCCAGCCTGGACTCCCTGGGCCCGATCTTCGGAGAACTCCGCGAAGCCGGCCGCGACCTGCTCGACCAGCGCCGGGTCTGCTACCTGGGGCACGCCGACGAGCACGCCGGGATGGCACAGCGTCTGCACGACGCGGCCACGGACTGGGAGGCCCACGAACAGGACCGTGCCGCCGCATTTCACGCGCTCGGCGAAGAGGGTCCATGACCGAACCCCATCCGGAGTTCGATGCCGCCCACCCCAGCGGACAGGTGTTGTTCCGCAGCTGCCGGGGCGGGTATCTGCACAGCGTCGCCCTCACCGAGGCCGCGCTGGACGCCACCGCCGAGAACTTGGCTGTCGCGATCCTGTTGACCGCAGAGGTTTCTCATCTGCGAGCGCTGATGCAGGTACGCGAGGAGATCCTGGCGGCCGGCCATACGCCGTCGGACTCGGTACCGGGGATCGCCGACTTTGAGGTGGCCGTCGAAAGACTTGCCGCACACGAACTTCGAGAGTGAATTGTGGCCCCGAGGGGACGCCGGTACTTTCAACCGTATGGCCGAATCGCTACTGCAGCAGCAGCTCGACGAAGTGCGGGCACTGCTGGCCAGGGCCCGGGAGTTGTTCGGCGCGCAGCCGGTAGAGCCACCGGTCGACATCGCGCCTGATCCCGACGCGGTCCGCCGCTGGGTGCGCTGACGCCGGCGCGGTCACTCAGCCCCCGGACTCACCCGGGGGATCTGTGCGCGCACCGGCGTTAGGCCGGCGCAGGTCCACCAACTCGTTGAGCAGATTCGCGCGGGCCGAAACCTCCCAGCGCAGCCGCGCCGCCGCGGTCCGGTACAACGTCGGAGCGGCCAGCAGCTTCTCGATGATGAAGGCCCGGCCGGTACGGAAGACGTCGTCGGCGATGTGGGCGAACTCTGTGCGGATCGCCGCCGAATTTCGTTGGTATGCCTCAGGCGAGATGGCCAGCGCCGCCAAGTCGGCGTCGGAGAGCACTTCCGCGTCGAGGTCGCCGGGCGCCGGATCGTGCGCGGCGGTCATCCGCACCAGCCGCGTGACCTCGGCGATGAGCCCGGAAGCCACGCCCAGCGCGGTCAGGTCGGCTTCGGCGAGTTGCGCCGAGAGCTCTTCGTCATCGGGCCGTGCCGCGAACACGGCGTCGTGATACCAGGCCGCCAACCGCACGGCATCGGCGTTGGTGGCCTGCTCAGCCAGTTGCTCGACGTAGCCGAGGATGCCGCGCAGGTGGGCCATGTCGTGGTAGCGCCGGTGCGGTTGCGCCCAGAGCGCGAGCAGCGCCCGGCCCACCCGTTCGATATCGGGTGAACGGCTGTGCCGTGACATCAGCGAGCGCCACATGCCCAGCAGATCGTCCACGCGTCCATTGTTGCAGTCAGAGGCACGGATAAGCTTTCCGACGATGACTGAGTTGGCACCGATGGATTTGAAGACGCAGGTATTACGGTTCCTGGTCACCGGGGGGCTCTCCGCATGCGTCGACTTCGGGCTCTATGTGCTGCTGCGCCTGGTCTTCTTGTCCAAAGGTGTCGACGAACATCACGCCGTGCTCGTGGCCAAGACGCTGAGTTTCATTGCTGGCACCACGACGGCCTATCTGATCAATCGGCGCTGGACGTTCCGGGCCGAGCCCAGCAAGCTGCGCTTCTTCGCAGTGATGGCCTTGTACGCGCTCACATTCGCGTTGCAGGTCGGAATTAACCAGCTCTTTTACCTGAAGTTCGCAGGCGAACCATGGCAGGTCCCGGTGGCATTCGTGATCGCCCAGGGCACCGCCACGGTCATCAACTTCATCGTGCAGCGCGCGGTCATCTTCCGGCTTCGATGACATAGTCGGGTCCGCGGCGGACGGTACCCTCAATGCAATGTCTATAACCCAGCAGCGGCTGATGGGGTGGGGCCGCACCGCGCCAACGGTCGCGCAGGTGCTCACCACATCGGACCCCGAGGAGATCGTCAAAGCCGTCGAGCAGGGCAATCCGCGCGGTGTCCTGGCGCGCGGGCTGGGCCGCTCCTACGGTGACAACGCGCAGAACGGCGGCGGCCTGGTCATCGAGATGGCGGCGCTGAACCGGATTCATTCTTGCGGCCCGGATTCGACCCTGGTCGACGTCGACGCCGGGGTCTCGCTGGACCAGCTGATGAAGGCCGCACTGCCATACGGACTGTGGGTGCCGGTGCTGCCGGGCACCCGGCAGGTCACCATCGGCGGCGCGATCGCCTGCGACATCCACGGTAAGAACCATCACAGTGCAGGGAGCTTCGGCAACCACGTGCGTTCGATGGACCTGCTGACCGCCGACGGGCAGATCCGCCACCTCACCCCCGATGGCCAGGATGCGGATTTGTTCTGGGCAACGGTCGGCGGAAACGGCCTGACCGGCATCATCATGCGGGCCACCATCGAGATGACGCCGACCGAGACGGCGTACTTCATCGCCGACGGTGATGTCACAAACAGCCTTGACGAGACCATCGCTTTCCACAGCGACGGCAGCGAGGCCAACTACACGTATTCCAGCGCGTGGTTCGACGCCATCAGCAAGCCGCCGAAGCTGGGACGGGCGGCCATTTCGCGGGGCTCACTGGCCAAACTCGATCAGCTGCCACCGAAACTTCAGAGGGACCCGCTCAAATTCGATGCGCCGCAACTGCTTACGTTGCCGGACATCTTCCCCAACGGGCTGGCCAACAAATTCACCTTCATGCCGATCGGCGAGCTGTGGTACCTCAAGTCGGGGACCTACCGGAAGAAGGTCCAGAATCTGACGCAGTTCTATCACCCGTTGGACATGTTCGGCGAGTGGAATCGGGCTTACGGCCCAGCGGGTTTCCTGCAGTACCAGTTCGTGGTGCCCACCGAGGCGGTCGAGGAATTCAAGGGCATCATCCACGACATCCAGCGATCCGGGCACTACTCGTTCCTCAACGTGTTCAAGCTCTTCGGCTCGGGCAACCACGCGCCGCTGAGCTTCCCCATTCCGGGGTGGAACGTTTGTGTCGACTTCCCGATCAAAGCCGGTCTCAACGAGTTCGTCACCGAATTGGACCGTCGCGTACTGGAATTCGGCGGCCGGCTGTACACCGCCAAGGATTCACGAACGACGGCCGAGACCTTCCATGCGATGTACCCGCGTATCGACGAATGGATCGCGGTGCGCCGCAAGGTGGACCCGGACGGGGTCTTCATGTCCGACATGGCACGACGCTTGGAGCTCTTCTAAATGATTGACGCACATGGTATTTGATGCGGTAGGTAACCCACAGACCATCCTGCTGCTGGGGGGAACCTCGGAAATCGGGCTGGCGATCTGCAAGCGGTACCTGCAGAACGCCGCGGCACACATCGTGCTGGCGGCGATGCCCGGTGATCCGCTGCGCGACGACGCGGCGGCCCAGATGTGCGCGGCGGGAGCGTCGTCGGTGGAGGTCATCGACTTTGATGCGCTCGACACCGAATCCCATCCGGCGGTCATCGACGCGGCGTTCAACAGCGGTGGCAAAGCCAGGGACGTGGACGTCGCGATCGTCGCGTTCGGTCTGCTCGGCGATGCCGAGGAGTTGTGGCAGAACCAGCGCAAGGCGGTGCAGATCGCCGAGATCAACTACACCGCAGCGGTTTCGGTCGGGGTGCTGCTCGCCGAGAAGATGCGCGCGCAGGGTCACGGCCAGATCATCGCGATGAGCTCGGCGGCCGGTGAACGGGTGCGTCGCTCCAACTTCGTCTACGGATCCACCAAGGCCGGTCTCGACGGCTTCTACCTTGGTCTGGGAGAAGCGTTGCGCGAACACAATGTTCGGGTTCTGGTGATCCGCCCCGGCCAGGTCCGCACCCGGATGAGTGCGCATGTCAAGGAAGCACCGCTGACCGTCGACAAGGAGGACGTCGCAGAGCTGGCCGTCACCGCTTCGGCCGCGGGCAAGGATCTGGTCTGGGCGCCCGGCGCTTTCCGCTACGTGATGATGGTGCTGCGCCACATTCCGCGGCCGATCTTCCGCAAGCTGCCCATCTGAGATGCGTGACGCCCTGGCCCTACCGCTGCGGGTAGGCGGCCGGATGGTGCTGGCGGTCGCGATCACCGTAGTGGTGAGCGCGGTGTCGCTGATAGCCATCGGCCGAGTGAACTGGCCGGCTTTCCCGTCGAGCAACCAGCTGCACGCCCTGACCACCGTGGGGCAGTTCGTGTGCCTGCTGGCACTGGTTGGCGCGGGCTGGCTGCACCGCGCGGGGCGTCGCACGCTGGCATGGCTGGCGGCCGTGGTCTTCCTGGCGGCATTCGTCCTGACCACTCTCGGCATGCCGCTGGGCGCCACCAGGCTCTACTTGTTCGGCATCTCGGTGGATCAGCAGTTCCGCAACGAGTACCTCACTCGGTTGACCGACAGCGCGGCACTGCACGACATGACTTACATCGGCCTGCCGCCGTTCTATCCGCCCGGGTGGTTCTGGATCGGTGGCCGTGCGGCCGCGGCGACCGGGATGGCCGGCTGGGAGATGTTCAAGCCGTGGGCGATCACGTCGATCGCGATCGCGGTGGTGCTCGCATTCGTGCTGTGGTCATCGATGATCCGATTCGCCGCGGCGCTGGTGGTGACGGTCGCGACGGCAGCGGTCATGCTCGCGTACGCCTCCCCGGAGCCCTACAGCGCGATGATCACTGTGCTGTTGCCGCCAGTTCTGGTGCTGGCGTGGTCGGGCCTGCGAGCCTCGGGTGACTTCGGTGCGCTTGGAGGAGCTGAACGCACCCAGACGCACAGAAATCACAGGGCGGGATGGGCCGCGATTGTCGGCGTCGGCATCTTCCTGGGCGTGACGGCCACGTTCTACACACTGCTGCTGGGTCTTTCGGCGATGACCGTCACCGTGATGGCCGTCGTGGTCGCGGTGGCGCGCCGCAGCCTGGCGCCGCTCTGGCGGCTGGCCGTCGTCGCGGCCATCGCGGTGGTGATCGCGCTGATCACCTGGTTGCCATTCCTGTTGCGCGCACTGCACAGCCCGATGAGCGACACCGGCAGCGCCCAGCATTACCTGCCCACCGACGGCGCGGTGCTGACCTTCCCGATGCTGCAGTTCTCTCTGCTGGGGGCGCTGTGCATGCTGGGCACGCTGTGGCTGATCGTCCGGGCACGCTCCTCGGTGCGTGCGGGGGCGCTGGCCGTGGGAGTGCTGAGCATCTACCTGTGGTCGCTGCTGTCGATGCTGACCACGCTGGCCGTCACCACCCTGTTGTCCTTCCGGCTGCAGCCGACCCTGACGACGCTGCTGGCGGCGGCAGGCGCGTTCGGCTTCCTGGAAGTCTCACTCGCGGCCGCCGCGCGCTGGGGCCGCCGGCTGCTGTCCGTCGCCGGGGTGGTCGGCCTGGCCGGTGGCATGGCGTTCGCTCAGGACATCCCGGACGTGCTGCGGCCCGACCTGTCGGTGGCCTACACCGACACCGACGGTGCCGGGCAGCGCGGGGACCGCCGGCCACCGGGCGCCGAGAAGTACTACGCCGAGATCGACGCGGCCATTGCGCGGGCCACCGGTCGCCCCCGGAACCAAACGGTGGTGCTGACCGCCGATTACAGCTTCCTGTCGCTGTACCCGTACTACGGCTTTCAGGGACTGACGTCGCACTATGCGAACCCGCTGGCGCAGTTCGACGCGCGCGACGCGGCCATCGAGGGCTGGGCCGACCTCAAGACCGCCGACGCGTTCGTCAAGGCGCTCGACGGACTGCCCTGGGCGCCGCCGACGGTATTCCTGCTGCGCCGTGGTGCCAACGACACCTACACGCTGCGGCTGGCCAAGGACGTCTACCCCAACCAGCCCAACGTGCGCCGCTACACCGTGGAACTGGATTCCGCACTGTTCGCCAAGCACTTCACGGTCACCGATATCGGGCCGTTCGTGCTGGCCGTCCGAAAGCCCTGACAGGGGCTTGAAGAACACCCAACGCAGCAGGCTTGAGCGGACGCCCATGGCTGCGGCGATAACATCAACCCCCGTGAGCGATACGGTGCGCGATTATCGGATCGCCAAGACTGTCGCCGTCATCGCCGGGTTGCTGGGCACTGTCCTGGCGATCGCCACGCCGTTTTTGCCGGTCAAACAGACCACCGCCGCGCTGAACTGGCCGCAGAACGGCGTCCTGAGCAGCGTGACGGCTCCGTTGATCGGGTATGTCGCCACCGACCTGAACATCACCGTGCCGTGCCAGACGGCCGCAGCTCTGACCGGGCCGGCCAATGCCGCCCGCACGGTGCTGCTGTCGACGGTGCCCAAACAGGCGCCGAAGGCCGTCGACCGCGGGCTGCTGATCCAACGCGTCAACAACAACCTGGCGGTCATCGTCCGCAACACCCCGGTAGTGGTGGCGCCGTTGACGGCGGTGCTCAGTCCGCAGTGCCGGCAGCTGACGTTCACCGCGCACGCCGACAAGATCACCGCCGAGTTCGTCGGGCTGACCACGGCACAGGGCACCGAGACTCCCACAGACGATCCCACCGCGCCGCTGCGCGGCGAGCGCGGCGGATACGACTTCCGGCCTCAGATCGTCGGGGTGTTCACAGACCTGGCCGGCCCGGCGCCACCGGGACTGTCGTTCTCGGCAGTCATCGACACCCGCTACAGCAGCGCACCGACCGCGCTGAAGCTGGCCGCCATGATTCTCGGTGTCTTGTCTACGGTGGTCGCGCTGTTCGCATTGCACCTCCTGGACACCGCCGACGGCGTGCGGCATCGTCGCTTCCTGCCCGGGCGCTGGTGGTCGATGAGCTGGCTGGACGGCCTGGTGGCCGCGGTACTGGTGTGGTGGCACTTCGTTGGTGCCAACACCTCCGACGACGGCTACATCCTGACGATGGCGCGGGTCTCCGAACACGCCGGCTACATGGCCAACTACTACCGCTGGTTCGGCACCCCCGAGGCCCCGTTCGGCTGGTACTACGACCTGCTGGCGCTGTGGGCCCATGTCAGCACGCACAGCGCGTGGGTGCGGCTGCCGACGCTGGTGATGGCGATCGTCTGCTGGTGGGTGATCAGCCGCGAGGTGATCCCGCGGCTCGGGCACGCGGTCAAGGTCAACCGCGCGGCGGCGTGGAC
The DNA here is from genome assembly GCA_036273805.1 of Mycobacterium sp. Classification (GTDB taxonomy): domain Bacteria; phylum Actinomycetota; class Actinomycetes; order Mycobacteriales; family Mycobacteriaceae; genus Mycobacterium. The sequence continues at coordinate 9,783 of DASUGW010000157.1, forward strand.
CGCGGCGGGCATGTTTCTGGCGTTCTGGCTGCCGCTCAACAACGGCCTGCGCCCAGAACCGATCATCGCGCTGGGCATCCTGCTGACCTGGTGCTCGGTGGAACGCGCGGTGGCCACCAGCCGGTTGTTGCCGGTGGCGATCGCGTGCGTAATCGGTGCGCTGACGCTCTTCTCGGGTCCCACCGGCATTGCGTCCATCGGTGCGCTGCTGGTGGCGATCGGGCCGCTGCGCACTATCTTGCACCGGCGTTCGCGGCGGTTCGGGCTGCTGCCGCTGCTGGCGCCGATCCTGGCGGCCATGACCGTCACGGCCATCCTGATCTTCCGCGACCAGACGTTCGTCGGCGAGATTCAGGCCAGCCTGTTCAAGTCCGATGTCGGTCCCAGCCTGGCCTGGTTCGACGAGCACATCCGTTACGAACGGTTGTTCACCGCCAGCCCTGACGGTTCGGTAGCGCGCCGGTTCGCCGTATTCGCCCTGCTGTTGTCGTTGGCGGTGGTGACGGCGATGTCGTTGCGCCGGGGGCGAATTCCGGGCACCGCGGCGGGCCCGAGCCGACGGATTCTCGGAATCACCGTCATCTCCTTCTTGGCGATGATGTTCACCCCGACCAAGTGGACCCACCACTTCGGCGTGTTCGCCGGGCTGGCCGGCTCGCTGGGCGCACTGGCCGCGGTGGCCGTCACTGCGCACGTCATGCGTTCGCGGCGCAACCGAACGGTCTTCGCCGCGGCCGTGTTGTTCGTCGTGGCACTCTCGTTCGCGACGGTCAACGGCTGGTGGTACGTCTCGAATTTCGGTGTGCCGTGGTCGAATCAGTTCCCGGAGTGGCATTTCGGATTCACCACGTTCCTGCTGGGCCTGACGGCTGCGCTGTTGCTGCTCGCCACCTACTTCCACTTCTCGGCCCGCGGTGAACGCCCCTGGCGGCCGACCCGGCTGGGCCGGCTTCTGCACTCACCGTTGGCAATTGTGGCCTGGGTGCTGGTGGTCTTCGAAGTGCTGTCGCTGACCCTCGGGATGACCGAGCAGTGGCCCGCGTGGTCGGTCGGCCGGTCCAACCTGGAGGCGCTCACCGGACGCACATGCGGACTTGCCACCGATGTACTGGTGGAACAGGACCCCAACGCCGGGCTGCTGAAACCGGTCGGCGGGCCGGCCGGCGACGCGCTGGGCGGGGGATCGGCGATTGGCTTCTTGCCCAACGGGATTCCCGCCGATGTCTCCGCGGACCCGGTGATGGAGAGCCCGGGTTCGACGAACTTCGCCGACAACGACGGTAGCACCGCCACCAGCAGCGAGACCGGAACCGAGGGTGGCACCACGGTCACCACCGGAATCAACGGCTCCCGCGCGCGCCTGCCGTACGGTCTGGATCCGGCCCGCGTGCCGGTGCTCGGCAGCTGGCATGCCGGCATCCAGTCCCCGGCGGAGCTGCGATCCGGGTGGTACCGGCTGCCGCCCCGCGATGAAGCCGGGCCGCTGCTCGTGGTGTCGGCGGCCGGCCGCTTCAACCAAGGCGAGGTGACGGCACAGTGGGCCACCGACGCGCAGGCCGCCGCCGACAAGCCGGGCGGGGCAGTCGGTTTCGCCGACGTTGGCGCGGCCCCGGCGTGGCGCAATCTGCGTGTCCCGCTGTCGGCGATCCCCCGCGAAGCCACCCAGGTCCGGCTCGTCGCCAATGACGACGATCTGGCCCCACAGCATTGGATCGCCGTCACCCCACCGCGCATCCCCCACCTGAAGTCGTTGCAAGACACGGTGGGGTCGGCGGATCCGGTGATGCTGGATTGGCTGGTGGGCCTTGCCTTCCCGTGTCAGCGGCCGTTCGCTCACCAGAACGGTGTGATCGAGGTGCCGAAGTGGCGCATCCTGCCGGACCGATTTGGCGCCGAGGCGAATTCACCGGTGATGGATTACCTCGGCGGCGGCCCCCTGGGCATCACCGA
>DASUGW010000158.1:0-16454 GCA_036273805.1 Mycobacterium sp.
TAACTGTCGCATGCACCCACCAGCCAGACCGCGGTATCGGGCGCCAGCAGTGCGCCCTCCAGCGCAGTGGATGCCAGCACCGCCATTGCGCCGGCCGGCAATTGAACACCCGCGGTTGCGGTGTTGACCCAGCATTGAGCGTCGCCGCGGGCCAACGCTAGCACACCGGGCTTCGACGGCAACCACCGCACGTCGCCGGCGCCGACCCACATCTGCGAGCGCAGCCCAAGAGCCGCCCGATACAGCCGCAAGAAGGAGTGCGGATCTGCCTCCTGCGCTGCCACGCTGTGCTCACCCCAGTGCGGTGGCTGCGGCAACCACGGCGTCGCCGTAGCGGTCTGCGGTGAGAAGCCATACGGTGCAACCGAACCCGACCAAGGCAGCGGAACCCGGCAACCGTCGCGCCCGACATCGGTGAATCCCGACTGCACCCACGTCGGATCCTGGCGCAACTCGTCGGGGATGTCTTCGATCTCCTCGAGACCCAACTCCTCGCCCTGATAGATGTATGCGGTGCCGGGCAGCGCGAGTTGCAGCAGGGCAACCGCGCGGGCCCGCCGGCGGCCCAGCTCGTGGTCGGCGTCCTCCTCGATCCAGCGGGCCCGTTCCCAATTCGGGTCGACGAGGTCGACCGGCTGCGAGCGCGCATAGCGGGTCACCGTGCGGGGAACGTCGTGATTGGACAGCACCCACGTCGGTGGCGCCCCGACGGAGTCTGCCGACGCGATCGCATCGTCGATCACCGAACGCAGGCTCGCCGCTCGCCACGGCGCACGCAGGAAGTCGAACTGGAATGCGGTGTGCAGTTCGTCGGATCGCAGGTAGCGGGCCAGCCGGTCGTTGCTCGCCACCCACGCTTCGGCAATGAATATCCGTTGCGGCGCGTATCGGTTCGCGACGGTTCGCCAACCGCGGTAAATGTCGTGGACGCCGTCCTGATCCCAGGCCGGGTGTGCGCTGCCGGCCAGCATCGCCACCGTGGCGGCGCCCTTGTCGGGCAGCCCCTCGGCCTTGACCAACCCATGCGCCACGTCGATGCGGAAGCCGTCGACGCCGCGGTCGAACCAGAATGCCAGCACCCGCTCGAACTCGGCGCGGACGTCTGAATGCGACCAGTTCAGGTCCGGCTGGCCGGGTGCGAACAGGTGCAGGTACCACCACCCGTCGGGTAGCCGCGTCCATGCCGGCCCGCCGAACACGCTCTGCCAGTCGTTGGGTGGTCGCGTGCCATTGCGGCCACGACCTTGGCGGAACAGATACCGCTCGCGCGCTCCCGGTTCGTCACGGACCGCCGCGATGAACCACGGATGCTGATCCGAGCTGTGATTGGGCACGATATCGAGCAGCACCTTGATCCCGAGCGCGTGCGCTTCGGCAATGAAATCGGTTGCCTCGTCAAGAGTTCCGTAGCTGGGTTCGATGTCGCAGTAGTCGGCGACGTCATAGCCGGCGTCCGCCATCGGCGAGGGGTACCACGGGTTGATCCAGACCGCGTCTATACCGAGAGCCGCAAGATACGGCAGCCGCGCACGCAACCCGGCGATGTCACCGATGCCGTCGCCGTTGTCATCGGCGAAGCTACGGATGTACACCTGGTAGACAACAGCGTTCTCCCACCAGGATTCTTTGACTCGCTCCTCCACGGGGCTGGTTCCTCGCCCCGCTGCCATCAAACGGCCACCCGACGCAGGGCATCGGGAGTCAGGTCCGCGAGCGTCCGATACCCGTCGACCGCCATGATCAAATCCAGTTCCGCGGCGATCGAGCGCAGCACGTGCACGACGCCGTCGGTTCCCCCCAGCGCCAGACCGTACGCAAACGGGCGGCCGATACCCACGGCGGTCGCACCCAGCGCGAGGGCCTTGACAACGTCGGCTCCCGAGCGCACACCGGAATCGAAGAGCACCGGCAGGTCGCCGGCGGCCTCGACGACACCGGGCAGGCAGTCGATGGCGGGCAGGCCGCCATTCGCCTGACGGCCGCCGTGGTTGGAGCAGTAGATGCCGTCGACGCCGTAGTCGGCCGCGCGGCGGGCGTCGTCGGGGTGACAGATGCCCTTGAGGATCAGCGGCAGTTTCGTGAGCGACCGCAGCCACGTCAGGTCGTCCCAGGTCAGGGACTTACCGAAGATGCTCGCCCAGTACATGACCGCCTCGCGCGGGTCGGCGCCCTCGGCGAAGCCGGCCTTGGACCGGAATACCGGATCGCTGGTGTAGTTGGCCAGGCACTTGCCCCGCAGCTGCGGGAAGTTCGACGTGGCCAGGTCGCGGGGGCGCCAGCCGGGAATCCAGGTATCCAGCGTGACGACAATGCCCAGGTATCCGGCGGCTTCCGCGCGGCGCACCAGGCTCTCGGCCAGCTCGCGGTCGGTCGGGCAGTACAGCTGGAAGAACCCCGGTGTATCGCCGAATTCAGCGCTGACGTACTCCATCGGATCTTCCACGAGCGTCGAAACACACATCGGCACACCAGTTTTGGCAGCCGCACGCGCAGCGGCGATGTCACCGTGGCCGTCTTGGGCGCACAGCGCGATCACGCCGATGGGTGCCATGAACAACGGTGTGGACCAACGCTTTCCCCACAGTTCGACCGTCAGGTCCCGCTCGGTCGCTCCCACCAGCATCCGCGGAATCAGCCCCCAGCCGCCGAAGGCCTTTGCATTGGCGTCCTGGGTACGTTCGTCACCGGCGCCGCCCGCGACATAGGACCACACCGACGGTGACAGCACCTCGCGAGCGCGGGACTCCAACTCGGCGTACCCCATCGGCAACGACGGCAGCACGCCGGTCAGGCCCTGGAAGTAGATCTCATACTGGTACGCGCCGAACGGCGGGTTCATGCTCACGTGAACTCCTTCACCACGTCGGCGACCCGGCGCAGCTGGTCGATGTCGGAACCGGTTGGGATGAGGTGAATTTCGTCGGTACCAATCTGTTCGAACGTGCGCAGCGTCGCAGCGAGTTCGTCCTCGGTGCCGGCCCAGCCGGTGGTGGGTGCCATGGCATCGACGAATTCGGCTGGAATCCAGTTCATGTACCGCCGCAGGTGCCGGTGCACCTGCGCGCGGGCGGCCCCGGGATCGCCGGGCTGACTCATGGCGAACCAGAACGACGTCGCCAGGTGCGGTGCGGGCTTCCCGGCCTGCGACCAGGCCTGACGTGCGACGTCGAACAGTTCGTTCTGCTTGGCGACGTCGAGGTCCATGGTGATCCCGGCCAGCCCTTCGGCCCATGCCGCGGCACTGCGCACGGTCTTGGGGCCGATGGTGCCGACCAGCAGTCGCGGGCCGCCGGACTGCACCGGCAGCGGCCCCACCGGCAGCACCGAATCGGTGAGCTTCTCCCCCGCCCACACCTGACGCATCACGCCGACCAACCGCGCCATCTCCCGCATCGTCTGGGTGGCCGGGTCGGCGCCCACGGCGTGATAGTCCTCATGCCGCCCACCGACGCCGATGCCGACGGTGAGGCGCCCGTTGGCGAGCAGATCGCCGGTGGCCAGCGCTTTGGCACACATCACCGGGTCGTGCAGTTGCGGCACGATCACGGTGGTCACCAGCTCGACCCGATCCGTCCACGCCGCCAGCGCACCCAGCAGCGTGAGGCTGTCGGGGTTGGTGAAGGCGATGCGTTCTCCCCAGCACAGCGCCGAGAACGGACCGTCGTCGATGGCCTTCGCCCAGTTCCGCAGGACAGCGGCGTCCAAGTCCGGCTCCATGACCGGCATCGTCATTCCTATGCGCACCGTTGCGATTCTGGCACGCGCGGACTTCAGGGAGTCGGGTCCTTACTGGCATGCACCGGAGCGGTACCGGGCGCCGCGAAGAGACTTCCGCGCATGCTGCCCCGCGCGGTCCGCAGCGCGACCAGGATCCAGGTGCACAGCAGACCGATGTAGGCCGCCGCCGCGGCGTAGCGAAACGCCGGCAGCCCGGTGTGGGCGGCCAGCTGCGCCGTGCCGGTGACGAAAGTTCCGACCGGGAAGGTGAGGCTCCACCAGGTGAGCGCGAACGGCATTCCGCGCTGCATGGTGCGGACCGTCAGCGAGGTCGCCAACGCGATCCACAACACCGCGAAACCCCATACCGGCACGCCGTAGATGACGGCGAACGAATTGAGACTCTGGGCCAACTCCGGCGGCACCGCCAATGTCGCCTTCGTGCCGAGAAGCCCTGCCGCCGTGATGGATTGGCCCAGTGGTCCCAGCACGATCCAGAGCGTGGGCACGCGTGCGGTACCCGAGGTGCCATACAGCGTGAGCCGGGTCCAGATCATCGAAATGATCATCAGCGAGGCGACCAACGACAGCCCGAACATCGCGTAGCAGCCGTAGAGCATCGTGGCGCGACCGGTCCCCGGCACCATGTGCGGGACCAGCAGGGCACCGGTGGCGGCCGAGACCATGGGCGGGACGACCGGCATCAGCCAGCCGCCGAACGCCGAGTCGGGTTCCACCTGGTACTGGGTGAACATCAAGTACGGGATGCTGACCGCGGTGAACAACCCGCCAATAGTCCCGGCGGTCCACAACACCCAGGCCGTGTCGACTGCGGCCCGCTCCCCGATCAGATCCACGCCCACCAGCAGCGCGCCCGCACCAACCGTCATGAATGCCATGGGCGCAGCGCCGTAGAAGTGCGCCATCTGTGGGTTGCGGGCATGGCTGCGGGCCACCGTGGGGTGGCGCAGCCAGTGCCCGCCCACGACCACGGCGAGGACGACGAGCAGCATGGCGGCGATCACCCAGACCACTTCGGTGAATCCCCGGAGTCCGGGGACATGGACGGGCAGTGTGGCGCCCGCCGTCGCGACGATGCCGGTGCCCATCACCGAGGCGAACCAGTTGGGCCCGATGTTGCCCAACACCTCGACGCGACCCCGGGTCGCGGGCTGTGAACTTGTGATCGACATGATTCACCCGACCCTACTGGCCAGAGCCTATTTTTCCGTTGACATCACCGCGCCTCGCGGTACCGCCGCGCGGCGACCTCGAGCCTTCTCAGCGTTTTCACAGCGGCAGCTCCCTACGGTTTGGCTACCCGCACCAAGGATCGCCTTGCCTAACTGCTCCGGCGTTCCGACGCCGGCTCGATCGGCCGCTGAACCCGAAAGGTCTACAACGTTGATCCGCCTCTCGCCCGCCCTCGGGGCTACCGCCCTCCTCGTCGGCGCATCGTTGGCCGGCTGCACCGCCAAGGAGTCGACGACGACGAGCCAGTCAACAGATCCCTCGACACCGGCCGCTGTGACGGTGACGGCTTCGGACACGGCCTGCAATCTGTCGGCCACGAAGGGAACGACAGGCGCCAACACCTTCGAGATCACCAACAATGGCTCGAAGGTCACCGAGTTCTATGTCTACGGAGAAGGCGACCGCGTGATGGGCGAGGCCGAAAACATCTCGCCCGGTCTGACGCGCAAACTCGTCGTACAACTGTCCGAGCCCGGCACCTATCAGACGGCGTGCAAGCCGGGCATGGTCGGCGACGGCATCCGCGCCGCCTTCCAGGTCACCGGCGCGACCGTCCAGGTCGACACCGATGGCAAGTTGAAAGAGGCCGCCGACTCCTACAAGCGCTACATCAGCAGCCAGACCGACGCCCTGATCCCGGCTACCCAGCTGTTCGTCGACGCGATCAAGCGTGGCGACGTCGCCGCGGCCAAAGCCCAATACCCGGTTGCGCGAACGTACTACGAGCGCATCGAACCGGTGGCCGAGTCGTTCCCCGACGACCTGGATCCGCGCATCGACCTGCGCGAGGCGAATCTCGAGCCCGGCCACAAGTGGACCGGATTCCACCGTCTCGAAAAGGATCTCTGGGTCACCGGCCTACAGCCCGACAGCGGCGCCGTCGCCGACCAGCTGCTGGCCGACGTCAAGGAACTCGACACCGGAGTGAAAGCCCCGGACTGGAAGATCGACTCCACCCAGATCGCCGGTGGCGCACAGGGTTTGCTCGACGAGATCGCCAAGACGAAGATCACCGGCGAGGAAGACACCTTCAGCCACACCGACTTGTGGGACTTCAACGCCAACGTGCAGGGCAGCCAGAGTGCGGTGGCCTCGGTGCGGCCGATTCTTGACGAGCGGAACCCCGATCTCGGCAAGCGCGTTGACCAGCGTTTCGCCGACGTCGAAGCCCTGCTGCAGAAATACCGCAAGGGCGACGGTTACGTGCTCTACGACACGGTCACCGAACCGCAGCGCCAGGAGCTCTCACGGGCCATCGACGCGCTGAGCAAGGAAGTCAGCCAGGTACAGGGACAGATCAGCGCCGGGTAGTCGACCCGGGTCGGGCGATCGCGTCGCTACCGCCCGGCCGACCGACGCGGATCCTCGAACGCGCGCGAGATCCGCTCCAGCGGCATCAAAGCGGCACGCAGCGCGTCGACCTCGCCCGCATCGAGTTCTGCGACGATCAGTTGCAACAGGTCCTGCAATGCCGAACGCTGCAACGCATCGCCCTCCGGAGTGATCTCGACGCTCACGACGCGGTGATCGACCCGGTCTCGGACACGCCTCACCAACCCGAGACTTTCCAGACGGCCCACGGCCTGGGTGGTGGTGGGCGAGCTGACCTTCTGGAACGCGGCGAGTTCGCCGAGCCGCATCGGGCCGCGCTCCCGCAAGGTGAACAGCATGGAGCTCTGCGTCAGTGTGAGCCCGCCGACTGCGCCGTTTTCCTGATCGCGACGGCGGTACGCCGCCGTCAGCCGAAAAAGCTGCCAGTGCAACCGTTCCGCGGCCTCGATACCAGCTGCCCAATGGTCGGGGGCCAGCGCTGCGGGAGCTTTTTCCACCACAGAAGTCAGGGGGCTTTTCACGATTGTCGCGCACCTACCGTGTCAGGCGCGGCGGGCGATGGCACCGCCGGCGTCGGTCGCAGGAACAATGCCAACACCACGACGGCGTACACCACCCAGGCGCCGGCTTGCAGCACAGTCGGATCGGGCCGGAAATTGAAGATCCCGGCAAGGACGGCGCCATACCAGCTGGACAGGTCGACGTGCTGCGAGATATCGAACGCCGTGGAATCCAGCCCGGGCAACCAGCCGACGGTCTGCAGGGCGCGCACCGCGTAGGCGAGGATGCCCGCGGCCACCAGGATCAGCAGGACGCCGGTCAGTTTGAAGAAGACGGCGAAGTTGATTCGGAGCGCGCCGAAATAGAGCATCACCGTCAACCCGACGGCGATCACGATGCCGATGAGCAGCCCCGCCAACGGCCACACGCTGCCGGCGCTGTTCTCGGCATAGCCGACCATCAGCAGTGCGGTCTCGACGCCCTCACGTCCGACCGCCAGAAACGACAGCATCGCGATGGGCAGCGGCCCTCCGGCCAGTGCGGTGGCCATGCCCGATCTGAGATCACCGGAGATGGTGCGGGAGGCGGTGCGCATCCAGAGCACCATTCCGGTAACGATCACCACCGCGACCAGTGAGGCGAGCCCTGCGACGAGTTCGGCAGTGATTCCGGTGATCGTGGACGTGCCGTAGTGGATGACCAGGAAGATCGCCGCCACCATCAACACTGCGATCCCGACACCGAGCCAGACCCATTTCAGCGCGTCCCGGCGACCGCTCTTGACCAGGAACGCCACCAGGATCATCACGACGATTCCGGTTTCGAGACCTTCGCGGACACCGATCAAGCCGCTGCCAACCAGCTGCGCGGCGATCGACGCGCCACCATCGGCCAGGTACGTGACCACCGAGTTCCTCTCTACATAGGCACGGCTGTGAAAATCGTTAGGCAAGGCCATACTTAGCCGTCAGCGACACGCTAGGACGTTCGCGCTGAGAAGACGCTGAGAAACGCCCCGCGTCGAGCGCCCTACGGACCCCGGACCGCAGCAGGACCTGCGGTTCGCCGCAGCAGGCCTCTGGCGACCAGTTCGATGGTCACCGCCACACCGCAACTCTGGGACAACATCAGCCCCACCAACACCAAAACCTGTACCGCGCCGGCCTGTGCCGCCGAGCCGGTGCTCAACAGCACACCCACGAAAGCACCGGGCAGCGTGACCAGCCCCGCGGTGCGCGCCTGATCCAGATTGGGCAATAACGCATCCGGGGCCGTGTCACGAATCACGAGCAGCCGGGCGTCGCGCTCGACGGCGCCCAGGCTCAGCGCGGCCTCCACCTCGTCAGAACGCGTGATAAGCGCGTCCAGCGAGCGCCGGGCCGCCACAGCCACCGCAGTCATGGTGCCGCCCAACAGGATTCCTGTGATGGGTACCAGCGCCACCCCCGTGAGCGGCACCAGTCCGCTCACCAGCAGCAGCGGAAGCACCGCAGCCAATCCAACGGACAGCGACAGTGCCACCCACCAGGCACCGTGCGCGGCGCGGCTGCGCCGAGCGGCCGTCACCGTCGCCACGGCGAACATCACGAACAAGATCAGCACCGACGACCACAACCGGGCCATCGCGGCGGCCAGCACCGCTGCCACGGCCGCAAGTTGGGCCGCCGCCCGCACGGCGGCGCCGGGAATCACCCACCACGAACCCAGGGCGGCCACTCGGTAGATCAGTGCGCCGGCCAGCGCCATGACCACGCAGACGACTACCAGCGCGGGCCCCAAGACCGCAGACGTCATCAACACAGTCTCCGCCCCACCCGGGTTCGGCAGCTGGCATCCGCACCCGAACGCGCTTTACAGTCCGCAGTCATGGACACCAGCGCCGCGCAGGCCGATCCAGCCGATCCCCGGCAGCGGAGCTGGCGTATCACCGGACCTCGCCAGTGGGGCATCGCCACGCGCTCGGCCGCCGTCTCGGCCGCGGTAGTGCTGGTGGCCCTGACCATCGCCGCCATCGGTCTGCTGGCCGTCCTGCAGGGGTCGTTGCTCTCCGGCGTCGACGACGCGGCCCGCACCCGCGTCGGCGATATTGCCGAGGACCTGCTGAGCACCCCACCCACCGGTCTGGACGACAACCTGTTCGCCACCAACCAAAGCATCGCCGCCGTCCAGATCGCCGACGCCGACGGAAACGTGGTCCGGCATTCGCCGGGTGCACCCGTGACCGCGCTGGGCACGGTCAGCAGCACCACACCGACGGTGGCAACCCCACCGCTGCACGACGGCATGCGGATCAGCGGTCAGACGGTCAACGGGCGCGGGGGCCGCTACACCGTCCTCGTCGGTGGAAGCACCGAGGCGGTCAGCGCCTCCACCAAGACCGTCGCACTGCTGCTCGCGGTCGCCGCTCCCCTGGTGATGGCCGAGACCGCGTCCGTCAGTTACCTGCTCACCAAACGGTCGCTGAGTTCCGTCGACGCCATCAGGTCCCGGGTCGCGGACATCTCGACCTCGGACCTGTCCGAACGGGTGCCCGTGCCGGCGAGCCGCGACGAGATCGCCGCACTGGCGCTCACGATGAACGAGATGCTCGACCGTATCGAGAAAGGCCATCGGGCCCAACGCCAATTCGTCGGCGACGCGTCCCACGAACTGCGCAGCCCACTGACCACCATCTTGTCTGCACTCGAAGTCGCCGACGCCCATCCGCAGCTGCTCAATCGCGCGCTGATCACCGAAACCCTCTTGCCCGAGGCTAATCGGATGAAGGTCCTCATCGAAGATCTGTTGCTGTTGGCCCGCGCCGACGAAGCCACCCTGGTGCCGCGGCGCGATGTGGTGCACATCGGCGAGATCGTCGCCGACGAATCCGCGCGAATCCGTCACCGGTCGTCCTTGCAGGTACAGGAAAGCCATGAGGACACGGATGCATCGACTCTGCTCGGCGACCCCGCTGGCCTGTCACGCATGGTGCGCAACCTGCTCGACAACGCGGCACGGCACGCCCGCACGCGCATTGAGGTCGGCACCCACGTCCGGTCCGGGTGCGCCGCGATCACCATCGCCGACGACGGGCCCGGGATTGCACCGGCCGAACGGGAACGCGTCTTCGACCGATTCGTTCGACTGGAAACCGACCGGTCGAGACGCAGCGGCGGCACTGGTTTGGGACTGGCGATCGTCGCCGAAATCGTTGCAGCCCACCAGGGCACGGTGATTGTCGGTGAGCGGGCCGGCGGCGGCACTCTCGTCACGGTGACTCTGCCCTCAGGGCAATAACCGGTAGCCGACGCCACGGATGGTCTCGATGGTGTTGGTACTGAACGGGATATCGATCTTGCGGCGCAGATAGCCCACGTATACCTCGACGACATTGTTCGGGCCGCCGTAGTGCGCATCCCACACGTTAGCCAGGATGTCCGACTTGGTGACGACACTGTCCTTGTTTCGCATCAGGAACTCGAGCAAGCTGAATTCACGTGGCGTCAAGGTGATTTCGGCCTTCTCGCGCGTGACCTGCCTCCGCGAAGGGTCCAGCGACAACGAACCGGCAGTCAACACCACTGGACGTTCCGGCGCGCCACGGCGGATCAGCGCCCGCAGCCGGGCCACGAGGATCTTGAAGGAGAACGGCTTGATCAGATAATCGTCGGCGCCCAGTTCGAACGCGTCGGTCTGATCGTATTCACCGTCCTTTGCGGTCAACATCATCACCGGTGTCCAGACGTGCGCGGCACGGATCCGGCGCAGCACTTCGTAGCCGTTCAGCTCCGGCAGCATGATGTCGAGGACGACGACATCGAAGGGATTCTCCAGCGCCTCATGCAGGCCCGCCACCCCGTCGTCCGCAGTGACCACCACGAATCCCTCGGCCTGCAGCCCCAGAGCCAATGCCGACGCCAGCCGCTCTTCGTCCTCGACGAGCAGAACTCTCATCGGTGCACCTTTCGCTTCGGCGTGCGTGCTAGTCGCGCGCGATCACCAATGCCTCAATCAAACAGTGTCGAGCCCCAATACGCGCCGCTGTCGCCGAGGGCGATCCCCGGCGGAACCGCGAACACCGCCGACCCGGTGTGGGTGATGTATTCGTTGAGCAGGTCGTGCCGGGCCAGGCGGGTCTGCATGGGTACGAAGTGCGTGACGGGATTTCGGACAAACGCGATGAAGAACAGGCCGGCGTCAAGGTGCCCGAAACCGTCCGTGCCGTCGGTGAAGTTATAGCCACGGCGCAGGATCTCGATGCCGTCGTTGTGTTCGGGGGCGGTCAGCCGCACATGGGCCCGCTCATCGATGCTCAGACCACCGCGTTCGTCGGCCAGCCCGAAATCGAGCGCGTCGAACTCTTCGGTCCGGCCATTGGGGGCGCCGCTTCCCTTCTGCCGTCCGATCACCCGTTCCTGCTCCAGCAACGAGGTTCGGTCCCAGGGCTCGATACGCATCCGGATACGGCGGGTGACCATGTACGTCCCGCCGGTCAACCAGGCGGGGCCATCACCGTCGGCCACCCAGACGTGATCCTTGAGCCCGGCCACGTCTTCGGCCTTGAGGTTGTTGGTTCCGTCTTTGAACCCGAACAGGTTTCGCGGCGTCACCTGATCCCGGGTCGTCGACGATGTGCGACCGAAACCCAACTGGGAGTACCGCACCGCGGCGGTGCCGAAAGCCACTCGCGCCAGATTGCGGATGGCGTGAACCGCGACTTGCGGATCGTTGGCACAGGCCTGCACACAGATGTCGCCACCGCTGCGAGCCGGGTCCATCGTTTCGTTGGGGAACTTCGGCAGATCTACCAAGGGTCCGGGGCGCCGGTCACCGAGACCGAACCGGCCCTTGCCACCAGCGCCGAAGAAGGACGGCCCGAAACCGATTGTCAACGTCAGCTGGGATGCGGGCAGACCGAGGGCCTCGCCGGTATCCGTCGGCGGGTTATACGGGTTGAGGCCGACGGCGCCATCCGCGAAGGTCTCCTCGCCCCGGGTTAGCCGCTCGGCCATGGCGGTCCACTCCTGCAGCATCGCGATAACCTCGTCGCGACGCTCGGTGGTGACGTCGAAGACCGCCAGGTGCATGCGATCCTGCGCCGGGGTGACGATGCCGGCCTGATGTTCGCCGCGAAACGGTACGACGCCGTGCAACTCTGTGTGCGCACTGTTGGCCGCCGAGGCGCGTCCCGCCAGCGCTCCGGCCCCGGCCGCACCCGCGACCGCCACACCGACGCCAGCCGCACCCAACAGGCGTCGCCGCGTCAGTCCCGGCGCCGCTTGCTTGTCCGAAGCCTCCAGCGACCCGCCGTCACCGCTGCTCATGTGCTCCTCCATCCCGAAACGTCCACACGCTAGGGCCTCGACGCTGAAGAAACGCTGAGGACGGCGAGGAGACGGGGTTTCGGTGCAGGCCGATAGGGGCAGCCGTAGAGGTATGAAATCCCACGACAATGAGGTGGAAATCACCGACTCCGCCAAGGAAAAAGCCGCAGACATGGCGAAGGCATACGACGAACGCCCGACGGCGGTGCTGCCCGGCTCACACAACACCGTCACCGGAACCGCGATCAACGACTGGCTCGATGACGACGGCAACCCCAAATGGGGCAATACCAGCAGCTAGAGCGTGTGCCCCCGGATCCCTTCCTGGCGCCGGTAGTCGTCGGCAAGACCCCCGACATGCGGCGGCAGCGCCCCGGCGGCGACGTCGGCCAGGCTGGTCTGCTCCAGCACTGATCGCATACTCGCGCGCAGCGCACGCCAGACATCGGTCAGCGCCGCAGTAGGCCCGGAATACGGCAGATCTCCCAGTCCCATGTCGCGCACACTGGCCAGCGGGCCGTCGGTGCACCGCAACACATCGGCGATGCTGATCTGGTCGGCGGGCCGCCCCAGTTCGTAGCCGCCTTCACGGCCGCGGTGGCTGCGCACCAGCCGGTCGTTGCGCAAGTCCGACAGAATGTCGACCAGGAACTGGGACGGGATGTTCTGCGATTTGGCCAGGTCGTCGGTTTTCACGACGGTGCCCGCCCCGGCGGCGGCCAACTGCACCATCGCCCGCACGGCGTATTCCGCCTTGGCCGACATCCGCATGACCACAATTCTGCCATTCAGACCCGATTAGCCGGGATTTCTCGTCGCCTTGCCGTGGTTCGCCGGTTGCACACCGGCGCTCGCCGGGCGTCCACCGATCGGGGGACAACGGATTCCTCCCCTGCATCCACCGCTGGGCCGACATACACCGGGGCCGCTGTGCGCGAGAGTTATCTCAACGCCGGAAACCCGGCCCCCACACCTAAAGACCAACCCACACAGGAGCATTCACATGATCACCATCGCCCGCCGCATCGCCGCCGGAACCGCCCTAGCCATCGCCCCCGCGTTCATCGCCCTCGGCGTCGCCGCCACCAGCCACGCCGAGACACGCACCTACACCGGCCCCCAGCAGCCCCACACCTCCCAGAGCGCTCCTCAGCAAGCCCGCTCGGGGCAGACCGGACCCCAGCACGCCCGCTCGCAGACCGGGCCGCTGCACCCCCACATCGACCAGCACGTCACGCACCCGAACCCGCCGGCACAGCCCAAGGCGCCGGCACACCGCCACCACCACTACGGAATGTGATCAGCCAGCCGCCGCCCGCATCGAAACCATCGCCGCCGTCCCCTTGTCCCCGGGGCGGCGGCGATCTTCATTGTGGCGCCCAACGCCAGCCCGATATGCCCTCGACTGATCCGGCGGGCGGTCACTCGAGCAGCTTGCGCCGCATCGCTTCGGCGACAGCCGCAGCACGGTCGCTGACGCCAAGCTTCTCGTACAGTCGCTGAACGTGGGTCTTGACCGTGGACGGCGCGAGGAACAGCTCCGATGCGATCGCCGGGATGGTCTGCCCTTTGGCGATGAGGTCGAGTACCTCGCGCTCGCGCGGACTGAGGACAGGACCGGCCGGTTCGGCCCGGCGCCGGATCTCACCGGCCAGACCGGCGGCCAGACCCGGCGACAGGACATCACGACCGCGCGCGCAATTGAGAACGGCCGCAACGATTTCCGCGCGAGTTGACTCCTTGGGCAAAAAACCCGCCGCACCCTCCTGGATCGCCTGATACACAATCGCCGAGTCGTCGTGCGCTGACACCAGCAACACCCGGGTGGGCAGCTGGTCGCGGACGACGGCCGCAGCCACCTGGGCGCCGTCCAATCCGGGCATCCGGTAATCCAGCAGAGCCACGGCGGGCTGGTGCTCCTTTATTGCCGCCAGCGCCGACGTTCCGTCGTCGGCCTCGGCCACAACGTCGATTTCTCCGCTGGACAGCAGCGCCCGCACGACGCCGTCACGGAACAACGGGTGGTCGTCGCCCACTACCACCCGCACCTTGGCCGTCATCGGATATGGCTTCGTCGAATGCTCACGCAGATACTGTGCGCGACAAGTGGCCGTAGTGCGGTATATCCCGCCGAATCCGGCGTGCCGGGCGGGTAGGTGCCCGGTTGGCTGAGGCTGCCACACAACCGATCGGCGACAACCCGAAGCGCCGGGTATTCGTGACGTTGGGTTGCATGACTTCAGGCCCTTGGGGCGGTGCCGGCGGGATGGGCACCGAGGGCTGGCCATAGGCCGAAATCCGGACCATCGGAGATCCCGAGTTGACCCACGAGTTGCCCGCCTCTGAGCGACTATGCGCGACAATGTGGGCGACGGGCTGTGGTCGTTGAAGTGGTCCGGCGGAAATGTGGACGTTCTGGCGGTAGCCCGGCAGAACGGTGGCGTTCTGGCCGTAGCCCGGCGAAACACGGTCGCTCCAGGGCCGGGCCAGCTCACGGTGTCGCGCGTAGTCGCTCAGAGGCGGGCAGACCATGAGATGACTTCCCGAGCGACCAACCAACAAGGAAGTCCCGCTGCCAAACAGTCAAGCGCCCTTGCCCAACAGCCTGTCTCAGTCAGGCAGGGTGGCGACGTCGGGCACGACGACGGCGAACAGATCGGCCATTGCGGCCAGGCTTGCGGCCTGCATCGCGGTCGCGGGGACCTGCGCACCCAGCGCGGGCAACGGTCGCGTCGCAGTCGCTGCGGCGACGACGGTGGGCGCGTAGCCAAGATTGAACGCACCGCGGGCCGTCGAGTTGACACACATATGCGTCATGAAGCCCGCCAGCACAAGGCTGGTCGCGACGCGTTCCTTGAGCAGCTGATCCAATTCGGTCTGCACAAAGGAATTCGGATATTTCTTCACCACCACCGGCTCACCGTCGCGCGGCGCCACCCGCTCGACGATCGCACCGCTCTCGGCACGCACGTCGTAGGGCGATCCGGGGCCGGCGTCGTGCTGGATATGAATGATCGGGATGCCCGCGACCCGGGCCCGCTCCAGCAGCGTCGCAGCCTCATCGAGGGCGGCCTGCACGCCGTCGAGCTCCATCACGCCCTGGGTGTAGGTGTTCTGGCAGTCGATGAGGATCAGGGCCGATTCCGTCAGGTTCGCCGGCGCGGGCGAGAGGCCGGACAGTGCACGAAGCGTTGGACGCTCAGTCATACAGCCACGCTACCGCCGTGGTTGCAGCGGTATCCACCGATCGGGGGACACCGGATTCCTCCCCTGCATCCACCGCCCAGCCGACATACAGCAGCGCCGCGATGCGCGAGAGTTATCTCAACGCCGGAAGCCCGGCCCTCAAACCTAAAGACCAACCCACACAGGAGCATTCACATGATCACCATCGCCCGCCGCATCGCCGCCGGAACCGCCCTGGCCATCGCCCCCGCGTTCATCGCCCTCGGCGTCGCCGCCGCCAGCCACGCCGAAACGCACACCCACACCGGACCGCAGCACCCCCACACGGTCCAGACCGGACCCAAGCACCAGCCTTCCGGGACGACCAACTTCGCCGCGCCCGCGCAGCCCGCTGTACCGGCGCACCACCATCACCACTACGGCAGCTGACCAACCGGCGCCGACACAATCCACCTTCGCCCGCCGCCGCCCCCATCCGGGGGCGGCGGCAACGTCGTGCCGGGCCGCTACCGCGTGACGGCCAGCACCGCCTCGGCGTACTCGGGCCGGCAGACGATCAGATCCGGCAGCTTGGAATCGCTCTGGTTGTAGCGCAGCGGCGACCCGTCGATGCGCGAGGTGTACAGCCCCGCCGCGCGGGCGACCGCAACCGGGGCGGCCGAGTCCCATTCGTACTGCCCGCCCGCGTGCACGTAGACATCCGACAATCCCTGCACCACCGAGGCCACTTTGGCTCCGGCCGAACCCATTTCCACGAGTTCGCCATCAAGGGCGTCGCGGACGGCCAGTGCGATCGCCGGGGGCCGAGTGCGCGATACGACGATGCGCGGTTTTGGCGGGGCCGCAGGCGGTGCGGTGACATCCGGCGTGGCCAGCGTGATGCCTTGGGCGGGCAGTGCGACCGCACCGGCGATGAGTTCACCGCCGTCAGCGGATCGCTCCCACAGTGCGACGTGTACGGCCCAGTCGGACCGGCCGGGTTCGGAGAACTCACGGGTGCCGTCCAGCGGATCCACGATCCAGACGCGCTGCGCCGTGAGCCGGACCGGATTGTCGACGCCCTCCTCGGAGAGCACCGCATCGGCCGGCCTGGCGGCGGCCAGTTCTGCCATCAAAAACTCGTGAGACCGCTTGTCGCCGGCGGCCTTGCGCTCCTCGGCG
>DASUGW010000159.1:0-3276 GCA_036273805.1 Mycobacterium sp.
ACCACGAAAGAAGCCATCGACGTGCGACTTTGCATCGATGCCCCCGCCGCGTGGCGATCCATCGACTGGATGTGACAGGATCCTCTCGCTCAGTGCAACTCCGGCTCCGCCGAGGGTGCGGTCGCGACGTGACGCCCGCCCTCGGTCTTGTTTTGTCCGCGGATGGTTCAAGGCTTGTGGAGGAGTGATGAGTCGCAGGGCGCCCAGCGGGCTCGACCGCGGCAGTCTCGGTACCGGTGGCATGTGGTTCTTCACCGTCTCGGCATCGGCGCCGATGACGGTACTGGCCGGTGCCGTGGTGGCCACCTTCGCGGTCACCGGTGTCGTCGGTGTACCGCTGTCGTTCGTATTGCTCGCCATCGCGCTGTACCCGTTCACCGTGGCGTACACGGCGATGAGCCGGCGGGTACCCCACGCCGGCGTCTTCTACTCGTACCTGGCGCTCGGTCTGGGACCGAGCTTCGGTGTCGCCGGCGGGCTGGTCGCGTTGTTGAGTTACAACGCGATCCAGATCTGCCTCTACGGCCTGCTGGGTGCCAGCCTCACCGGGCTGTGGCCGGACGTCCACCTCGCCTGGTGGGCCTGGGCGCTGATCGCCTGGATGATCGTGGGCGGTCTCGGCGTGCTGCGCAACCACGTCAACGCCCGGGTGCTGGCGATCCTGCTGGTGTGCGAGATCGGCATGATCGTGCTGTTCGACATCGGCGCCTTCACCCATCCCGCGGGCGGGCACATGTCGCTGAGTGGGCTGTCGCCCGGTCGGCTGTTCGTCGGCGGGATCGGCGGCGCACTGGCGTTCGGCATCGCCGCGTTCGTCGGGTTCGAGGTCGCACCCGTCTACGGCGAGGAGGCGAAGGGCCGTACGCCGGTGGTCCGTGCCACGTTCGGCGCGCTGGCGTTCCTCGGCGTGCTGTACGCCGTGTCGTCCCTCGCGCTCAGCGTCGCGGTCGGACCAGACAACGTGGTGTCCGCGGCGCAGGATCCCGGCTCGGGAATACCCTTCTCCACCATCAGCGACGTGTACGGCGGAGCCGTCGCGGAGATCGCGCGGCTGCTGCTGATCACCTCGGTCTTCGCCGCGCTGGTCAGCTTCCACAACTCCAGTGCCCGCTACGTGTTCGCCATGGCCCGGGAGCGTGTGCTGCCGCCGTGGTTGGGTGTGGTCGGGTCCCGCTCGCGGGCGGGCGCGCCGATCGGCGGATCGCTGCTGCAGTCCGCCGTGGCGCTGGTGGTGTTCGGTTCCTTCGCCGCCGCCGGTGCCGACCCGGTGACCGCGCTGTTCACCTGGTTGAGCTACATCGCGGCTGTCGGCGTGCTGGCGCTCATGGTGGCGACCTCGGTCGCGGCCCTGCGCTACTTCCGTACCGCCACACCGACGCCGACGTCGCCGCCGGAGTCGGTCTGGGTACGGGTGACCGCCCCGGTGGTGGGTGCGGTCATGTTGACTGCGGTCCTCGTGGTGACGGTGTACAACAGCAGCGCGGTGCTGGGTACCAACTCGTCGTCACCGTTGACCGTACTGCTGCCGGGGATCGTGGCCCTGTTCGCGGTGATCGGCCTGGGCTGGGGGACCATCCTGCAGCGCGTGCGGCCCGCGGTCTACCAGAACATCGGGGCCGGCCAGACAAAGCCGTTGGCGGTGCTGTCGCACGCGTTCGCGGGCGAGGAGATCTGACGCGCACGACGTCGGGGGTGCCGCGATCGCGGCACCCCCGAGGTGTGGTCGACTATTTGCGGCGGCCGTGACTTCTGTCGCGGATGCCGTCGGCCACCGCGATACACAACACATCCAACGCGTGGTCCACCGAGCCGGGCTGCGGCTGGTAGATCGCGTCCAGCCGCTGCCATCGGCCCACCGCACCGGCGCCCGGTGGATCCAGCCGCTCGGAACTGCGAACGATCTCCTGTGAGGCGCCCGGCGGGCGGTCGACCTCGATGCGGGTACCATCGGTCAGCCTGATCCGCCAGCTCATCGGCATGTTCATCTCCGCGAGCAGCGCGGTCTTCGCGCGGGCCAGCGACTGGTCCCAGGGCAGGCGGGGATCGCCCAGCGACGAGGTGGCGATGCCGACGAAGGTCGCCTCGCGGCCCATGTCGTCGCTGCGGTCGGCCATCGACACGCGGGGGTCGAAGCCACCGTCCGCGACCCGGTCCCGAACCACCTCCCACATCCCGTAAAGCAACGGCGGGAGGTCCCGGACGTTGTGTCCAGGTTGGGTGTCCTCCGTGTCGTCCACGAGCCGGGTGGCCGCGGCCACGTCGAAGATGGGCCACTGTTGGGTGCTGTTCTGGGCGTGCCAGGCATACAGGTAGGCCAGTGCGTGTGGGCCGGGAACGCGGCCGCGCGGCGGGTTGACCGCCAACCGGACGTGGCCGTGCGCCATGCGCCGGACCCGGCTGAGTGCGTTGTTCCGGATGGTCACCCAACCACGCGTCGCCGCCTCGACGGGGTCACTCGGACGACGCTCCCGAGCCGCCTGCTGTGGCTGCTCGGTGTCGGCGGTAGCGCGGTACCACGGGCCGTCATGCTGCCGCTGATCCTGCTGTGCGGTAGCTCCCCGCGACCATGCTTCATCCACCGCGCAGCCTCCCCATCGGTCCGAGCGCCAAGAATGCTAAGAGTAACGTGTTGATATTTCAGAGTGAAGTCGCGGGCAACGACAAATCCGAATGTCTCAATTGCGGCGATCTAGGCCGGCGGAACCGGCTTCGTATGGGAATTGCGGAAGTTTCGCGCAGTAACCAGTCCATCGACGGACCGCTAAGCGTAGCGGTTTCGCGTGGCCATCGGGCAGTGCCAGGGTGTCCTTTCGACCCGAAGTTGCACGCATCGGCGAAAGCCAATGATCGACACCCGGCCACGCGTTGACCACTCGCCGTGGTGGGCCCTATGGTCCTGATGCGACTCGATCAACACCCACCTCCGGGCGAGGGGGAGGGTCTGCCGCCCAGGCCGACCACAGGAACGCCGACGACGACTCTCCAGGGGGCACCGTGGCGACTCACGCCGATGCCGACACCACTGCCGACTTGGATCCGGACACCGCCGCGGAACTGCACGAACTGCTCACCCGACTGCTGATGACCCAACACACCAAACTCGGCTTTCCCGGAGCCGAGGACATCGACTACGGCCCGCTGCGCCCATTCTTCGACCTCGAACTCAACAACATCGGCGATCCGTACACGGATCCGACCTTCCATCACCACACCAAGCCGCAGGAGCGGGAGGCGATCGAGTTCTTCGCCGACCTGTTCCGTACCCCGCGCGACGAC
>DASUGW010000160.1:0-9603 GCA_036273805.1 Mycobacterium sp.
GGCGCACGAGATGGTGGCGCCACAGGTACCACGCCCACACCCGCTCCGGGTGGTCGTGCCAACCCTGCGTGCTGGAGAGCTCGTATGGGTCGAAGCGGGCCCACAGACCGTTCTTGTCGTCGCGGAATGTGGGGACACCGCTTTCCGCCGAAATCCCCGCACCGCTGAGCACCGCTATCCGCACTCCACCAAAATAGCGGGCCTGCGCGATACTGTTCGGCGTGGAGTTGGGGGAGTGGGTGCAGCTCGATGGCAACATCGAGCAACCGTTATTCGATCAATTGAGGGTGCAGATCACCGCGGGGATTCGGGACGGGCGGCTGCCCGCGGGCACGCGGCTGCCGACGGTGCGTGACCTCGCGTCGCGGCTCGGGCTGGCGGTCAATACCGTCGCGCGCGCCTATCGCGAACTCGAAAGCGCCGGGATCGTCGAGACCCGGGGGCGATTCGGTTCCTTCGTGGCGCGCCAGGATCCCGCGGACGCCGCGATGGCCGTGGCCGCTGGTGTGTATGCGCAGGCGGCCCGCGCGCTGGGACTCGGCCGCGCCGAAGCGGTGCGTTACCTCGACGACGCGTTCGGCTGAGCAGCCAGGGCGCGATTGCCGCGCCAGCGCACCACATCAAGTGCCACAGCCACGTTGACGCTGGATTCCGCGAGCGGTCGGGGTAACAGCTCGTCGGCGCGCGCCAACCGTCGCAACAGGGTGTTGCGATGGGTGAACATACGCGCGGCTGCACGCGAGGCGTTGCACTGTTCGTCGATGAAAATCCTTACGGTGTCATGTAATTCGGGGTCAGCCGCCTCAAGGGGGCCAAGGGTGTGCGCGACGAACTCTGCCGCGCGGTCGGGCTCGGCGGTGACCAGCGCGATCAGCTGCACGTCGGTGAACAGCGCCAGGTGTTGAGGCGAATCCAGCCGCGCCATCATCTGCTGGGTGGTGATGGCGTCGAAATGGCTGCGCCGAAACCCGTCGATCCCGTCCGCGGTACGCCCGACCGCGACGTGGATGTCGGGTGCGATCGCCCTGGACAACCCGCTGGTGTCGGACCGGCCGGGCGCCCAGACCCAGCGGGTCGCAGTGCTGGCGAATACGCTCAGCGGCCGACCGCCGGTGGTCTCGCCGAACGCCTCGGCGGCCTGGTCCAGATCGGTCAGGTCCGCGTCGGGTCGCTCGCTCCAGATGACCGCGGCGGTGTGAGGACCGGTCAGGGCGTAACCGAGTCGATTCTCGGCGCGCTGTTGCGGGATCGGTGCCCCGTCGAGGATCAATGCAACCGTCTCCCGCCGCTGGGCGTGGGTACCGCGGGTGAGTTCGTCGCGTTCCAGTGCGATCTGGGCGCCGAGGAACCTCAGCGTCGCGTCGATGAAGTCGCTGATCGACTGCGAGCACACCTCGAGCAGCTCCTGCAGTTCGGCGACATCGGAGGTCAGCTCGAAAGCGATCTCCATCAGGCGTCGCCACGCCACCGCCTCGGCGATGCGGTAGGCATCGAGGGTGGCCGCGTCGAACCCGCGGCGCACCAGTTCACGGACCACGTGCACCGGCTCGGGTCCGGTGTTCGCCGGCACCGGAGCGCCCGGGTCGCGGATGTTGGCCGTCGCCCAGAACACCAGGTTGGCGCTATTGCTGCGGCTGACGGCGGCGGCGAGCTCCGGATCGGCGGCGATGACCGGGTTGGCCGTCAGCACGGCTTCGTCGAGCCTGGCGAGCCATTCCGGTCGGTCGTTGAACGAGACCTCGGCGCACTGCCGGATCAGGTCACGGATGCGTTCGGATGGCTCGCTACGCGTCATGATCCCCAAGAGTAGGTGCATTTTGCACCATTGCCCGCCCAGATGCGCGACATATTGACCTTGGGGGCACGGCCCGTGGAAGTCACCATTGAGGCGTCGGTCACACCGGACTGCCCGGTGACATTACGGAAGGCGCACGCCATGGACGACTCCGCACACCCCGGGACAGCGCATCATCTCGACGTCCTGATCGTCGGGGCCGGCATCTCCGGCATCGGTGCCGCTTACTACCTGCAGCAGGAGCACCCCGGAAGGTCGTACGCGATCCTCGAGGCCCGCGACGCCTGCGGCGGCACCTGGGACCTGTTCCGCTACCCGGGCTTCCGGTCGGATTCCGACCTGCTTACCTTCGCCTACGCGTTCAAGCCCTGGCGCCACGAGGACGCCATCGCCTCAGGGGACAAGATCCTGGACTATCTGCGCGAAACCGTGACCGAGAACGGCATCGACGCCCACATCCGGTTCCACCACAAGGTGCTCGGCGCGGCTTGGTCGACCGAGACCGCGCGATGGACCGTGGACGTGGAGCACGGCGAGACCGGGGAACTACTGCAGTTCAGCGCCAACTGGTTGTTCTGCGCAGGCGGCTACTACCGCTACGACGAGGGGCACACCCCGGTCTTCGAGGGCCGTGAGCGGTTCGGCGGTCAGGTGATCCACCCGCAGCACTGGCCCGAGGAACTCGACTACACCGGCAAGAAGGTCGTCATCATAGGCAGCGGTGCGACCGCCGTCACCCTGGTGCCGTCGATGGCCGAGACCGCCGCACACGTGACGATGCTGCAGCGCTCACCCACCTACGTGCTGCCGGTACTGCGCCGCGACCACTTCGGCACAACCGCCCAGAAACTGCTCGGCGCGCGGCTTGGCTATGCGCTCGCCCGTCGCAAGAACATCCTCAAACAGCGTGCGCTCTTCGAACTCTTGCAACGGTTCCCGCAGACAGGTCGGCGGATCATCCGGTGGGTCAACGCGGCCAAGCTGCCGGACGGCTACCCGGTCGATGAGCATTTCCAGCCTGCCTACAACCCGTGGGATCAGCGACTGTGCGCCGTGCCCGACGGTGATCTGTATACCGCGATCAGTGCAGGTACCGCGTCGGTGGTCACCGACCACATCGAGACGTTCACCGAGACCGGGATTCAGCTGGCTTCCGGCGCGCACCTGGACGCCGACATCGTTGTCACGGCAACGGGATTGAACGTCCAGATGTTCGGCGGGGTGGCACTGAGCGTCGATGGCAAGCCCGTGCACCTGCCCGACACCGTCGCCTACAAGAGCATGATGCTCACCGGCATCCCGAACTTCGTCTACGTGTTCGGCTACACCAATTCGTCATGGACGCTGAAGGTCGGCCCGATCTGCGAGCACTTCTGCCGGCTGCTCTCCTACATGGACAGCCACGGCTACGACGTGGTGACCGCCGAACTCGACGACCCGGCGATGCCGACCAAACCGCTGCTGGACTTCGGTGCCAACTACGTCCGGCGGGTTGCCGATCAACTGCCGCGCCAGGGCGTCCGCGAACCGTACACGGTGTCGATGAGCTACCTGCGCGATTCCCGCCGGCTGCGCCACGGCGATGTCACCGATTCATGCCTGCGGTTCGCCCGGGCGGCCCGTGTCGATGCGTTCCAACAGCTAAACTCGGTTGTCGTCTAACCGAATTCGAGGAGCAGCATCACCGGTGCGAGATCCTCGAGCCATTGGAACCGGCGCACGGCGCGGACCATTGAGTTGAGCACGACACCGCGCGGTGTCGCCATCGGCACACGGTGCACCGCGCGGACGCCGGGAATGGTGCCCACCAGGTTTTCGGCCTCGGCGCGGGTGAGAGAGAACGGCATCGGCGGAATCTTGTAACGCCGCGAGCCCCATCGTTCGCGCCGCGTCAGCGCGGCGGCCCACGGCGGTGGCACATCGAACATGAGCTGGCCGCCGGGAAAACGCTTGGCGCACTCGGCGATCAAGCCCAGCGACTGCTCGGGCTGTAGGTACATCAGCAGACCCTCTGCGGTGACGAAGACACCGTGCTGCGCGTCGACGCGGTCCATCCAGTGATAATCCAGCGCCGACTGCGCGAGCGCTGTGATCCGCTCGCTGGTGGGGAGCAGCTCGGTGCGGATGTCCATGATCGCGGGCAGATCGATGCTGACCCAACGAAATTGGTGCCCCACACCGGCGGCATCCAGGCGCCAGAAGCTGGTCTGCAAGCCCTCGGCGAGTGCGACTACGGTCGCTTGCGGATGCTGCGCCAGGTAGGCGCGGGTGCACCCGTCGAAGCTGAGGGCGCGCAACGCCATGTCCTGGCGGCGGGTGTGGCCGAACTTCGCGAAATCGAAATCGATCGAGTCCACCAACTCCACCGCCTTCGGATCCTCGATCAGGCCGTCGGGGCGGCGGGCCTCGCTGGAACGGACCTGCAGAGTCATCAACGCGGTCTCGGAGACCCCGGAGAGGTCCACCTGGTGTTTGGCGGGGTGCGGATCGAATTCCAGCAGCGTGATGCTCGGACGGCTCTTGTGCAGCAACGGAATTCGGTCGAACGGCACCGAGCCGATCAACCGGAACACCCCGCGACCGCCTGCCAGCGGAACGTCGTGTGCAGTGCGCACGCTGGGCATCCCGTCGGCCAGTGCGACGGCGTCGTCGGCGGAGATGCCGAACGGCATGGGCGGGGCCTGGTAGCGATCGGAGAGCTTCCAGCCCTTCATCGTCTTGCGGCTGACCCACGGCGGCACCGAGTCGAAGATCAGCTGGCCGCCGGGGAACCGTTCGGCGCAGTCGGCGATCAGTGCCCGCACCTCGTCGGGCTGCAGGTACATGAACAGGCCCTCGGCGGTGATGAAGACGCCGTTGGAGGCGTCCACGTGGTCCATCCAGCTGCGGTCCAGCGCGGACTGGGCGAGGTTGACGATCCGCGGGTCGCTGGGCAGCAGCCGCTCACGCAGTGCCATCACCGACGGCAGGTCCACCGAATACCACTTCACGTCGTCGCAGTGCCCCGCGGCGTCGAGACGCCAGAAGCTGGTCTGCAGTCCTTCCGCCAGCGCGACCACCGAGGCGCCCGGATGTGCCCGCAGATAGCGGGCAGCGGCGCCGTCGAAAGTGCGGGCACGCAGCGCGTGCGACTGATTGGGCCTGCCGAATTTCAGGTAGTCGTAATCGATCGCGTCGAACACCGCGATGGCATAGGGATCCGTGATGTCGCCGCCGGGCCGCTTGGCCTCGGTGGCGCGGTTGTGCAGCGTCCACAGCGTGGTCGCGGATACGCCTTGGAGGCTGTTGCCGTCAATCACCGTCATTGTGTCGAGGGTAACGACAGGGTTTGGAGGCTAGGCTTCGAGAATGACCCGGCAGGTATTCGACGACAAGCTGCTCGCCGTCATCAGTGCCAATTCGCTAGGAGTGCTGGCGACCATCAAGCGGGACGGCCGCCCACAGCTGTCCAACGTGTCGTACCACTTCGATCCCCGCGCCGTTGCCATTGCGGTGTCGATCACCGAACCGCGCGCCAAGACCCGCAACCTGCGCCGTGACGCGCGCGCGTCGATATTGGTGAGCTCCGACGACGGCTGGTCGTATGCGGTGGCTGAGGGCGACGCGGTGCTCACCCCGCCGGCCGGCCAGCCGCATGACGCCACCGTCGAGGCGTTGGTCAGCCTCTACCGCAACATCGCCGGCGAACACCCCGACTGGGACGAATACCGGGAAGCCATGGTGACCGACCGGCGGGTGCTTTTGACGCTGCCGATTTCGCACCTCTACGGCATGCCGCCCGGGATGCGGTAGCTAGGCTGCCGGTATGGGCAACGACGAGACACCGGAGAACGAAACCCAGAAGAAGTTCCGCGAGGCGCTGGAGCGTAAGAAGGCCAAGTCGGCCGGGGGCACCGCCCACACCGATGGTGGTGCCAAGCAGTCCAAAGCGCACGGCCCGGTCGAGGGGCGCCGGGAGTTCCGCCGTAAGAGCGTCTGATTCCGACGGCACCAGTGGATTTCGACGTCGCGCTGCCGTCCGGCCGCGTCCGGGTCCGCCGGCGGGGACCCACAGATGCGCCACTGCTGTTGTGCGTGCACGGACTGTCGGCGAACTTGACTGCCTACGACTATCTGGGCGATCAGCTGGCCTCCGGCGACCGTCAGGTGGTGGCCTTCGACCTGCGCGGGTGCGGTCGCAGCGAGGCCACCGGACCCGGAAGCTACCTGCTGGACTCCCGTACCGACGACGTGTTGGCGCTCGCAGATGCGTTGGGGGCCAATGAGTTCGATCTCGCAGGGTGGTCACTCGGGGCGTTGATCGCCATGCAGGTCGCGTTGCGCGCAGGCGGACGGTTGCGCAGCGTGACGTTGATCGACCACGTGGGCGCGGCGAACCGCGCCGCGATGGGGCCGGTGCGCAGCGGCCTGGAACGCCTCGACGCGGTGGTGGACAGTACCGCCGAATACATCGCGCTGGTCCGGTCGCTGAGCGCCATCGATCCGTGGTCACCGTTTTGGGACGTCTTCTACACCTACGAATTGCGGCAGCGGCCCGACGGGCGGTACTCGCCGTCGACGTCGCGTGCTGCCGCCGAGGAGGACCTGCGCCAACCGTGGCCACGTGATTGGAGTGCGCACTGGCGGTCGCTGAGCATGCCCACCGTGTTGATCCGGGCAATCGGCACCCGCTACGGAGTCCCACTGGTGGCCGACGAGACGGTCGCCGCGCTGCGTGCGGTCAACCCGGATGTCCGGATCGTCGAAACGCCCGACAGCGGCCACGACACCTGCATGCACGATCCCGTCAGCGCGGCGGCCATCGCGGAGTTACTTCGCTAAGGCCCGACGCTCCTCGAACACGACCGCCGCGAAGCACAGCGCCGCGAGCACGGCGATGGCGGCGGCGAACGACACGCCGGCCGTGCGTAATCCCCAGTGCGCCGCCGCCAGACCCTCGCCGATGACCGGCAGCGACAGCGCGACATAGCCGACGACGAAGTACGTGGAGCTGACCTCGGCCCGGCGGTCCGGCGGCGTCTTGTCGGCCACCGCGGCGAGCCCGCGCCCAAAGCTCACACCCTGGCCCACTCCCGCGACAACTGCTGTGGCGATGACACCGGCCAGCGAAGCGAACAGCAGCGACAGCGTCAGCATCACCATCGCCACCACCAACAGCGCGCATCCCAGCGCTATCGCGCGCGGGGCAGCAATGCGGACGGCCAGCGGCTGGACCACGGCCGACGCGGCAAAGATGGAGGCGACCACCGCGCCGGCCACCGCGTGGTTGCCGATGCCGATGACTCCGGCCAGCAGCGACGGCGCGACCGCGGTGAACAACCCCATCACCGCGAAACCCGCGAAGGCCGCGGTGGCCGCCACCGCGAACACCGATCGGGTCTCGGCGGGCAGCGACAGCCGTTGCAGTCCGATCCGGCCGTTGCGCTGCGAGGTTTCCGGGGCCAGCGACACCGCGGCGATCGCCAGCACGACGAGCGCGATGTGCAGCGCGAAGCTCAGGTGCAGGGGGTTGGGCGCGTACTGAACCAGCAGGCCGGCGGTCAACGGACCCAGGCCCAGGCCGCCGATGTTGGCGACGGCGGCGACGGCGGCGGCCCGGGTGTGCCATTTCGGTGGCGCCGCCTCGATGACGGCCGCGGTTGCGGTCCCGGTGAAGATGCCCGCCGACAGGCCCGAGAGCACCCGGCCGGCGAGCAGCTCGGGCACCGAATGCGCCAGCAGGAAGACCACCCCGCTGGCCAGCGCGAACACCGCGCCGGTGATCAGCATGGGCCGCCGGCCGACCGCGTCCGACCAGCGGCCGAAGACCAGCAGCGCCGCCAAGACGCCGCCCGCGTAAGTCGCGTAGATCACTGTCGTGGTCAGCACCCCGAAGTGCATGCGATCGCCGTAGAGCGCGTACATCGGCGTGGGTAGCGTGGTGCCCAGCATGATCGCCGCGAATGCGTATGCCAGGAGGACCATTCCGTAGCCCGGTCGCGCTGCCCGGGTCGCGGTCTCTTCCACGTGTTCAGTCTGCGTCACGAGGCGGTCAACACCGTGGACACGCGTACCCTTCCCCGGCCCAGCCCTGACCTCGGCGCGAGCCGGCCGGGTCGGTCGGTATTGAGGGGGCGGTTTGTGGTTGATCAGCCGCCGACCTGGGTGGACAATGCGTGGGAAAATGCGCGAACTTCCGGGGGACGGATCGCGATCTTCCGGGGGGAGGAATTCAGCATGGAGGAAACGGTCCGGGTCGACCAGCTACCGCTGGCGCCCAAGAATCCGTTGTCGTATTCCGAGCAAGTCAAGGCGCTGCGCTCGTTTCACACCGGTTGCGAAACACTGCGCGATGCCGGCGGTTTGGTGACGCGGTGCCGCCTGGGGCCAGACTGGATGATGCCGTCCATCGTGGTCACCACCTCACCTCGCGGTGCCCGCGATGTACTAACTCGCAGTTACCCTTTCGTGGATCACGTGCAGCCCACGATGAACGAGCACCGCCGACTTTTCGGCGGCTCGCTGTTCAACTTCAGACACGACGCGTGGCTCCCTCGCCGTCGCGCGCTGCAGCCGGTGTTCACCAAAAAGCACGTGACACAGTTCGCCGGACATATGTCCGAATGCGGGCAGACTCTGGCTGCCGGGTGGGCGTCGGGCGCGGACGTGGACCTGGACCAGGAATGCCGCAAGCTGACCGTTCAAGTGCTGGCCCGATCAGTGCTCGGCCTGAACCTCGATGACCGTGCCGATCCGCTCGGCGAGCCCTTACGTTCTAGTTTGACCTACGTCGCCAACCGAGCGGCCGCACCGCTACGTGTACCGGCGTGGTTACCCACACCCGCTCGACGCCGCGCTCGCGCCGCCAGCGCCGCACTGCACGGACTCGCCGAAGACGTTCTACGCGCCTGCCAGACAGATCCCAGCCGCGACGCGCCGCTGGTGCGGACACTGATCGACGTTGCCGACCCCGACACGGGCCAGCCCCTGTCCGACGAGGACGTCTGCCATGAGCTGGTCGTCTTCATGGCTGCGGGACACGACACCACCGCAACGACGTTGACATATGCCATGTGGGCGCTGGGGCACCACCCCGACCTCCAACGTCGCGTGGCCGAGGAGGTCCTCGAGTTGGGCGACCGGCCCCTGACCGCCGATGACGTCCCACGTCTCGGTTTCACCGTGCAGATACTGAACGAGGCCTTGCGCCTATGTCCGCCGGCCGCGGCAACCACACGGATGGCAACCCAGGACTTTGCCGTCGACGGATACCGCATCGAAGCGGGCACCTTGGTGTTAGTCGGTATCTACGCCATGCACCGCGACCCCACGATGTGGGAACGACCGCTGCAATTTGACCCCGACCGATTCTCGGAACAGAAATCGAAGGGCCGAGATCGATGGCAATACTTGCCCTTTGGTGGCGGGCCGCGATCGTGCATCGGCGACCACTTCGCGATGCTCGAAGCAACGCTCGGCCTGGCCACCATCATCCGGAGCGTCGAGATTGAGTCACTTCACGACGACTTCCCCGTCGCCGTACCGTTCACCACCGTCGCCGATGCCCCGATCATGGCACGGGTCCGGCGTCGAATCTGATCGCGCCTGAGGCAGAGACAAGCGTCGATATCCGTCAAAGGCTGCCGTGAGCACTTCCGCCGCGGCGGTTTGGCACCCCTAGACTGGCGAGGTGGGAAAACTGCAGCTAGTCCAAGATCCGGCGGCCGATGCGTTGCTCGAGTCCAGTCCGCTGGCACTGCTGTTGGGGATGCTGCTGGATCAGCAGATTCCGATGGAGGTGGCGTTCGCAGGCCCGAAGAAGCTCGCTG
>DASUGW010000161.1:0-9784 GCA_036273805.1 Mycobacterium sp.
CAATCGCTGTCGACGATGGTGGCCCATTGGTCTGGCACGGGCGTACCACAGGACACATAGATGACGGCATCCGGATGATCCGCCGGCACCGTCACCGCGCGGCCGGCAGCGAGTTCGAGGCGGTTGAAGTGCACGGCGCTGGCCCGCTCGTCGGGGGCGATGCTGGCCACCGACAGGGTTGCCTCAGCCATCCCGTAGGAGGGTTTGACGGTGGTTTCGCTCAGGCCGTAAGGGGCGAATGCGCTGCTGAACTGCTCGATGGCCGCCATGGACACCGGCTCGGAGCCGTTGAGCAGGCCTACCACGTTGCTCAGATCGGGCGTCTCGCCGGCAGGGGGCAGGCCCCGTTCGGCCGCCAGCGCGTAGGCGAAATTCGGTGCCGCTGCGAATGTTCGGCCGTGCCTGGCCTCCGCGGCGAGCTGCTTGATCCAGCGGTAGGGCCGGCGCACGAACGCCATCGGGTCCATCAGAGTGATCTGGCCACCACACAGCATCGGGAACATGATCATCACCAGTCCCATGTCGTGATACAGCGGCAACCAGCTGACGCTGCGGATTCCCGCATCCAGCCCGCCGGCGAGGATCATCTGCACGACATTGGTGCACACTGCGCGGTGGCTGATCTCCACGCCGGCCGGACTGCGAGTGGATCCGGAGGTGTACTGCAGGTAGGCGATATCGTCCGCGTGGCGTGGCGGCACGGTGAAATACGTTGCCAGAGAGTCTGGTACGGCATCAACGGCAATCAGGCGGGGCCGTTGCGCGCGCGGCATGGTTTGTATAAAGCCGCGCACCGAACCGGCCGCCTCCGTCGTTGTCAGCACTACGGCGGGTTGTGCGTCGGCCAGGACTGCGTTGAGACGCTCGGCGTGACCGGCCAGGGTCGGCGCGAACAGTGGCACTGCAATTGTTCCGGCGTGGACCGCGCCGAAGAATGCGGTGACGTAGTCCAGGCCCTGTGGAGCCAGAATGGCCACGCGGTCACCGGGCTGGGTCACTTGCTGCAGCCGTGCGGCGATGGACTGCACTGCAGTGGCGAAACCCGTCCAACTCAGCTCGACGGCGACGCCGTCGGATTCCCGGCGATAGTCGATGAATCGGTAGGCCGACTGATCCTGCCAGGCGTCGGCGTTGCGGGTGAGGAAAGACGTCACGGTGACGGTGTCGGGCACGCTGATCCCGTCGGGGCTCAGATATGGAGACAGTGGCGACGATGCTGACGATAAGGACTCGGCGGCGCTGCTGCACAAGAGATCCCGACGCATGCGTCGAGCTTAGTAGGTGAACTAAGTACCACTCCAACCGTGCGGCGGTGGTGCTCATCACCCACCTCGTGCAATGTAAGTTGCGTCACACGGATGGGGCGCTCGGCAGCATTGCCGACCATCGCCAACTGAAAGATATTGGCGTGAACGGTGATTCGCGGGCTACCCGAACGCGGGGTTGGCGGAGTGTCGGTTACCGAACCTCAGGCCTACCAACCTGACGGCCCGGGCCAGGTGTCGAGTACGGGCAGAGTACGCGGATCCGCGGGCTGCAGCCGTTCGAGGATGAGCCGCAGGGGTGGCCACACCGACCGTCCCTTTCGGGTCACCGCGGACGCCGTCAACACCACGCCGGGGGCTTGTAGCGGCAGCACTTTGACACCGGGGTGCGTCGGCATGTGAAGCGGTAGAAGCCCGACACCACAACCGGCAAGCACCAAATCCTCCACCAGATCCAGGCTGTCGATCTGGTGGGTGATGCGAGGACGAAACCCCGTCAGGGAACCCAGCGTCCGTACCGCCTCCGCGTCAGCGGTGTTGCGGGAGTTCACAATCCACGTGGCCTCTGTATAGCGTGAAAGGTCCAGGGGCTCGGGCTCCTCGGCGCGGACGCCCAGCCCCCATGGCGTCGTCCACAGTGGAATTGACTCCAGAACCGAATCGACCGCAGCGGGCGCGAGGTTGTATTCGTACGCGAGGGCCAGGTCGAGGTCGTCTCGGATGAGTAGGCCGAATGCTTCCAGCGGCTCGAACTCGCTGATGGCGACGTCCAGACCCGGATGGTCGCGGGTGAGCGTTGGGAGCTGGGGCAGCAGCGAGGCCCGGATGCCCGTGGCGAATCCGCCGACGCGCACCACGCCGGCCGGCTCGGCGTTCGGATCGAGATCGAGTTGTGCGGCGTCGAGCGCCGCCAGAATGCTCACGGCGTGATCGGCCAGGCGGCGGCCCGATGGTGTCAGGCGGACTCGGCGGCCCTCGGGTTCGATCAGCGCGACCCCGGCCTCTTTGGCGAGGGCGGCGATCTGCTGAGACACCGTCGACGTCGTCATGTTCAGCGCATCGGCGACTTCCCGCATCGACCCTAGGCGCGACAGCGCGAGCAGTATTCGCAGACGACGGGGGTCCACATATCTATTGTTCGCAGATCACGAACGATATGTCCAGCAATATCACGTGGACATGAACGGTCAGGGCCGCCTTCAATACAGTCATGACGAAGAACGCGGCGCGCACCGGTGTCTTGATGGCACTGGCGTCGATGCTGTGTGTGCAGTTGGGCATCGCGGTGTCGGTTGGCTTGATCAGCCGTATCGGTGCCGAGGGTGCCGCGTGGCTGCGCCTGGTCTGGGCCGGGGCGATCCTGCTCGTCGTGGTGCGCCCCAAACCATCGGCCTTCACCCGCAGGACCTTCGTGGCGTCGGTGCTCCTGGGCATTGTCACCGCCCTGATCACCATGTTGTTCATGGCCGCAGTGGCTCGCATTCCGCTCGGCACCGCGAGCGCCCTGGAGTTCCTCGGACCGCTCGCAGTTGCGGTGGCCACCGCCGGCGCGGGCCGGCGCATGCTCTGGCCCGCGCTGGCCGCCGTCGGCGTGGTCCTGCTGACCGAGCCCTGGGCCGGTGTGGTCAACGGTGTCGGTGTGCTGTTCGCCCTCGGTGCCGCGGTGTGCTGGGCCTGCTACATCCTGCTCACGCAGCGGGTCGGTGACGCAGTCACCGGCTTCAACGGGCTGGCTGTGTCGATCGCGACCGCGGGTGTGTTTGCGACCATCACCGTCGGCCCCTCCGTCATCGGGCGGATGACGCCCGAGATCCTGGTGGCCGGTATCGGCCTGGCGTTGCTGCTGCCGGTGGTGCCGTTCATGCTGGAATTCCTTGCGCTACGCCGCGTCACGACGTCGGCCTTCGGCACCCTGATGAGCCTGGAGCCGGCGTTCGCACTGCTGATCGGCTTGGTGGTGCTGCATCAGGTGCCCGGTCCGCTGGCCGTGCTGGGTATCGGATTCGTCGTCGCGGCCGGAATCGGTGCCGCGCGCGCCGGCGCCCGATCGGTCGAACCGCTGCCCGCCGCCGCGAATTGCTGATGCCCGCAGGGGCCCTCCTTTGCCCTGTGCGAGGATGCGCCAATGACGGAACGCCCCGCACATTTCACGGCCACCGATGACGGCTTTGTGCCGTCGCAGTACGCGAAGAGCCACTGGGGGCCCGACCATCTCAACGGCCCCGCGGTCGTGGGCCTGGCCGCCCGCGCGCTGGAATTGCAGTACGGCTCTGCGGAGTTCATGCCGGCCCGGCTGACCGTCGATCTGTTCAAGGCCGCACGCGGAGTTCCCACCACCTTGACCACGCGGCTGGTCCGTGACGGGCGCCGAGTCCGTAACGCCGAGTGCGACGTCGTCCAGAACGGTGACACGGTGGCCCGGGCGATTGCCGTGTGGTATCGCCGGTCGTCACCACCACCTGGCGAATTATGGACCTCTGCAACCGATTTCGAGTTTCCTGCCGAGCCGCTGCCCGGGCCTGACGAGATCACCGGTCCATACATCGGCAGCGACGGCCACGGCTGGACCCGATCCATTGCCGAGCACCAGAACGCCGACCGCACCCGTTTCCTGGACCGGCCGATCGACGTCGTTGCGGGAGAACGCAACAGCCGTTTCGTCAGCGCCGCGATGATCGCCGAAGGAACCAGCCTCACAACCAACTTGGGCAGCCGCGGCGTCGGCTACATCAACGGAGACCTGACGGTGGGCCTGGCGCGGCTGCCCGTCGACGACTGGCTGGGCGTGCAGGGTGACAGTCATTGGGAGTCCGACGGCATCGCAGTGGGCACCGCGACGCTGTTCGACAGTCAGGGCGCGTTCGGTTCCGGCATGGTGACGGCGATCGCCAACACGGCGGCCCAGATCGATTTCGGCACTACGAAATTCAAGTCGCCACGGCTGTAGCCGCAGCTCAGCCCCACTCGTGATTCATCGCGCGGGAGTCGACAGTTGCCTCGGGGGTTTCCGGCTTGTCCCGGCGCGTGCCCGAGGCGGCGATCAGAATCGTCGCCAGCGCCGCCGTCACGGCCCCGGCGGCGAAGATCATCACAAAGGACCCCTCGGCGGGAAGCCCCGTGGCTCCGGCCGAATGCCCGAGCAGGACGGCCACAGCCGCCGCGGCGATCGAACTGCCGACCGTGCGGGCGATCGCGTTGACGCCGGTGGCCACACCCGTCTCACCGGGATCGGCCTCACTGACCACCAACGCCGGCAGCGCGCCGTAGGCCAGGCTGATATAGGCGTTGGTCCAGATGCCCGCGACTACCACCTGCCACGACGACTCATGCGCAACCGTCAGCGCGGTGAACCCGACGATGCCGGCAAGCGCCCCGGTCACCAGCACCGGTCGTGCGCCGAACCGGTCGATCAGCGGACCGCTGGCCGTCGCGGTCACGAATCCGGTAAGCGCACCCGGCAGCAGGAATACGACACTGGCGTGCAGGACGCTCGCCGAGAACCCGTAACCCGCGATCTCCCTGGGAATCTGAACGAACTGGGTGAGCCCGAGAAAGCCAAAATACAACCCCATCCCGACGAAGATGGTCGCGAGATTGGTCAGCAGCATGGCCCGGCGCGTCAACATCCGGGTGGAGACCAGCGGGTAGGTGCGGCTGCGCTCCCACCCCCACCAGCCGCCTAGCACGACGACGGCGGTCAGCAGGCACGTCAGGGTCGCCGGCGCGGCCCACCCCCAGGTGTTGCCCTGCGTGATGGCCAGCAGCAGCGTCGTCAGCCCCACCGCCAACCCGACGGCGCCGAGCCAGTCGACGTTGCCTTCGGCTTCGCCGGGACGGGACGGCACTAGCAGCGCGGCGATCACGATGACGAGTACGCAGAAACCCGTCGTCAACCAGAACACACGGTGATATCCGGCCGTCCCGTTCATCAGCAGCCCGGTGATCACCAGACCGACACCGCCGCCGAAACCCAGAGTGCCCGATAGCACCGCCAGGGCACGCACCACCTGACCTTCGGGCAGTTCGTCGCGCAGGATTGCGACACAGATGGGGTACAGCGCGAACGACAATCCCTGCAACACCCGCGCGAGGATCAGCAGCGGCAACGACGCCGTCGTCGCCGCCAGCAACGAACCGGCCAGGACGACGCCCAGGACGGCGAGCAGGACATGGCGCTTGTTGTGCAGATCGGCCAGCCGGCCGATCAGCGGCGTTGCCGATGCGGCGGCCAGCAGGTTGGCGGTCACGGCCCAGCTGACATCCACCGTAGATGCGCCCAGCTGCCGGCCGATCACACCCAACACCGGTACCACCGCCGTCTGCAGCAATGCGACGGTCAGTGCGATGAGGCTCAGCGCAATGACCAGAACGGCGGGGGATACCCGGGCTGCGGTCCTCGGCACGCCGTTGATTATGTCGGCTATCGAAACCGCTGCCGCGATGGGCCCTCAGGTCACAGTTGGGTCACGATGGCGAAGGCTCGCACATCACGATCAATTAAGGATTGGGCGCTGTCTGTGAGAACTCACCCCACTTGACACGGTTAAGTGCGTAAAACCGGCGCGGATTGCGATCCTTGTCACGGCATGGCGACGTAACGCGTCGACACGGTACAGCGATGGCGGGGCCATGATCAGAATCTGCCGCGAATTCGACTTGTCTACTTTGGAATTCGGGTCGGGGATGGAGATCCAGAAGGACCAGCATCATGAAATTCAGCGGTACTACCGCCAGCAGAAGCGCAGTCGCCCTGAGCGCCGGCTGGTTGCTCGGTGGAGCAGCCATCGCGATGTTCACCGCGCCCGAGGCATCCGCGGCCGACTGCAGTGCCAGCGGCGTCTCGAGCACCGTCTCATCGGTGACCGGTGCGGCGCACCAGTTTCTCGAAGGCCATCCGGCCGCCAATCAGGTCGTGACTGCCGCCTACGGTCAGTCGCCGGCGCAGGCCGCGGGCGATATCCGCCGGTACTTCACCGCCAACCCGGGCGAGTACTACGAACTGCGCGGCATCCTCACGCCGATCGGCGACACCCAACGCCAGTGCAATGTCACCGTGCTGCCCCCAGATCTCGCGGCGGCCTACACGATGTTCATGGCCGGCTGATCGACGCGGGGCTCGACCGCTCACCTCGCGGCGGGCCCCGCGCCTACCGGCGTGTGGTCGAATATCCCCATGAGTCGAGAGTCGGCGTTGACCGCCGAGGCGTTCAGTGGCCATCGGCCGCAATCGGCCGGGGACCTGTCGGTGGAAACGCACGGCATCGCCCCGATCCCCGAGGACCAGCGCTATGGGCGTCCGGCCCGGATGTTCACGGTCTGGTTCGCCCCGCAGGTGACGATGACCGGTGTCTTCACCGGAACGCTGGCGATCGGTCTCGGGCTGGGCTTCTGGCTGGGACTGCTCGCCATGGCGATCGGCACGGTTCTGGGCTCCCTGGCGGTGGCCTACCTGTGCACCTGGGGTCCCAAGACCGGAGCCGCGCAGCTGCCCAACTCCCGGATGGCTTTCGGTCCCGGTGTGGTGTTACCCGCTGCGCTGCAATGGCTTTCGTCGATCGCCTGGGACGGACTGGTGGGCCTGTTCGGTGGTGAAGCGCTGGCGCTGCTGTTGGACATTCCGTTTTGGGCCGCGGTGCTTATCGTGCTAGGCCTGCAGGGCGCGGTCGGCTTCTTCGGATACGAATTGATCCACCGCGTTCAGGCGGTGCTCACCGTCGTACTGCTCATCACCTTCGTGATACTGGCCGTCAAACTCATCGGCGGCCATCAGGTGATCACCGCTGCGACCGTCCACGGACCGGACCTCGCCGGTGCCTTCGTCCTTGAGGTCACCATCGCGTTGAGTCTGGCCATCTCGTGGGCGAGCTACGCTGCCGACTTCAGCCGATACCTACCCGCGACATCGTCGCCGGCCCGAGTTTTCGGCTTCACCCTTGCCGGAATCACGTTGGCCTACCTGTTCGTTCAGGGCATCGGCATCGCCGGTGCAGATCTGCTGTCCGATCAGACCGCCGAGGGTGTGCGCACCGTGATGGGTGGCGGTGTGTTGGGTGCGGTGGCGCTGGTGGCGATAGCGCTGGCCTCCATCGGCTCGAGCGCCATGAACGACTACAGCGGTTCGCTGGCCCTGCAGACCATCGGCGTGCGGGTGCGCCGTCCGTTGTCGGCGGTGGTGGTGACCGTGCTGGCGTTCGCGTTGATCATGTGGCTGCACGCCAGTGACACCGCATCGCGGTTCACCAACGTGCTGCTGCTCGTCGGCTACTGGATTCCGGCGTTCGTCGCGGTCGTCGTCATCGACTGGTTGTTGCGAATCAATGGGCGGCGCAGCATCAATCCGGCGACCGAACACACTGGCCGCACGGATGCGGTCGCCGCGGTGGTCGTCTTCGTGCTGGCGTACGCCGCTTCGGTGCCGTTCATGAACACCACCCTGTTCCAGGGTCCGGTGGCGCGCGCCTGGCACGGCGCCGACACCGCGTACTTTGTGAACTTCCTGGTGGCCGCGCTGCTCTACGGAGCCTGGCGCCTGGCGCGGCGCCGCCGCGCGTAACGCTCAGCTGTCTGCGGCGGCCAGCATGTCGTCGATGCGGACGAATTTGACGCGCGGACGCGACGCTTCGCGGCCACGGTCGCGCTCGGCGGAGTCGATGCCGCGCCAGCCGCTCCAATCCACCGGAGCAAGGCCGCGATCGGCCAGAAGTCCCCGAAGTGCAGTGCGGTCCTCGACATTTCGAGTCAACAGCCCGGCGTCGAAATCATCGAGCAGATGGCCGACGGTCTCCTCGGCGCAGGTGCGATTGGTGCCGATCACTCCGCGCGGCCCTCGTTTGATCCACCCTGTGACGTAGACACCTGCCGCCGGTTGTCCATCGGCCGCCAGGACTCGGCCCCTGTCATTGGGGATGCGTCCTGCGGCGTCATCGAACTGCACCCCCGCCATCGGGGTTCCCCGGTAGCCGATCGAGCGCAGCAGTAGCGACGCCGCAATGTCCTCGGTCTGGCCGTCGCCGTTGCGCACCCGCAGCGCCGTCACGGTGTCGTCGCCGAGAACTTCGTCGGGTGTGCTCCAGAACCGGAAGACTATTCGCTTGTTGCCCGGGGTCTGTGTGCGATGCGCATACGCTCGCGCGATGTCGAGCTTGATCTCCGTCTCGACATCGTCGTCGGGTTGCGCCGATAGGTCGGCGCCTTCGATGACGACGTCGACGCCGTCGAGATGACCGAGGGCCAGGAACTCGCCGGCCGAGAAGGCAGCGGCCCGCGGACCGCGCCGGGCGAGGATGACAACCTCACGAATATTGCTGTGGGACAGGGCTTCCAGCGCATGCTCGGCAATGTCGGTTTGACGCAGATCGTGGTCGGGCATCAGCAGGACGCGGGCGACGTCGAGCGCGACATTGCCATTGCCGACAATGACGGCCTGCTGTCCGGACAGGTCGAACTCATGCCCGGCATGGTCGGGATGGCCGTTGTACCAGCCCACAAAGTCAGCGGCGGCGTGGCTGCCAGGTAGGTCCTGGCCAGGGATGCCCAGCGGCCTGCTATCGGAGGCGCCGACGGCGTAGATGACGGC
The DNA here is from genome assembly GCA_036273805.1 of Mycobacterium sp. Classification (GTDB taxonomy): domain Bacteria; phylum Actinomycetota; class Actinomycetes; order Mycobacteriales; family Mycobacteriaceae; genus Mycobacterium. Next base: position 8,842 of record DASUGW010000161.1, read on the forward strand.
GTGATGATGGGCGAGGAGATCCTCGTGCGTGAGCGTGGTGCCCACCTCGACGTTGAGGTGGCAACCGAACCGCGTGTTGGTGAAGGCCCGCTCGAAGGTCTTCGTCACCGACTTGGTGTTCTGGTGGTCGGGAGCGACCCCGGCCCGGATCAGCCCGAACGGTGTCGGGAGGCGCTCGAAGAGGTCGACCTCGACCCCGTCGACAGCCAGCAGTTCCAGTGCGGCGTAGCAGGCCGCCGGCCCCGCGCCCACGATCGCCACACGCAATGACCCACCCGGCACCGGCGAATGGCGGCTTGGCTCGGCGACCGTCTCGGGCTGCAAAGGATGGGCGCGGAAGTAGGCGGCGTTGATCTCCCTGAAGCTGGACAACTCCTCGGTGAGGTCGTCTTCGAAGAAGATCGCGTCGACGGGGCATTCCTCCATGCAGGCGCCGCAGTCGATGCAGGTTTCGGGGTCGATGTAGAGCATTTCGGTGGTGGTGTGCTCGCCCGCTGCCCCCGCTGGGCGGATGCAGTCGACCGGGCACACAGGGATGCAACTGGCGTCCTTGCAGCAGTTTTGCGTGATGACGTAGGCCATCGTTTCCTCCCCGTCCCGACATGATTCTGGACAGTTGTCTGATTTAGTCCACTATAGGACGGCAGCACGGGGAAGCTCAAGTGACGAAGTGCCCATTATGGGCCACAAAGATGCAGATAGATCAGCTACATATGCCTCTGGGTAGATGCCGGACAGATGTCCGGTAACGATCCGCTGGTGCTGCTCAGCGCACTCCTTGGCCCGCGAGAAGCCGGGTTAGAGGTTGAGTGTTTGGAGTTTGGTGGCGAGGCGTTCGACGTGGGCGGTGACGTCGGGTTGGGGTTTGTCGGGGAGGCCGAAGAGGACTTCGGTGACGCCGAGGTTTTTCCAGTGGGCGAGTTTGTCGGGGTCGGGTTTGAAG
>DASUGW010000162.1:0-2556 GCA_036273805.1 Mycobacterium sp.
TCCTCATTCCTGGATCGAGTCCGCACCGCTGGACCGCTGGATCCCAAGCTGGCCCGGACCCATGGCGCGGTCGGCCCGATCGGCCGAGGCAGCGGCTACGCCGATGACTGCCGGGTGACCCGTCCCTACGACGGCTACCAGCAGCTGGCCCCACCACCAGTCCCGGTCCGTGCCGCGGGGGACGCGCAAGCCCGAATGCAGGTGCGGATAGCTGAGATCGAAACGGCCTTTCACCTGGCCCGTCAGGCGGTCGGACGGTTGCCCGACTGTGACACCGACGAGCTCAGCGTGGTCGTGCAGCCAAACCCAGGGCAAACCGTGGGGTGGGCCGAAGCCCCTCAAGGCGAGGTGCTTTACCTCCTTGAACTCGACGATGCCGCGCGGATCAGCTACTGCGCACCGCGCTCGGCGTCGTTCCACAACCTCATGCTGTTCCCGTCGATCTTCGTTGGTGACATCCTGACCGACTTCCCCTTCAACGAGGCCAGCTTCGGGCTGTCCATCGCCGGGGTGGTGATGTAGATGCCCTGGGTGCTGCGCGGCCTGCGCAATGGGATAGTCACCACCGGCTACCCGCGCCGGTCCGACCCTTACTCCGAGGCCTTCCCCGCTTCGGTGCGGCCGCTGGCGACCGGTTCCGCCAACGGGAGCCCGGTCGACACGCTGTGCCCGACCGGGGCGATCCGTAGCGAGGACGACGCCTTACGCGTTGACACAGGCGCATGCATCCTCTGTGGACGGTGTGTCCGGGAACGGCCGGAACTCTTCAGCTGGGTGCCCGGGAGCAAGACCGCGCGGTTGCATCGCCAGGCGCTGGTCGTCCCGCAGCTCCCGGAAACCGACGAGGCCGTCGAACTTCTCCGCCGCGCGTTGGCGGCCCGAGTCCGGATGTTTCGCCGGTCCGTGCACATCAGGCATGTCGACGCGGGCTCGGACGGGTCGGAGGAGTGGGAGGAGCTGGCACTGCTTAACCCGGTCTATGACGTGCACCGGTTGGGAATCTTCTTCACCGCCAGTCCGCGGCACGCCGACGTGCTGCTGATCACGGGAGTCGGGTCGCACGGCATGGCTGAACCACTGCGCCGCACGGTGGAAGCCACTCCCCGACCCCTGGTCGTGATCGCCGCCGGAACAGATGCGGTCAGCGGCGGGTTGGTCGCCCCCAGCTATGCGGCTGCTCAGGGGATCGGGGAGTTGGTCGACGTCGACGTGTGGGTACCGGGCTCGCCACCGTCGCCGTTCAGCCTGCTGCACGCGCTGCTGCTGGCCGTCGGCCGGATGTCACCGGAAGGTCGGTGAGTGCTCCGATGGCGTGGCTGCTCGCCGCCGCTTTGCTCGCTCTCCTCGGCGCCGGACTGATCAATCTCGTCGGCGGGATCAAAGTGGGTGGGATCAAGCACGCCATGCCGCGGGCAGTGCCCTATCTGGTGGCCACCGCGGCGTCGGTGCTGCTGGTCGTGGTCGGCGCCGCAGGCATCTCCGGCACGGGCGTTCGACTTGGCCTGGACTCAGCATTGGGATCTGGAGCGCTGGGCTTCGGCACCACAGTCCTGACCGTCGATCGACTCTCCGGGCTGTTCCTGGTGATCACTTTCGCGGTGGCAGTGCCGGTGAGCCTGGTGTGCGCGGCGTGGGCCGCCCGCCCGGGTCGGGTCCGGTACCGGAGCCTTGCGGCGACACACTGCCTGACGCTGGGGTCGGTCGCCGTCATCATCACCGCCGACAATGCTTTTCTGTTCCTACTGGCCTGGGAGCTGCTCACGATCGCGTTCTACCTGCTGACCGGCTTCGAACGGAGCAATGCCGGCAGCGCCGACGCGGCGATCATCACGGTCATCCTCAGCAAGGTCAGCGGCGCAGCACTGCTGCTCGGGTTCCTGTTGCTGGCCACCCACGCCGGCGGCTTCAGCTTCGCCCAGCTGGCGTCGGTGCCGCGCTCCGGGCTGCGCGACACCGCGTTCGCGCTGCTGGTCGGCGGGTTCGCGGTCAAGGTCGGGCTGGTCCCGCTGCACGTCTGGATGCCCCGCGGCTATTGCGCCGCTCCCGGGCCGCTGCGCGCCGTGATGGCAGGTGTCGCAGTCAACGTCGGCTTCTACGGGATGTGGCGCACCCTGGACCTGCTCCGGGTCCCGCCCGGCTGGCTCGCAGTGATCGTCCTGCTGCTGGGCGGGTTCACCGCGCTGCTCGGCATCGCGCACGCCACCGTGCAGACCAACCTCTCCGAGGTGGTGGCGTACTCCAGCATCGAGAACAGCGGTCTGATCAGCGTCGGATACGGCGTGGCGCTGGTCGGTGCCGCAGTGAACCGACCGCCGCTGGTCGCCGTGGGTTTACTCGCGGCGACCCTGCAGGTGGTGGCGCATGCGCTGGCCAAATCGCTGCTGTTCTCGGCCACCTCGGGGTTGGAGGATGTGACGGGCACTACCGAACTGGAGGCGTTGCGCGGCGTGGGGCATCGCCTGCCGGTCAGCGGAACGGGGCTGGCTGTCGGTGCGCTCACCCTGGCCGGGCTTCCCCTGACCGCCGGCTTCGTCTCGGAGTGGTTCCTGCTGGAGT
>DASUGW010000163.1:0-8079 GCA_036273805.1 Mycobacterium sp.
TAGAGCGCCGTCGATCCGGCGCCCGTCACATCCACCAGCGTTCGAGCACGCGAGCCAGGCCGTCCTCGCTGTTGCGCGTCGTAACCTCGTCGGCAGCGGCCACAGCCTCCGGATGCGCGTTGCCCATCGCGACACCGTGCCCCGCCCAACGAAGCATCGGCACATCGTTGGGCATGTCCCCGAACGTGATGATCTCGTTGGCGGCGATGCCCAGCGGTGCGGCGACCTCGTCGACCCCGGTGGCCTTGCTGATTCCGCTCGGCACGATCTCGATCAGCCCATTGTTGGTGCTGTAGGTGATGTCGCCTTCGGCGCCGACGTGCCGGGCGAGCACCTCAGCCATATCCGCGCTGCGGGCGCCGGCCTTGCGGATCAGCAGCTTGACGGCCGGGGTGGACAGCAGGTCCTCCTGGGACACCTCGGTGTTGTCCGGGTTCAGCCAGGCGTGCTCGTATCCCGGCGAACTCACGAACTGCGGGGTGGCCGTGTCGTGGGCGCTGCGGCCCACGCGTTCGACCGCCAGACCGACTCCCGGGATCACGCGCGTCGCGATCTCGGCCAGGGCGGCCAGCCGCTCGGTCGACAACGTGCGGGCCGAGATGATGCGGTCCGTTTCGGGGTCGTAGATCACAGCGCCGTTGGCGCACACCGCCATCGGAGCGAACCCCAGCGCGTCGACCACCGGCTGGATCCACCGCGGCGGCCGACCGGTGGCCAGCACGAACTTCGCCCCGGACGCGACCGCGGCCTGGACCGCGGCAAGGGTGCGCGCAGTGATCCGTTCCTCGTCGTCGAGCAGGGTGCCGTCCACGTCGGTGGCGATCAGGGCGGGCAGTGTCATGAATCAGCCTGTCTGCGGGCAGCGCGTTCGGCGAGTTCGGCGATGTCGAGCCGTCTGGCCTCATCCGGTGTCGGCGCGGACCCGCCGATCCTGCGGGGCACCCAGTATGCCCCGGGTTGGTTGGGGTAGCCGGCCTGCGCCCTGTCGAGCAGGTGCGACATCGCGGTGCGCAGCGCCGACTCCAGCGATGCCGGGGTGCCCTCGGGAGGCAACGCCGGCCCGACGCACACGGTGATCGGAATCTTGTTGCGCCCCAAGTGGCGTGGATGGTCTTTGGTCCACACGCGTTGGGCTCCCCAGACGACCAGCGGGATGATGGGAACGTGGGCCTCGAGCGCCATCCGGGCGGCGCCGGATTTGAACTCTTTGAGTTCGAAGCTGCGGCTGATGGTGGCCTCGGGGTATACGCCGACCAGTTCGCCCTCCCGGAGCCGTTGCACCGCAACGGCATAGGCGTCGGCGCCCGAGCTCCGATCCACCGGAATGGTGCGCGTGTGCCTGATCAGGAAGTTGACGATGTGGACCTGCTGCATCTCCGCCTTGATCATGAAACGCATCCGCCGCTGGCGACTGGTGCAGGCCAGCGCCGCCGGCAAAAAGTCGATGTAGCTGGTGTGGTTGATCGCCATGACGCCGCCGCCCGACTCCGGGATGTTCGCCAGGCCGTCGAACGTGATCGACGTGCCGGTTAGCCGGGTGGCGGACCGAGCGGCGATTTCCAGGATTCGGAATACCGGTTCCACCGCGGCTACCCCACCTCCGGGCCGTCGGCCTCGCGTGCGGCGCGGGCCTGAGCGCGGCGGACGCTCTCCTCGGCGTCGAGTTGGGCGGCTTCGGCCAACGACGGCGCGCTGCCGCCGAGGCGTTTGGGCACCCAGTACTCGCCGGGCGGGTAGGGGCCGTAGGCGTCCTGCACGCGCTCGAGCAGGTGCTGCATCCGGGAGTGCAACAGCGCGGTGAGTTCGGGCGCCGGCAACGTCGGTTCGATGGGCTCCCCGATGGCGATCGAGATCGGCACCTTGGGCCGCCACATCTTGCGGGGATGATCCTTGGTCCAGATGCGCTGGGCACCCCACACGATGTGCGGAATGATCGGCACGCCGGCGGCGATCGCCATCCGGGCCGCGCCGGACTTGAACTCCTTGAGCTCGAAGCTGCGGCTGATGGTGGCTTCCGGGTACACCCCGACGAGCTCGCCCGCGGCCAGCATCTGGCAGGCCGCGTCGAACGAGGCCGCACCGCTGCTGCGGTCCACCGGGATGTGGCGCAGGCTGCGCATCAGCGGGCCGCCGACGGGATGGTTGAAAACTTCCTGCTTGGCCATGAACCGCACCTTGCGGCCGAGGCCCTGCCGGTACGCCGGCAGGCCGGCGAAGGTGAAGTCGAAATAACTGGTGTGGTTGATCGCGATCACCGCGCCACCGGTGGCGGGCAGGTTCTCCAAGCCGGTCACGGTGAACTTCAGACCCTGAACTTTCCAGATCAGCCGGGCCACTCCGATGACGGTGCCGTAAACCGGTTCCACAACCGATCAGCCTAGTGGCGATGCGCGCGGGTGCGCCGGGCGCGTCGGGGTACCGACGCCACCCGCACGGGCAGCCACGGCCTGCGGTGGCGGGCTCTCGGCTCCGGCGACGGTTAAGCTCGAACCGGCAGTTTATTGGGCAGGAGAGTTATCTGTGCAGGTCACAAGCGTCGGCCACGCCGGCTTCCGGATCGAAACCACCGCCGGGAGCATCCTGTGCGACCCGTGGGTGAACCCGGCGTATTTCGCCTCCTGGTTCCCCTTCCCCGACAACAGCCAGCTGGACTGGGATGCGCTCGGAGACTGTGACTATCTCTATGTCTCACACCTGCACAAGGACCACTTCGACCCGGTGAACCTGCGCGACCACGTCAACAAGGACGCCGTCGTGCTGCTGCCGGACTTCCCGGTGCCCGATCTCAAACGCGAGCTGGAGAAGCTGGGCTTCCACCGGTTCTTCGAGACCACCGACTCGGTGAAGCACACCGTCAGCGGCCCCAAGGGCGACCTGGACGTGATGATCATCGCGCTGCGAGCCCCGGCGGACGGTCCGATCGGCGACTCCGGCCTGGTGGTGTCCGACGGCGAGACCGTTGCCTTCAACATGAACGACGCCCGCCCCATAGACCTAGAAGTTCTCGAAGATCAGTTCGGTCACGTCGACGTGCACATGCTGCAGTACTCCGGCGCCATCTGGTACCCGATGGTCTACGACATGCCGGCACGCGCCAAAGAGTCGTTCGGCACACAGAAGCGGCAGCGCGGCATGGACCGCTGCCGCCAGTACATCGCGCAGGTCGGCGCCACCTGGGTGATCCCGTCCGCCGGCCCGCCGTGTTTCCTGGATCCGGAGCTGCGCGACCTCAACGACGATCACGGCGATCCGGCCAACATCTTCCCCGACCAGATGGTCTTCCTGGACCAGATGCGCCGGCACGGACATGACCGCGGCCTGCTGATGATCCCCGGCACCACTGCGGATTTCACCGGCTCGGAGCTGAATTCGCTGCACCACCCGATTCCGGCCGAGGAGGCCGAGGCGATCTTCACCTCCGGCAAGGCCGACTACATCGAGGCGTACGCCCAGCGGATGGCGCCGGTGCTGGCCGCGGAGAAGGCGAGTTGGGCGCCTGCCGACGGCGAGTCGCTGCTGGAGCCGTTGCGTGAAGTGTTTGAGCCCATCATGGCGGTGACCGACCAGATCTGCGACGGCATCGGCTATCCCGTGGAACTGCGGATAGGTGCCGAGACGGTGGTGCTGGACTTCCCCAAACGTGCTGTGCGCGAACCGATTCTCGACGAGAAGTTTCGCTACGGTTTCGGGATCGCGCCTGAGCTGGTGCGCACCGTGGTCCGCGATCAGGAGCCGGACTGGGTCAACACCATCTTCTTGTCCACGCGGTTCACGGCCTGGCGGGTCGGTGGATACAACGAGTACCTGTACACGTTCTTCAAATGCCTCACCGACGAACGCATCGCGTATGCCGACGGCTGGTTCGCCGAAGCCCACGACGACTCGGCGTCGATCACGCTGGACGGCTGGGAGATGCAGCGTCGGTGCCCGCACTTGAAGGCCGACCTGTCGAAGTTCGGTGTGGTGGAGGGTTCGACGCTGACCTGCAATCTGCACGGCTGGCAGTGGAATCTGGAGAACGGGCGCTGCCTGACGAGTAGGGGGCATGAATTGCGGGCGGCCAAGCTGTGAGTCCGCCGGTGCAGCGCTACGACGACGGCCTCGTGCAACTGGATGGCGAGGCGATCACGTTGCGGCGCTACCACTTTCCGTCGGGAACCGCGAAGGTGATCCCGCTGCGTGCCATCCGCGGCTACCGCACGTCGCCGCTGGGCCTGTTCAACCAGCGCCTCCGGATCTGGGGCAGTTCAGATCTGCGGCGCTGGCTGCCGCTGGACGTGCGCCGTCCCCTCAAGGGAACGTTGATCACCCTGGATATTCCGGGGTACCGGTTCCTGCCCGCCTTCACCCCTGAGCGCCCAGACGAATTCCTGGCGGCGCTGGAGGAACTTCTACACCCGGGCGATGCCCGGGACTGAAAGCTAGTGCGCTTCCGAAACGGCTTGCCGTAGTTCTGATTTCGCGTCAGTCGTGGTGTCGTAGACGCGAACGACGGCTTCGTCACCACTCTTGAGGTATGTCGACTCACCCAGTTCGGTGTAGCGGGTGGCGCCGATACCGATCAGTACGTGTTCGGGATGGCCGGACGCCGCCATCAGCGCGCCCACGTCTTCAAGCGGGGTGTCGTCCGAGCCCTTCTGGTTGGCCAGGCGCTCCACGATCCAGTCCAGCAGCACCTCGCCGTAGTACGAGTAGCCGAGTAGCGGGCTGTCCACGCCGTAAGCGTGCTCGTGGCCGTCATGCCCCCGCAGGAAGCACACCAGGCGCAGCGTGGACGTCGGGCCGTCCGGCGTGAGGTCGCTGACCTCAAAGAATTGGGGCGCAACGCCTTTGGATGCCGGGCCCCAGTTCTTCTTGTGACTGATCTTCGGCGCCCCCGGACGGCGGATCGAGCAGTCGTTGAACGCGCCCAGGGCGAACGGTTCCAGGGATGCGACGGTGTCGCCACTCCACTTCACCCGGCAGGCCAGGCCGACCTCGGGTTCGATCTGCAGGTTCAGCGGATCGGCGCTGCGGGGCAGCACGATCGCGTCGGTGGACAGCGGGAACTGCCCCAAGAAGGTTTCCGACCCTGGTGCGTACCAGGGGAAGATGCCTTTCGGGGCAACCCCTTCGGTCTTGACGTTCGTGAAATCGACTGCCTCACCGGCCTGTTCGAGGTGCCCGGCGAAATTGCCGGCCACGCCGAACCCGAACCAGCTGCGCATCTCGGCCAGGTCGAGATCGATCAGGTCCAACTCGCTCATGGTTCGAGTACCTCCGCACCGACGTAGGGCACCAGGGCTGCGGGCACTCGCACACTGCCGTCGGCCTGTTGGTGGTTTTCCAGGATGGCCACCAGCCAGCGGGTGGTGCCCAGGGTTCCGTTGAGCGTCGCCGCGGTCTGCGGCTTGCCCGATTCGTCGCGGTACCGGGTGGACAGCCTGCGGGCCTGGAAGGTGGTGCAGTTCGAGGTGGAGGTCAGCTCGCGGTACGTCTGCTGCGTGGGCACCCATGCTTCGCAATCGAATTTGCGGGCCGCTGAGGAGCCGAGATCGCCTGCGGCGACGTCGATCACGCGGTAGGGCACCTCGATGTGGGCCAGCATCTGGCGCTGCCAGCCGAGCAGGCGCTGATGTTCGGCCCCGGCGTCTTCGGGCCGGCAGTAGACGAAGCCTTCAACTTTGTCGAACTGGTGCACGCGGATGATGCCGCGGGTGTCCTTGCCGTAGCTGCCCGCCTCACGGCGAAAGCACGACGACCAGCCGGCGTACCGCAGCGGCCCGGCGGACAGGTCGAGGATCTCGCTTGAGTGGTAGCCGGCCAATGGCACCTCCGAGGTACCGACGAGATAAAGGTCGTCGGCCTCGACTCGGTAGATCTCCTCGGAGTGGGCGCCGAGGAAGCCGGTGCCGGCCATGATCTCCGGGCGCACGAGAACCGGCGGGATCATCAGGGTGAAGCCGTTCTCGACGGCCACCCGCGTCGCCAGTTGCAGCAGCCCCAGTTGCAGCAGCGCGCCGCGGCCGGTGAGGAAGTAGAACCGCGAGCCGGAGACTTTGGCGCCGCGCTCCATGTCGATCAGGCCCAGCGCTTCACCGAGTTCGAGGTGATCCTTGGGATTCGGCAGGTTGGGCGGTTCGCCGACGGTGTCGAGCACCGCGTAGTCGTCCTCGCCGCCCGCCGGAACGCCCTCGATGACGATGTTGGAGATCGCCATGTGCGCGGCGGTGAACTGCTCCTCGGCGGTCCGCTGGTCGGCTTCGGCGGCCTTGACCGCCGCCGAGAGCTCCTTGGCCCGGGCCTGCATGGCCGGGCGGTCTTCGGGGCTTGCGGCGCCGACCTGCTTGCTCACGGATTTCTGGTCGGCGCGCAGGGTGTCGGCGGTCGAGATCGCGGACCGGCGCGCAGCATCTGCCGAGAGCAGTACGTCCACCAGCGCGGGGTCTTCTCCGCGGCTGACCTGTGAGCGGCGGACGGAATCGGGATCCTCCCGGAGCACCTTCAGGTCGATCACGGGGCAACCCTACTGTGCTGTCCGGGCAGTCGGTCGGCGACTCCCAGGCCAGGCGTGCGGATCGGGGTGCGGCAAGCCGCGCCGAGGGTTTCACCACGGCAGGGCACAACCACATAACAGTACAGGCGCATCAGCTGTCACAGCACCTGATGCGCCTGTCACAATGGGTAGCGATGTTCGACGAACCCACACGGGACGCCCCCACCACCGCCGGGGCACCCGAAACCCCCACGCGCGATGCCTCGCGGGTGGGCTGGTTGCACTCTCTCAAGGCCACCTCGACGCGACGTGCATTACTGCTCACGGCGCTCGGCGGCCTGCTGATCGCCGGCCTCATCACCGCCTTGCCGGTTGGCCGGGAAACCACCGGTCTGGCCGCCTACCTGGAGCCGCCGGGAGCCGCCAACGGGCGCGTCAGCGGGGCGTTCCACCAGGCGGCTGCCGGTAACTGCCTGAACTGGCCGGAGAACAACCCCGACGCCGCCACCATCGTCGACTGCCAGGACGACCATCGCTTCGAGGTGGCGGAGGCGATCGACATGAACACCTTCCCCGGCGCCGAGTACGGTCCGAACGCCGCGCCGCCGACGGCCACCCGCATCCAGCAGATCAGCGCCGAGCAGTGCCAGGTCGCCGTCGAGCGTTATCTGGGCCCGAAGTTCGATCCCAACGGCCGGTACACCGTGAGCATGTTGTGGTCGGGCGATAAGGCGTGGAAGTCCGGTGAGCGGCGGATGCTGTGCGGGCTGCAGCTCCCGGGCCCGAACAACCAGCAGGTGGCGTTCAAGGGCAAGGTGGCCGACGTCGACCAGTCCAAGGTCTGGCCCGCCGGCACCTGCGTCGGTATCGACACGGCGAGCAACCAGCCCGACGACGTCCCGGTCGACTGTGCGGCACCGCATGCCATGGAGATCACCGGGGCGGTCAACTTGGCCGAGAAGTTCCCGGCGGGTCTGCCCGCGGAGGCGGATCAGGACGCGTTCATCAAGGAGACGTGCAACCGGTTGACGGACGCCTATCTGGCTCCGGCCGAGTTGCGCAACACCACGCTGACCCTGATCTACAACACGGTGTCGCTGCCCAGCTGGATGGCGGGCAGCCACCAGGTGGCGTGCAGTGTCGGCGCCACACTGGGCAACGGCGGCTGGGCCACCCTGGTCAACAGCGCCAAGGGCCCACTGCTCATCAACGGGCAGCCGCCGGTGGCGCCGCCCGACATCCCGACCGAGCGCCTGAACCTGCCGCCCGCGCTGGCCCAGCCGGTGCCGATGTCCCCGGATACCTCCGGCTCTGCTTCCTCGGGCGCCGCATCGTCCGGGTCGTCGGACTCCGGCTCCTCGGGCAGCTCCGCGTCGGGTGGATCGCATGGCTCGGGATCCTCCTCGGCCGGTTCCGGCGCCTCGGCCACCGACCCGTCGCACCAGACTCAGCACATCCCGGGCCAGCAGGCGAATCCGGGTCCGGCCGCGGGCCCCGCGCCGGCGCCCCCGCCGTCTGGAAACGTGTTCAACCCGCAGTTGCCCGGGCCGGCCGGTCCGCCGATGGATTCGCTGCCGGCGGCCGGTGATGCCGGAGCGCCGGCG
>DASUGW010000164.1:0-40400 GCA_036273805.1 Mycobacterium sp.
CCGAAACTGCCAGGTATCGGACCCATCCGGGTTATGCACCAACCGCGGCGCCTCATTGAGGTACTTCTCCGGCAGATGATTCTTGAACATGTCCGGCGGCTCAATGATGTGATCATCCACGCTGATCAAAATCATGTCGTCCTTGTGCACGGCATCCTCCAGATAGGCTTACGGTAGCGCCCACAATACCGCTCGGGGTGCTTCGCCGACAGCCCTTAGAGGTTTACAGTTCGGCGCGCAACTGTCAGGCAATGAGAAGAGGGGCCATCCAAGTCAGCTCGCCCGGCAGCTGGGAGCTCCAGAACCCCGCGTCGTGCCCACCCGGCGAGGAGCCGCCGGCCGGATGGTTCGGCAGTTGGGCGATGAACGACTGCGTCGCCGAATAGAACGGGTCAGACGTGCCGATGTCTATCCGAATCGGGATGTGCGCCAGCGCCGGCAGGCCGAACACCGTATTGGCGGCGAAGTCGTCGGCGCCGTCGAATGCGCCGGGGGCGGTAGCTCCCGACGACATCCACAGTGCGGGGCTGACCGCGGTGATCGCCGCGGTACGCGCCGGGCCGAGCCGGGCGCCCAGCAGCAGGGCTCCGTAGCCGCCCATCGACCAGCCCAGAAATGCCACCCGGGAGGTATCCAGGCCTTGGCTGCCGAGCATCGGCAGGAGCTCGTCGAGCACCATGGATCCCGAATCCTCGCCGGAAGTTCGCTTGTGCCAATAACTTCCGCCACCGTCCACGGCGACGACGGCAAACGGCGGTAGTCCGGCAGCGACCGCCTGTGCCAGACCTTGCTCGACTCCGCCGGCCATGACCGTCGCGGCGTCGCTGCCCTTGCCGTGCAAGGCGATAACGGGCCGCAGCGCGGTGGTCTGCCCGGGCGGACGTGCGATCGCCCAGTTTGTCGGAATGCCGCCACGCGCGGCGGATACGAACGACCCGGTGACCATCGTGGGAAACGGTTCCCGTGCCGGTTCCGGCGGGGCCACTGGTACCGGCGGTGCCAACGGGGCTCCAGTGGTAGCCAGGGCAACGGATGGGTGTGCCCGCGGCGCAGGCGCTGAATGCAGCACGCCGCCTAAGGTGGCGCCCCCCGCTGCGCCCGCAGTCACCCCGATGCCCAGCCGCAACAGGGCCCGACGGCTCAGTTCTGGCATGCGGGCCATCATGCCATTGCCGGGTGTGGACGCCGAAGGCCCGCGGCCCGATGTGAATTCTGAGGCTTTGCTCCCAAAAGCGCCCAGCCTGCCCTGGGTGGCTGGCAGCATGCTAATCGTGACGTCAGCAGTCACTCCCAAGGGTGAACGGCGACGCGGGGCACTTGTCAGTGCCGCCGCCGACCTGTTGTGCGAGGGAGGATTCGAAGCAGTCCGGCACCGGGCCGTGGCCCGTCGTGCCGGATTGCCGCTGGCGTCGACCACGTACTACTTCGCCTCGCTCGAGGAACTCATCGCCGCGGCCGTCGAATATGTCGCGATGCGGGAAGCCGCCGAATTGCAGACCAGAGTGGCGGCTTTGTCTCGCCGGCGGCGCGGCGCGGAGTCGACCGCGGATGTCCTCGTCGAATTGCTGGTAGACGCCCCCGGCGAGGCGCCCAAGGAGCAGCTCATCTCGCGATATGAGCGGTACATCGCCTGTGCCCGCCTGCCAGGGCTGCGGGACATCCAGCGCCGGGTGCTCCGGCAACGCACCGAAGCGGTCAGCGAGGCGGTGGAGCGGTCCGGCCGGTCCGTGCGCAGCGACCTGCTGTCGGCGCTCGTGTGCGCCGTCGACGGCGCAGTGGTGTCGGCGCTGGTCGACGACGGCGGCACACCGCAGGCCAACGCCCGCGCCACACTGCTCGACGTCATCGACGTGCTGGCCCCCTACGACCCGCGTCCCGCGCACGTCTGACCGGCGGGGCTAGCTGGGTTCCGGTCTTCGTGATCAGAACCTGAACTAGGCGGCTTTTCCCACGTCGTGACGGTTGCCGCCCAACGACGCGAATTCGTGTGGCGTTTACCGGCGCTTCACTGTGTCGCTAGGTTGTGGCCGATCTCGCGAAGCACTCTGCGACCAAAGTTTGGTGCGCTGAAGGGAATCCCATGAGCATTGTGAAAATCGGAGCGTTGATCGGCGGAGCAGCAGCCGCGGCTGGCGTGATCCTCGGTGTGGTCGCGTCGTCGGCGTCGGCGGCGCCGTCGGATTCCCCGGCATCACCCACCACCGCCGCTGCGCCGGCCTCGGGCACCGCCGCGCCCAAGCCCGCCACTCCGACGACGTCGTCCACGGCGGCACCGGCGCCGGCGGCGCTGGCGTCCGGTCCGGGCTCGGGTGCCAACCCGGCCGCACTCGGCAGCAACGCGGGCTCGGCCACCGGAAACGGCAATGCCGGTTCGGGTGCCAACCCCGTTTCGATCGCCGGCGCCAGCGGTGGCTCGGCGACCGGCAACAACAATTTCGGTTCGGGTGCCAACCCCGCCGGCAAGGCAGGGTGACGTCGCCCGGATCCAGGACATCGGACCTGCGGGATTTGCGTCGAGTGGTTTAGCTTCTGAGTGATGATGGGAAGTTCCCAGTGACTTCCCAGCATTACCAGGAGGCGCGATGACTTCGCGGACCGACGCCGAGACGCCCGGCTCCGACGCCGACCATCCCAATCTCAAGCGGGTGATGGGCCCGGGCCTGCTGCTGTTGTTCGTCGTCGGCGACATTCTGGGCACCGGCGTATACGCGCTGACCGGCGACGTCGCCGCCGAGGTGGGTGGCGCCGCCTGGGTGCCGTTCCTGGTCGCGTTCCTGATCGCTGCGGTCACCGCGTGCAGCTATCTCGAATTGGTCACCAAGTACCCGCAGGCGGCTGGCGCGGCCCTCTATACGCACAAGGCGTTCGGCGTGCATTTCGTCACGTTCCTGGTGGCGTTCATCGTGATGTGCTCGGGAATCACCTCGGCGTCGACGGCGTCACGGTTCTTCGCCGCCAACTTCTTCACCGCGTTCCACTTCAGTTGGGGCAAGGCCGGAGTCGTGGTGGTCGCGCTGCTGTTCATGGCCCTGCTGGCGGTGATCAACTTTCGCGGGGTCGGGGAGAGCGTCAAGCTCAACGTCGTCCTGACCATCATCGAGATCACCGGTCTGCTGCTGGTGATCTTCGTCGGGCTGTGGGCCTTCACCAAAGGTGGTGAGAACGTTGACTTCTCGCGGGTCGTCGCCTTCGACACCCCGGCCGACAAAAACGTCTTCCTCGCGGTCACGACGGCAACGTCCTTGGCGTTCTTCGCGATGGTCGGCTTCGAGGACTCGGTCAACATGGCCGAGGAGACGAAGGACCCGGTGCGGGTTTTCCCGAAGGTCCTGTTGACCGGGCTGTCCATCGCCGGCGTGGTGTACATCGGGGTGGCCATCGTCGCTGTCGCCCTGGTGCCGATCGGCACCCTGGAAGCCAGTGACACCCCGCTGGTGGAGGTAGTCAAGGCCGGCGCGCCCGGCCTGCCGATCGAGCAAATCCTGCCGTTCATCTCGATGTTCGCCGTGTCCAACACCGCATTGATCAACATGCTGATGGCCAGCCGGCTGATCTACGGAATGTCCCGCCAGCACGTGCTTCCCCGGCATCTGGGCGTCGTGCATCCGGTGCGGCGCTCACCCTGGGTGGCCATCGTGTTCACCACGTCGATTGCCTTCGGGCTGATCTTCTACGTGACGGCATTCGCGAACAGCACAGCGATTGCCGTTCTGGGCGGAACCACCTCGCTGTTGCTGCTCGCGGTGTTCGCAATGGTCAACGTCGCGGTGCTGGTGCTGCGCCGCGATGTGCGCGAAGGCCGCGCGAAAGCGAGCGAGCCGCCAGGCGAGCGAGGCCGAGCGGATCAGCCGGTGCACTTCCGGACGCCCACACTCTTCCCGATCATCGGATGTCTGGCCTCGCTGTACCTGGTGACGCCGCTATCCGGGCGCCCGGTTCAGCAGTACGTCCTGTCGGGCGTCCTGATTGCCATTGGCATCGTGCTGTTCTTCATCACCATGGCCTTCAACAGGCAACTCGGCATCAAGGGCGCCGCCATCACAGATCTGACACACCTTGGTGACGCACCGGACTGAGGATCAGCCCAGAGTGTCCCGCAGGCGGGCGAACCTGTTCTCCAGCAACGCTGTTCGGTGCGAGTTACCATTCAGCGCAACATATTTCGCTCCGAAGGCAGCCAGCAGTGCGTCATCGAGCCGACGCACCGCGCCCGCCGGGTAGCGGTAACCCATCGCGGCGTTGATCGCATCGGTGTCGACAGTGGCAAGGGTGGCGTCCAGGGCGTCCAGCGAGTCGACCCCGAGGTCGAGCAGTAGCCCGGAGATCCATCCGTAATGCTCGGTGCGCGACCAGCCGGCGTCGGGGAATCGATTGCCCAAATAGGTGGCCAGCACCGGGGTGGGGATACGCGGGTCAGAGGTGGTCTCGATCTCCGGCACATGCTCGGCGGGGACCGTCGCGCGCACCCGGTCGCGGATCGCGGAGAACTCACGATCGGCCAACTCCAGCAGGCCGGCCGCCAACGCGAACCGGCGGTCGAGATCGGGCACGTCCTGCTCGGGGATTGTGCCCTTGTAGCGGACGTCGTGCTCGAACTCGGCCCACGCGTGCTGCAGGATGGTGCGCACCTGGACGGACGCAGGCTGCTGTTCGCCCTCGGCCGCGACCAGCAGATGCCGGCTGGCGTATCCCCATTGGCCGGCCCGGGCGGTTTCGCGCCCCATGTCGCGGTCTTCGAGTAGCTGCATCTCCTGACTGAGCAGATCGGCGACCGCGGCGACGTCGTCCTGCAGGTAGGTGATGACCCGCAGACCGATCTGATCGGTGATCTCCGAGAGCGGATCGCTGTACAGGCGGTGCCCACCGACATGGCGGTCGGCTTTGGCGCCGAACGACGCGACGGTCTTGGTGCGGCCTCGCACACTCAGGTAGTTGATACCGGCATCGTCGAGCAGAGCGGTCACCTGCGTCAGATACCGGTCGGTGGACTCCAGCAGTGCGGGCCGGCGTGCGGTGAACGCCGCGATGGCGTCGTGCACCGCACCGGGGGTGGACTCCGGCGGGGCGGGTGTCAGGTCGTGCGGCAACGTCGGTGTGACGATGAATCCGGTGTCGTGGTCACCGTAGACCGTCACATCGTCGGGCCGACGTGTGGCGAACAGCGCGACATACGCGCACACGACGGCGTCGATCGGATCTTCGGCACGGCGCAATTCGCTTTTGCGTTCGGCCTTTTCGACGATTTTGCGCAGTTCGGCCCAGTCGGTGCTGTCCGCCACCCGCAGTGCGGGATGCCCCTGGGCCAGGCCTTCTACGAGTTCCATCAGGCGCAGCATCTCGGACCGCAACTGCGCCAGGCTGCGACCCGGTTTGGCCTTGTACTTCAGGGTGCGGCCGAGCCGGAACAGTGCGACGGTCGCGGCGTGCGGATACACCTCGACCGCGCGACGCCGGGCGGTGCGCTGCAGGGTGATTTCCAGTCCGAGGGTGTCGGCGATCCGCGCGCCGCGGGTACCGTCGGCGAACTCGGGTTTACCCGTGTTGGCCGGGTGGGTGCCGGCCTGGAACTTCGCGAAGTCGGCATTGAGTTCCCGCTCGGCCGGCCGCTGGCCGGTCGGGTTGGTGACGACCAACGGAGCGTCGATCCCGACCAGCAGTTCGTCGTCGGCATAGGGCGCGAGCGCGGCGGCGATGTCGGCGTCGTCGGTGGCGGCGGTGGCCAGCATGAGACGGCCGGTGTCGTCGACGACGGCGACGCCGGTGGGTCTGCGCTCACCCCAAGCGAGGTCGATTCCGACGAAGTACACGCGTCTACTGTGCATCATCGGGGCCGTAAGCTTGGGGTTCGTGAGCATTCCCAATGTCCTGGCCGGCCGATACGCGAGTTCGGAAATGGTGGCGATCTGGTCGCCGGAGTCCAAGATCGTCGCCGAACGCAGGCTGTGGCTGGCGGTGCTGCGCGCCCAGGCCGAGTTGGGTATCAGCGTGCCCGACGGTGTGATCGACGACTACGAACGCGTTGTGGAACAGGTCGATCTGGGGTCGATCGCCGCGCGGGAACGCGTCACCCGCCACGACGTCAAGGCGCGCATCGAGGAATTCAATGCGCTGGCCGGCCACGAGCACGTGCACAAGGGCATGACCAGCCGCGACCTTACCGAGAACGTCGAGCAGCTGCAGATCCGCCGCTCGCTGGAACTGGTGTTCAACCACGGCGTCGCGGTTGCCGCTCGACTGGCCGACCGGGCGGTGACCTACCGCGATCTGGTGATGGCGGGACGCTCCCACAACGTCGCCGCGCAGGCCACCACGCTGGGCAAGCGATTCGCCTCAGCGGCCCAGGAGACGCTGGTGGCGTTGCAGCGGGTGCGCGAGTTGCTGGACCGCTACCCGCTGCGCGGGATCAAGGGGCCGATGGGTACAGCGCAGGACATGCTCGACCTGTTCGACGGGGACGCCGCCCGCCTCGACGAGCTGGAGTCCCGGGTGGCGGGTTTTCTCGGCTTCGCCGACGTGCTCTCCAGCGTCGGGCAGGTCTATCCGCGTTCACTCGATCACGACGTCGTCTCCGCCCTGGTGCAATTGGGCGCGGGCCCGTCGTCGTTCGCCCACACCGTCCGGCTGATGGCCGGCCACGAGCTGGTGACCGAGGGTTTCGCGCCCGGGCAGGTCGGGTCCTCGGCGATGCCGCACAAGATGAACACCCGCTCCTGCGAGCGCGTCAACGGGCTGCAGGTGGTACTGCGCGGGTATGCATCGATGGCGGCGGAACTCGCTGGGGCACAATGGAATGAGGGCGACGTCTTCTGCTCGGTGGTGCGCCGGGTGGCGTTGCCGGACGCGTTCTTCGCGATCGACGGCCAGACTGAGACCTTCTTGACCGTCCTCGACGAATTCGGCGCCTACCCGGCGGTGATCCAGCGCGAGCTCGACCGCTACCTGCCGTTCTTGGCCACCACCCGGATGTTGATGGCCGCGGTGCGCGCAGGGGTGGGCCGTGAGACCGCGCACGAGGTCATCAAGGAGCACGCCGTCGCGGTCGCACTCGCGATGCGCGAGCAAGGGCTCGAGCCAAACCTGTTGGACCGCTTGGCCGCCGACCCGCGGCTTCCGCTGGATCGGGCCGCCCTGGATGCTGCGCTGGCCGACAAGGCGGCGTTCACCGGCGCTGCGGGCGATCAGGTGGACGCGGTGGTTTCCGCGGTCGCCGATTTGGTTGCTCGCTATCCGGAAGCCGCCAAGTACACACCGGGAGCGATTTTGTGATCGACGCGGATCTGACGGATCTGGACAACTTCGCCGCCGGCTTTCCGCATGAACTGTTCGCCCGTCACCGCTCCGAAGCGCCCGTGTTCTGGCACGAGCCCACCGAGAACACGCCCGACGGCGAGGGCTTCTGGTCGGTGGCGAGCTATCCGGAAACCCTTGCGGTGCTGCGTGATCCCGTGTCGTATTCGTCGGTGACCGGAGGATCTCGGCCGTTCGGCGGAACGTTGCTGCAGGATCTGCAGGTGGCCGGCCAGGTCCTCAACATGATGGACGACCCACGGCATGCGGCCGTGCGCCGCCTGGTCAGTTCCGGCCTGACGCCGCGCATGGTGCAGCGGGTTGAAGACGACCTGCGGGAGCGGGCACGCGGCCTGCTCGATGCCGTGGTCGCCGGCGAGCCCATCGACTTTCTGGTCGACATCGCGGCGGAACTGCCCATGCAGATGATCTGCATCCTGTTGGGTGTGCCCGAATCCGAACGCCATTGGCTCTTCGAGGCCATCGAGCCGCAGTTCGACTTCGGCGGCTCGCGCAAGGCCACGTTGTCGCAGCTGCCGTCGCTGTCACTCGAGGATGCCGGCACCCGGATGTACACCTACGGCCAGGAGTTGATCGCGGCCAAGCGTCGGGAGCCTGCCGACGACATGCTCTCGGTGGTGGCCAATGCGACGGTCGAAGACGAGCGACTGTCCGACGTCGAGCTGTATCTGTTCTTCAGCCTGCTGTTTTCCGCGGGTGCCGAGACCACCCGCAACGCTATCGCCGGTGGGCTGCTTGCCCTGATCGAAAATCCGGCCCAACTGGATGCGCTGCGGGCGGATCCGGCGCTGCTGCCGAGCGCGATCGAAGAGATGGTGCGCTGGACGTCACCGTCTCCGTCGAAGCGGCGGACCGCGACCTGCGATATGGAGCTGGGTGGGTATACCGTCCAGGCTGGGCAGAAGGTGCAGGTGTGGGAGGCCTCGGCCAATCGCGACCACACGGTGTTCGAGCAGCCCGATGTGTTCGACGTGCAACGGAAACCCAACCCGCACTTGGGTTTCGGACAGGGAATCCACTACTGCCTGGGCGCCAACCTGGCGCGCCTGGAGCTGCGGGTGTTGTTCGGGGAACTACTGCCCCGGTTCTCCTCGGCGCAGCTCGCGCGACCGGTGGAGTGGACCCGCAGCAACCGGCACACCGGCATGCGTCACCTATGGGTCGCCTTCGGCGAATGATCGCCGCGGCGAAATCACCGGGGGCGCAATCCGGTCGCCCGCAGTTCCAGGGCGGCCAGACCATGCACGGCAACGGGGTCTTCACGTCGCCAGGCGCCGACCGGGTCGGGGCTGACCGAGGCCAGGCGGGCCAGCGGTCGGTTGGCCAGCGCGCGCAGTGCCAGTAGCTGCTCGCCGGCCGGGGTCGACGCCAGGGTGATGGCCGTGTACTTGCGCCGGGCGAAGCGCACCCGCAGATACAGCCACGGACCCGCGACGGCCAGGATCGGGGTGGCCGCAACCGCCAGGGCCAGTACCCAGGCCAGCCACGTCGCGGTGTGGTCCAGGTTCTGGCCGGCGCCGGCGAGATCGAGTGCGGCCCTGCTGGCGGCGGTCAACGGCTTGCTCAGCTGATCGCCGATGAACGGCACCCCGTCGACGCTGTTACCCGCCGAGTCCAGATTCTTCGAGATGCCGTCCGCGCCGCTTTGCACCTGTCTGCCGACGGCGGCGATGGTCGACACGGCATGGTAGACGGCGCCGCCGACCATCACCCAGATCACGATCCATGTCGCCGCCGCCACATCGCTGATCAATTGCGCCAACAAACGGTGCGGACGTGAGGCGTATGGCACGTATCGGGAACTCATGACTCGATCCCAGCATGTCGGCCCGGTTGTCGGGGCCGGGTCGGCCAGCTTGGCACGTCCGTCCGGCTAGGCTGACCCGATGCGCCCCCCTCTGTCCGACTATCAGCATCTGGCCAGCGGCAAGGTCCGCGAACTGTATCGCATCGACGACGACCACCTGCTGTTCGTGGCCACCGACCGAATTTCGGCGTACGACTTCATTCTCGACAGCGAAATCCCCGACAAGGGCCGAATCCTGACCGCGATGAGCGTGTTCTTCTTCGCCCTCGTCGACGCGCCCAACCATCTGGCCGGGCCGCCGGACGATCCGCGGATTCCCGAAGAAGTACTCGGACGCGCGCTGGTGGTGCGCAAGCTCGACATGCTGCCGGTGGAATGCGTGGCGCGGGGCTACCTGACCGGTTCCGGCCTACTCGACTACCAGCGGACGGGTTCGGTGTGCGGGATCGACCTTCCACCGGGCCTGGAGGAGGCGAGCAAGTTCGACGAGCCATTGTTCACCCCGGCCACCAAGGCCGAGATCGGGTCGCACGACGAGAACATCAGCTTCGCCGACGTCATCGAACTGGTGGGCGCGGTGCGGGCCAACCAGCTGCGCGACCGCACCCTGCAGACGTATGTGCAGGCCGCCGACCACGCCCTGGACCGCGGGATCATCATCGCCGACACCAAGTTCGAGTTCGGGGTCGACGCCGACGGCAACCTGCGCCTGGCCGATGAGGTGTTCACGCCGGATTCTTCGCGCTACTGGCCGGCCGACGATTACCGCGAGGGAGTCGTGCAGCAGAGCTTCGACAAACAGTTCGTCCGTAACTGGCTCACGTCCCCGGCTTCGGGTTGGGACCGCGCCTCCGGAACCCAGCCGCCACCGTTGCCCGACGACGTCGTCGCCGCGACCCGGCAGCGGTATATCGATGCCTACGAACGTATTTCCGGTCTCAGCTTCGCCGACTGGATCGGATCGGCACAGTGACCCAGCAGACTCCGAACCCGCCGGCAGCGGAGCGCATTCCCACCCGCCGGGAGTATCACGGCGACGTCTTCTCCGACCCCTACGAGTGGCTGCGAGACAAGGCAGACCCGAAGGTCGTCGCGTACCTCGAGGCCGAGAACAACTACGCCGATGCGGTAACCGCCCACCTGGAGCCGTTGCGGCAGAAGATCTTCGACGAGATCAAGGCGCGGACCAAAGAGACCGACCTGTCGGTGCCGACCCGCCGGGACAATTACTGGTACTACAGCCGCAGTTTCGAGGGCAAGCAGTACAGCGTCCATTGTCGTTGTCCTGTCGCCGATTCGGCGGACTGGACCCCGCCCGAGTTCGACGAGCACACCGAGATCGATGGTGAAGAGGTCCTTCTCGACGAGAACGTCGAGGCCGAGGGCCACGAATTCTTCGCCCTGGGCGCCGCCGGCGTCAGTGTCGATGGAAACGTGCTGGCCTACTCGGTCGACGTCGTCGGCGACGAGCGCTACACGTTGCGGTTCAAGAACCTGTTGACGGGCGAGCTGTACCCGGACGCGATCTCCGGTATCGCGGCCGGGGTGACCTGGGCCTCGGACAGTGCGACGGTGTACTACCTCACGGTTGACGACGCATGGCGGCCGGACACGGTGTGGCGGCATCGACTCGGAGCGGGATTGGCCGCTGAGCGGGTGTATCACGAGCCCGACGAACGGTTTTGGCTCGGAGTGGGCCGTACCCGCAGCGACAAGTACGTGATGATCGCATCGGGGTCGAGCATCACCTCGGAGATGTTCTACGCCGACGCCGCGGATCCCCACGCAGAGTTCACGAGCATCCTGCCCCGCCGTGAGGGGGTCGAGTACTCCGTCGAGCACGCGGTCGTTGGTGGCCAGGACCGGTTCCTGATCCTGCACAACGACGGCGCGGTGAACTTCATGCTGGCCGAGGCGCCGGTGGCCGACCCGACGGATCAACGCACTCTGATCGCCGGCCGCGACGACGTGCGGATCGACGCGGTGGACGCCTTCGCCCGTCACCTGGTGGTCAGCTACCGCAGTGAGGCGTTGCCGCGAATCCAGTTGTGGCCCATGGCCGAAGACGGTCAGTACGGTGAACCCGAGGAGCTCGGCTTCGAAAGCGAGCTGATGTCCTCGGGCCTGGCCGCCAATCCGAACTGGGACACTCCGCGTCTTCGCATCGCGGCGACCTCCTTCGTCACGCCGGTGCGGGTCTACGACCTCGACCTGGCCACCGGCGAGCGGGTGCTGCTGCGGGAGCAGCCGGTGCTGGGCGAGTACCGGCCCGAGGAGTACGTCGAACGCCGGGACTGGGCGATCGCCGATGACGGTGCGCGCGTACCGATCTCGCTTGTCTACCGCAAAGGGATCGAACAGCCCGCGCCGACGCTGCTCTACGGTTACGGCGCTTACGAGTCGTGTGAGGATCCGCGGTTTTCGATCGCACGGCTGTCCCTGCTGGACCGGGGCATGGTGTTCGCGGTGGCCCATGTCCGTGGCGGAGGTGAGCTGGGCCGGCTGTGGTACGAACACGGCAAGCTACTGCAGAAGAAGAACACCTTCACCGATTTCATCGCGGTGGGACAGCATCTCGTCGGCTCCGGAGTCACTCGGCCACAGAATCTGGTGGCGCTCGGCGGCAGTGCCGGCGGCCTGCTGATGGGTGCGGTGGCCAACATGGCACCCCAACTGTTCGCCGGCATTCTGGCGCAGGTCCCGTTCGTCGACCCGCTGACGACCATCTTGGATCCGTCGTTACCGCTGACGGTCACCGAATGGGATGAGTGGGGTAACCCGCTGGCCGATGCGGACGTCTACGCCTACATGAAGTCGTACTCGCCGTATGAAAATGTCTCGGCGCAGGACTACCCGGCGCTGCTGGCGATGACTTCGCTGAACGACACCCGGGTCTATTACGTCGAGCCAGCGAAATGGGTTGCCGAACTTCGCCATACGAAGACCGATGCGCATCCGGTGTTGTTGAAGACCCAGATGAGCGCCGGTCACGGTGGTATCAGCGGGCGTTACGAGCGGTGGAAGGAAGCCGCGTTCCAGTACGCGTGGCTACTGTCCACCGCCGATTCCGATCCCGACCGTGACGGCGGCGGCCAGGAATAGGACCTGCTCGGCTGAACGCACCGACAGTCGGGTGGTCATCGACTTCGGTGGGTTGGGCATCCGCGCGGCATACACGTTGGCCGGGAACATCACGAGCATCAGCGCGAACAGGCAGCACGCGGCGACCGGGCGGGTGGCCGGGATGAGCAGTCCGGCGGCGCCGAGCAGCTCCAGGACCCCGGTAATGGTCACCAGCAGTGCCGGCGCCGGCAGTCGGGGCGGCACGATGGCGATCATGTCGGCCCGCAGCGGGTTGACGAAGTGTGCGACTCCGGTCATCACGAACATCGCGGCCAAGCCCACCGCGACCGCCCGCGGCCAGGAATCGACGTAGTCGACACCGAGCCAGCCGACGAGGCGGGCGGCAGCGCTGCCGATCAAGAGTGTCAGGAGGACGGCCATCGCACGACTCCAATCTAGACAATGACAAGATGTATCAAACGCTAGCAGGTATCTAGTCGTTGTCAAGATTGGCGGTATCCTGCATTGATGAGCAGGGGCACCTATCACCACGGAGATCTGCGGGCCGCAATCCTGGGCGAAGCCGCCAGACTGGTCGCCGAGCACGGCGCTGACGCGATATCGCTGCGCGCACTCGCCCGGGAGGCCGGCGTGTCGCACGCGGCGCCCGCGCATCACTTCACCGACCGGCGCGGGCTGTTCACGGCGCTTGCGGCCCAGGGCTACACCCTGCTGGCAGACGCACTGGCCGCGGCCCGCCCCGACTTCATCGACGCCGCGGTGGCCTACGTGCGGTTCGCGATCGACCATCCCGGCCACTACGCGGTGATGTTCGACCGCACCCTGCTCGACACGACGGATCTCGAGCTGGCCGCCGCGGAGGCTGCCGCGGCGGCGGAACTGACCGCGGGAGTGGCATCGCTGACAGACCCGAAAGCTCAGGCCGATCCGGTCACCGCGCGCCTGGCGGCCTGGTCGCTGGTACACGGGTTCTCCACGCTCTGGCTCAACCGGGCGGTCGCTGACGGTGATCCGATGATCCTGGCGCGCAAGCTGGGCCTGATGCTGTTCGAGCGCGGCTGACGGGATCGGCGCCGACCGCCGAATCTGCTGCGGTGTTAGGTTGACGGCCGTGAGCCTCAATGACATCGCCCTGACCACCCTCGGCGGCGAAAGCGCGTCGCTGGCCGACTACGCCGGCCGCGGCGTCCTCGTCGTCAACGTCGCCTCCAAATGCGGACTGACACCGCAGTACTCCGCACTCGAGCAACTGGCCCGCGACTACGCGGACCGAGGGCTGACGGTCATCGGCGTGCCGTGCAACCAGTTCATGGGCCAGGAGCCCGGGAATGCGGACGAGATCCAGACGTTCTGCTCGACCACCTACGGTGTGACGTTTCCGCTGCTGGCCAAGACCGATGTCAACGGGCCCGACCGGCATCCGCTGTACACGGAACTGACCAAGGTCGCCGACGTCGACGGCGAGGCAGGTGACGTCCAGTGGAACTTCGAGAAGTTCCTCATCGGACCGGATCGAGCGGTGGTGAAGCGGTTCCGGCCGCGCACCGCACCCGACGATCCCGCGGTGATCGCCGCGATCGAAGACGTCCTGACCGACTGAACGGCAACCTGGCGTCCGGGTGTCTGACACCGGCCGGACACCTGCCATTGCGACACTGGGCAGGTGGCTGGACAGCTGATCGTGTCGGTATCGGCGATCGGGGAGCGCACGCTCGCCGAGGTCGCTGACTTCTGCCGGGAACTCGACATGCGCGGAGTCCCGGTGTCCCTGTTGACCGCGCCGCGGCTCAAGGGCGGGTACCGGCTGGATCGCGACGACACCACCGTGTCATGGCTGACCGCACGGCGTGACCGTGGCGATGCCGTCGTGCTACACGGCTACGACGAGGCGGCCACCAAGCGCAGGCGCAGCGAGTTCGCGGTATTGGGCGCGCATGAGGCCAACCTTCGGCTGATGGCGGCCGACCGCATCCTCGACCACCTCGGGCTGCGTACCCGGCTGTTCGCCGCGCCCGGCTGGAATGTCTCGGCCGGGGCATTGACTGTGTTGCCGCGTAACGGTTTTCGGCTGGTGGCCGGATCTGCCGGCATCACCGACCTGGTGCGCGACGACACCCTGCGCGCGCGGGTGCTGGGCATCGGCGAAGGATTCCTCACCGAGCCGTGGTGGTGCCGGACGCTGGTGCTGGCCGCCGACCGAACCGCCCGCCGCGGAGGGGTGGTGCGGGTCGCAGTGGCCGCGCGGCACTTGAGCAAACCGGGGACACGGCAGGCGATGCTCGACGCCGTCGATCTGGCGCTGATGCACGGATGTACCCCGACGGTGTACCGCTGGTTGCCGCCGGCCGAGACGCAGCATCACGCCGCCTGACGACGAAGCGCCGAGGGACGAGGTGTGAGGAGTCGGGCAATCTGGTTCCGCCTGACGACGAAGCGATAACGTTGGCGTCATGGACGCGGACGTCATCGTCGTCGGAGCTGGACTCGCCGGTCTGGTGGCGACCTGCGAACTGGCCGAACGCGGTAAGCGGGTTCTGATCGTCGAGCAGGAGAACGCTGCCAATCTGGGCGGTCAGGCCTACTGGTCGTTCGGTGGCCTGTTCTTCGTGAACAGTCCCGAGCAGCGCCGGATGGGCATCCGGGACAGTCATGAACTGGCGTTGCAGGACTGGATGGGCACCGCGGGGTTCGACCGCCCCGAAGACTATTGGCCGCGGCAATGGGCGCACGCCTATGTCGACTTTGCGGCGGGGGAGAAATGGTCATGGCTGCACGAGCGCGGACTCAAGCTGTTCCCGTTGGTGGGGTGGGCCGAGCGCGGTGGCTATGACGCTCGGGGAGTGGGCAATTCAGTTCCACGCTTCCACATCACTTGGGGGACCGGACCGGCGCTGGTGGAGATTTTCGCCCGCCGGGTCCGCGATAACCCCCTGGTGCGGTTTGCGCACCGTCATCAGGTCGATGAACTGATTGTCTCCGGCGGTGCGGTGACCGGGGTGCGCGGCACGGTGCTCGAACCCTCGGATGCGGCGCGGGGTGTCGCATCGTCACGAAAGTCCAACGGGGAGTTCGAGTTCAGTGCCGACGCGGTCATCGTCACCAGTGGCGGTATCGGCGGCAACACCGAGTTGGTCCGCAAGAACTGGCCCGCCAGCATGGGTGCGGTGCCCGGGCAGTTGCTCACCGGGGTGCCCGCCCACGTCGACGGCCGCATGATCGGCATCACCGAGTCTGCGGGCGCCCGCGTCATCAACCGGGACCGGATGTGGCACTACACCGAGGGCATAACCAACTACGACCCGGTCTGGCCGAACCACGGCATCCGGATACTGCCCGGCCCGTCGTCGCTGTGGCTTGATGCCACCGGAAGACGGCTGCCGGGACCGCTGTACCCGGGCTTCGACACGCTGGGCACACTTCAGTACATCGCGCGGTCGGGTTCCGACTACACCTGGTTCGTCCTCAACGCCCGCATCATCGCCAAGGAGTTCGGGCTCTCCGGGCAGGAACAGAATCCCGATTTAACCGAACGCAGTGTGCGCCAAGTGCTTTCGCGGGTTCGACCCGGCGCGCCACCGCCGGTGCAGGCCTTCGTTGATCGCGGCATCGACTTCGTTCAGGCGAATACGCTGCGTGAACTCGTCGCGAAGATGAACGGGATGCCCGACGTGGTGCCATTGGATTACGCGGACGTCGAGGCGGAGGTCACGGCCCGAGACCGCGAGGTGGCCAACCGTTTCACCAAGGACGGACAGATCACCGCGGTCCGTGGCGCCCGGGCCTATCTGCCGGACCGGCTGTCGCGGGTGGTGGCACCGCACCGGCTGACCGACCCGAAGGCCGGGCCTTTGATCGCCGTCAAGCTGCACATCTTAACCCGGAAGACGTTGGGCGGCTTGGAAACCGATCTCGATTCACGAGCGCTGGGCACCGACGGTAAGCCTTTGAGGGGCCTGTATGCCGCCGGTGAGGTGGCCGGTTTCGGTGGTGGCGGGGTGCACGGCTACCGGTCGCTGGAGGGCACTTTCGTGGGTGGCTGTATCTTCTCCGGGCGGGCCGCCGGCCGCGGCGCCGGGCGCGACATCGGCTGACCTTTTTCACTCGCGAGCAGACGCAGAATTGCGGATTTTCAGTGAAAAGGCGGAATTCTATGTCTGCTCGCGGTCGGAAGGTGGGCGCCCGAAGAAGGTAAGGCGCCCTCAGAACGTGATCCGCAGTTTCTCCCAGCCGCGCACCGTCGAAGTGGGTGCCAGCTGCATGCTGTCGTAATCGATCCCCCAGTCCGGCCAGCGATTGAGCAGCTCGTCGAGCGCCACCCTGCCCTCCAATCGGGCGAGGTTGGCGCCCAGGCAGTAGTGCAGGCCCTTACCGAACGTCAGGTGGCTGATGTTGTCGCGGCCGATGTCGAAGATGTCCGGATCTGCGTAGCGGCGGGGGTCCCGGTTGGCGGCGCCGAACAGCAGCAGCATGGCGCTGCCGGCCGGAACGGTGGTGCCGTAGGCCTCGAAATCGCGGATGGTGTACCGGGCGACATGCGGGCCGGTGGGTTCGAACCGCAGCGTCTCGTCGATCGCCCGGCCCAGCAGCGCGCGGTCAGCGGTGATCTTCCGACGCTGATCAGGGTGCTCGGCAAGGACTTTGGCCAGCCAGCCGATGAGCCGGCCGGTGGTCTCGTTCCCGGCGCCCGCGACGACCTGGGTGTAATGCAGCACCTCTTTGCGGGTGAGTTTGCGCGTCACCCCGTTCTCGTCGGTGAACTCGACGTTCAGCAGTGCGGTCATCAGGTCGTCGGAGGGGTTCTGCGAACGCCACTCGACATAGTCGGCGTAGATGCGGCCGTCGGCGATCTTGTCGGCGCGCGCCACCTTCATCGGGGCACCGGGTTTGGTGCGCAAGTTGGCGTCGTTGGCATCGCGGACCGAGACCTGTTCGGACTCCGGGATGCCCAGCAGCATCCCGATCACCCGCATCGGCATCATTGACGCCAGCTCGGCGATGATGTCGAACCCGCCCGAACCAATATGCGGGTCAAGGCAATTGATGCAGAACGCGCGTATCTGGTCTTCGATCTCGGCCATCCGCCGGGGTGTGAATACCCGTGACATGAGCCCGCGCAGCATGGTGTGTATCGGCGGGTCCTCGAACATCATCACGCCCTTGGGCATGTCGAACTCCGACTTGATCAGCTCGAGGATGTCGCTGCGCGAATTGGAGAAGGTCTCCCAGTCCGACAACGCCGACTCGACGTCGGCGTGCCGGGCCAGCGTCCAGAAGTCGTAGCGTTCGTTGTAGTAGAGCGGCGCTTCGTCTCGCAGCCGCGCGTACACCGGATACGGATCGGCGACGATACTCACGTCGTAGGGGTCGTAGTAGACCGACATCGTGCCCCTTATGGCTGTGCTGAGCAGTCGCTCAACAATAGGTCAGCGGTGCGCAGGGCGCGTCGAGATTACGCAGATGGCTGTGATTCGGTGTCACGCACAGCCCGCCAGGCAAATGCGGCAGTTACAGCGAGGCCGCCTTCTCCTCGTCCAGCACCCGAAAGTCGGTGTGGGTCATCTCGGTGAGTCGGCCGTAGTAGATGCCGCGGGCCTGTGTTGCGACGACGCCCTGGTGGATCGGGACGGCATGCGTCGGTGCGACCGCACGCAGGTAGTCGACCGCCTCGGAAATTTTCATCCACGGTGCGGCGGCCGGGGTAGCCAGCACGTGCACCGGCTCACCGGGTTCGAACAGCGCATCGCCGGGGTGCATGAGTCTGGCCGGATGTTCGCCGTCGCCGACGAGATACGAAATATTGTCTATGACAGGGATTTCCGGATGGATGACGGCGTGCCGCCCACCGGCTCCGCGGATGGTGAGCTCGCCGACGCTCAGCACGTCACCGACGTTGACTGCCTGCCAGTCGCCACCGAGCTGCGCTGCGGTTTGTGGGTCGGCGTACAACGCCGCACCGGGATTTGCTTCGACCAGGGCCGGCAGTCGTTCAGGGTCGGCATGGTCGGGATGCTGATGGGTGATCAGGATCGCGGACAGACCGGTCATGCCTTCGAACCCGTGCGAGAAATTGCCCGGGTCGAACAAGATGGTGGTGTTGGGAAAGCTCGCCAGTAGGCACGAATGACCGAAATGCGTCAGCTCCATGCTTACGATTGTGCGCTCAATCGGTGTACCCGGTGGGAGGTCGGAGTGCGGAACCGAACGCGCGGGCTGCTGGCGGTGTTGCTGCTGGCCATGGCGCCGGTGATCGCCATCGCGCCGTTGGGGCGCGCGGACCTCGAAACCTGTCCGGCGGTTTGCGACCGCATCCCGTCTTCGGCGTGGCCGGATTCGTCGGCGCTGCCGCTGGACAGCGGCTATCACTGGCCGATGTTGTCGAGGGTGGCCGCGCCGGTGGCTATGCCGAGGTTCCAGTTCGAGGACATCTGCGCGCGGCCACCGGTACCCGACGAACGGACCTTCGCGGTGACGGCGCGGGCGGAGGCCGGGCAACCGGATGACCAGTGGCGACTGCAGGCCCAGGTCGTGCACTGGCGCGGGGAGACCTGGCGGACCGGGCAGTGGGCAGCGTCGGTCTTCGATGCCGCCGCGGCGGCGTTGCGTGCGTGCCAGGTGACCGCGCCGCCGTTCTCACCGTCGATCACGACCGCCGAGCCCAACCGGCTGGCTGCGGTGATCAGCGGGCCGGTGATCGTGCACCAATACCTGCTCGTCGATCCGCGCAGCGGCACAATCACCGAAGTGGCGTTCTCCACGACCGCGGCGGCGGGATCGGCCGCCATGCCGTGGCCGGCATGGGGCGACGGCCGGGTGTTCGACGCCATCTCCGCCCGGCTGTGTACGGCCTACCTGGGCTCATGTGGGTAGAGTTGGCTGCGCCGGATCCCAGCCGGACGGCGGTCAGTGGTAGGCGAATACTGAGGAGTTGAGTGTGGCCCGGGTGATTGTGAACGTGATGCCCAAGGCGGAGATTCTCGACCCGCAGGGCCAGGCCATCGTCGGTGCGCTGGGCCGGCTCGGACATGCCGGCATCGCGGATGTCCGCCAGGGCAAGCGTTTCGAGCTCGAGATCGACGACAGCGTCGACGACGAGGCGCTGGCCGAAATCGCCGAGTCGCTGCTTGCGAACACCGTGATCGAGGACTGGACGGTCACCCGCGAGACCAGCGCATGAGCGCCCGCGTGGGCGTCATCACCTTCCCGGGCACCCTCGACGACGTCGACGCCGCCCGCGCTGCACGCGCCGTCGGCGCCGAGGCGGTCAGCCTCTGGCATGCCGACGCCGACCTCAAGGGCGTCGATGCGGTGATCGTGCCGGGTGGCTTCTCCTACGGCGACTACCTGCGGGCCGGCGCCATCGCCCGCTTCGCCCCCGTCATGGGCGAGGTGGTGGCGGCGGCAGGCAAAGGCATGCCGGTGCTCGGCATCTGCAACGGCTTCCAGGTGCTCTGCGAGGCCGGGCTGCTGCCGGGCGCGCTGACCCGCAATGCCGGGCTGCACTTCATCTGCCGTGACGTCTGGCTGCAGGTGGACTCGGTGACGACGGCCTGGACCTCCCGCTACGAACAGGGTGCGGAGATCCTGATCCCGCTGAAGTCCGGAGAGGGCCGCTACGTCGCGTCGGAGGCCGTCCTCGACGAGCTCGAGGGCGAGGGCCGGGTGGCCTTCCGCTACGCCGAGAACCTCAACGGTTCGATGCGCGGCATCGCAGGTGTGAGCTCGGCCAACGGCCGTGTCGTCGGGCTCATGCCCCACCCCGAACATGCCACCGAGGCGTTGACGGGCCCGTCCGACGACGGGCTGGGTATCTTCTACTCCGCGCTGGACGCGGTCCTCGCCGCCTGAGTCTTCACGGCGCGAGCGCCCGCATTTGTACGCAAACTGACGGTGTGTTGCGTACAAACACGGGCGCTCGCGGCCAAGAACAAGAAGATGGGCGAGGTTAGGGGGTCAGCGCTACTGACGCTTCGGCGGTGTAGCACAGGAATGTCAGGGTCTCCTGCAGGTACAACTGCACGGTGTCGGCGTCGTGCGACAGGTAGCCGATGGACACATCGGTGCCCAGCTGAAGATCGAAATCACCACCGCGCGTGGACAATACAAACGCCCCGTCGATGGCCGGCGCCCAGATGATGTCACCGTCGATGAGGCGGCCGATGTGCTCGCGGATCGGGTAGCCGTTCACGGTGGTCTCGCTGACCTTGGTGTAGGTGTCGGCCGACAACAGCACCGAATACGGCCCGTCGACACCGGCCAGTCGTAGTTCCGTCAGCGCCTGCGCGATGACATCGGGAATGTCGCGCGGATCCTCCGGCAGGGCCAGCGGCGGGTTGGAGCTGGTCTTACGGATGCCGGAGATCTGGGCATCTTCGTAGCCTTCGAAGATCGCCCGGTCCTCGACGAACGC
This sequence comes from Mycobacterium sp., assembly GCA_036273805.1. Lineage (GTDB taxonomy): Bacteria > Actinomycetota > Actinomycetes > Mycobacteriales > Mycobacteriaceae > Mycobacterium. The sequence continues at coordinate 20,607 of DASUGW010000164.1, forward strand.
CAGCTTCCTGGCGGCTTCCTTGACCGGGTCCCAATCCGAATCCTGCGACCCGCGCGCCACGTCGTCGACGTCAATCCGGTTGACGGTGAACGGAACCCGCAGCCGCACCAGGGGCCGGGCGTCGCGCAGGTGCGCCACCACACCGTCGGCGGGGGCAGCGACGTCTTTGAGGTGTCCGGTGCTGATGGCCGCGGTGACCGGGCCTCCCGGCTCGCTGACGTCGACGACGCGGCGGCCGGCGATGTGCCGCCGGAACGTGCGCGCCGCCTCGGTCTCAATCTCCTTCCACGCCGCATCGGAGATCGGCGCGAGGTGACGGTGCAGGTTGTTCATTGCGGTTGTCCTTTCAGACTGCCGATGGCCAGTGAGCCGCTGCTGGGGGAGGCGGAAATGGTTTCGGGCGAGGCGGTTTCGGCGCCCTCGGCGTCCGGGCGCGGTGGCGGGTCGTCGAGGAAGTCCGCTCGCGGAACGAAGAACATGTTGCCGGTGATCGCGGTGGAGAAATCCAGGATCCGGTCGGTGTTGCCGGGCGGATCGCCGATGAACATATTCTCCAGCATCTGCTCGCTGACAGCCGGGTCCGCGGAGTACGCGATGTAGTAGGTGCCGCACTCGCCGTTGCCGAGTGTGCCGAACGGCATGTTCGCGCGCACGATCTGCAGGTCGTTGCCGTCTTCGTCGGTCAAAGTGTTCAGCGCCACATGGGAATTCGAGGGCTTGACCGCGTCGGAGAGTTCGATGTCCTCGAGTTTGGTGCGGCCGATCACAAGTTCCTGTTCGGTGACGGTCAGCGCATTCCACGCCGTCATGTCGTGGGTGTACTTCTGCACGTGGACATAACTGGCTCCGGCGTACTCGCCGTCCGGGATCTGCACGGCGATCACCGCGTCCGGCCCATCGGGATTCTCGGTGCCGTCGACGAAGCCGAGCAGGTCGCGCTGCTCGAAGAACTTGAACCCGTGCACCTCGTCGACAACGGTCACCGCGCCGAGGGCGGCCAGCACGTGACCGCCGAGTTCGAAGCAGACGTCCATCGAAATGCCCTTGATGTGCAGCAGCAGATCGCCCGGTGTCGACGGCGCGTGATGACGATCACCCGTCAGTTCCACGAACGGGTGCAGTGCCGGCGGCCGGGGCGCATCGAAGAGCCGATCCCACGCCTGCGATCCGATGCCGACGACCAAACTCAGTGTCGCGTTGGGAACCCGGAAGCCGACTGCCCGCACCAGTCCCGACAGGTCTGCCAACGCGTCATGCACGCCCTGTTCGCCGCCTTCGTCGATGGTCGCGACGATGAAAATGGCGGCTGGAGTGAGTGGCGTGAGGATGGGCTGCGGACGACGCGCGGACACGGTCCCTAACCCTAATCGCATATGCGGACCCGACGGCGGCAAAGATGGGGATTATGTCTGCAACACCACAGGGGTTGTGCGCCTTCATCGACGCCTCCCCGTCCCCGTTCCACGTCTGCGCCACCGCCGCGGAGCGGCTGCAGGACGCCGGGTTCACCGAACTCGCCGAGACCGACGGCTGGCCCGATGGCGGTCGCTACTTCGTGGTGCGAGCGGGCTCGCTGGTCGCCTGGGACAGCAGCGGTTCACCGGATCGGCCGTTCCGGGTGGTCGGGGGCCACACCGACAGCCCGAACCTGCGGGTCAAACAACACCCCGACCGGGTGGTGGCCGGATGGCAGGTCGTCGCCCTACAGCCTTACGGCGGGGCGTGGCTGAACTCCTGGCTCGACCGCGAACTCGGTATCAGCGGCCGGCTGTCGGTGCGCGACGGCAGCGGCGTCGTGCACCGGTTGGTGCGCATCGATGCACCGCTGCTGCGGGTGCCGCAACTGGCCATCCACCTTGCCGAGGACCGGGCCGCGGTGAAGCTGGACCCGCAGCGCCACGTGAACGCCGTCTGGGGACTGGGTGACACGTCGCGGGCATTCGTCGATTTCGTGGCCGAGTGCAGCGGCGTCGACCCCGGCGACGTGCTGGGATTCGATTTGATGACCCACGATCTGGCGCCGTCGGTGGTGTGGGGCGACCACGGTGAGTTCGTCAGCGCGCCCCGGCTGGACAACCAGGGCACCTGCTACGCCGGGCTGGAGGCGCTGCTGGCCGCCGAAGCCGGCGAGTATGTGCCGGTGCTGGCACTGTTCGACCACGAGGAGGTGGGCTCGCAGTCCGACCACGGCGCGCAATCCGAGTTGTTGATCACTGCGCTGGAGCGAATCGCGCTGGCTGCCGGAAACAGCCGGGAGAATTTCCTGCGCCGCGTCGCGGGCTCCATGGTGGCTTCCGGTGACATGGCTCACGCCACCCATCCCAATTACCCGGAGCGCCACGAGCCCGGCCATCAGATCGCCGTCAACGCCGGCCCGGTGCTCAAGGTGCACCCGAACCTGCGCTATGCCACCGATGGCCGGACCGCGGCGGCCTTCGAGTACGCCTGCAGGCAGGCCGGAGTGCCGTTGCAACGCTACGAGCACCGCGCGGACCTGCCCTGCGGGTCCACCATCGGACCCATGACGTCGGCACGCACCGGCATCCCCACCGTCGATGTCGGCGCCGCGCAGTTGGCCATGCATTCGGCACGCGAGTTGATGGGTGCCCATGACGTGTTCGCGTATTCGGCTGCGCTGCACGCATTCCTGTCGCCTAAATAGCGGACACGATCTGGCCGGTGGCAGACGTCGCCTAGATGTTGTCGGGGCTCGCGTGGCACGTGGTCAACCGGGGCCCGCCGGTGTTCGGGAGCATCGTCGGGCATGGCCTGGCCAGTACGCGGGGGCGTCAGAGGACATCGCCGAAGTGCGGACCGAATAGACTGGTCAGGTGACGTCTGTCGATACCGTCGAACATGCCTCAGCCACACCTGATCAGCCCCAGCCGTATCGTGAGCTGGGTCTCAAGGACGACGAATACGAACGTATCCGGGAGATCCTCGGCCGTCGGCCCACCGACGCCGAGTTGGCGATGTACTCGGTGATGTGGAGCGAGCACTGCTCCTATAAGTCCTCCAAGGTGCACCTGCGCTACTTCGGCGAGACCACCACCGACGAGATGCGAGCCGGGATGCTGGCCGGCATCGGTGAGAACGCCGGTGTGGTGGACATCGGCGACGGTTGGGCGGTGACCTTCAAGGTCGAGTCGCACAATCACCCCTCCTACGTCGAGCCCTATCAGGGTGCGGCGACCGGTGTCGGCGGCATCGTGCGCGACATCATGGCAATGGGTGCACGTCCGGTGGCGGTCATGGACCAGTTGCGTTTCGGCGCGGCCGACGCCCCGGACACCCGGCGCGTCCTCGACGGTGTGGTGCGCGGTGTGGGTGGCTACGGCAACTCGCTGGGTCTGCCGAACATCGGTGGCGAGACGGTGTTCGACGCGTCGTACGCAGGCAACCCGTTGGTCAACGCGCTGTGTGTCGGTGTGTTGCGCAAGGAGGATCTGCATCTGGCATTCGCCTCCGGCACCGGAAACAAGATCATCCTGTTCGGGGCCCGCACCGGGCTCGACGGCATCGGCGGCGTTTCGGTACTCGCCAGTGACACCTTCTCCGGTGACGAATCCGGTTCGGGACGAAAGAAGCTGCCGTCGGTTCAGGTTGGCGACCCCTTCACCGAGAAGGTGCTCATCGAGTGCTGCCTCGAGCTCTACGCCGCAGACCTGGTGGTCGGTATCCAGGATCTTGGTGGCGCGGGATTATCTTGTGCCACTTCGGAACTGGCGTCCGCCGGCGACGGTGGAATGGCGATCGAGCTGGACAGGGTGCCGTTGCGCGCGGCCGACATGACCCCGGCCGAGGTGTTGTCCAGCGAGTCGCAGGAACGCATGTGCGCCGTCGTCACGCCGCAGAACGTGGAGGCCTTCCTGGCTGTGTGCCGCAAGTGGGATGTGCTGGCCACCGTGATCGGCGAGGTCACCGACGGAGACCGGCTGCAGATCACCTGGAACGGTGAGTGTGTCGTCGACGTGCCACCCCGCACGGTGGCCCACGAAGGCCCGGTGTACCAGCGTCCGGTGGCGCGCCCCGACGATCAAGACGCCCTGATCGCCAACAGTTCGGCGACACTGGCTCGGCCTCGTACCGGTGCTGAGTTGCGCGCGACTTTGCTTGCGCTGCTTGGCAGTCCGCATCTGTGCAGCCGGGCGTTCATCACCGAGCAGTACGACCGCTACGTGCGGGGCAACACCGTGCTTGCGGAGTATGCCGACGGCGGGGTGTTGCGCATCGACGAGGAGACGGGCCGCGGCATCGCGGTGTCCACCGACGCCTCGGGCCGCTACACCAGGCTGGATCCGTACGCGGGTGCGCAGTTGGCGCTCGCCGAGGCCTACCGCAATGTGGCGGTCACCGGAGCGACGCCGGTCGCCGTCACCAATTGCCTCAACTTCGGTTCGCCGGAGGACCCGGGTGTCATGTGGCAGTTCAGCCAGGCCGTCCGAGGACTCGCCGATGGTTGTGCGACCCTGGGCATTCCGGTCACCGGCGGCAACGTCAGCTTCTACAACCAGACTGGCTCCACGGCCATCCTGCCGACCCCCGTCGTGGGGGTGCTCGGCGTGATCGACGATGTCACCCGCCGTATCCCGACCGGTTTCGGCAACGAACCGGGTGAGACGCTGATCCTGCTCGGCGACACCGCAGACGAGTTCGACGGCTCTATCTGGGCGCAGGTCACTGCCGATCATCTCGGCGGGGTGCCGCCCAAGGTGGATCTGGCGCGCGAGAAGCTCCTCTCCGAGGTGTTGACCGCGGCGTCACGGGACGGGCTGGTGTCGGCGGCCCACGACCTGAGCGAGGGTGGCCTCATCCAGGCGGTGGTCGAGGGGGCGCTTTCCGGTGAAACCGGTTGCCGCATAGTGCTTCCCGCGGGTGCTCAAGAAGGAGACGATCCGTTCGTCTTCCTGTTCTCGGAATCGGCTGGCCGCGTCCTGGCCGCGGTACCGCGCACCGAGGAAAGCCGGTTCATGGCAATGTGCGAAGCCCGCGGGCTGCCGGCGGTGCGCATCGGCGTCGTCGACGACGGGTCGGACGCGGTCGACGTGCAGGGACAGTTCAGCGTTCCACTGGCGGAGTTGCGAGCCACCTGGGAAGGCGTGCTGCCCGGTCTGTTCGGCTGACCCAAGACCGGCACTGACCCGCTGGGCGCGGGTGCCGCGCGGATCGTCAGGACTTCGACGGCACGGGCTCCGGCGTATGGATCTGAGCCGCGATCCACGGCAGCGCATCGGTAAATGCGCGTGACGCGAACTGCCAGGTGTGGAAGCTGATCAGCTGGTGTATCGAGCAGTCGATGGCGACCGTCTTCGCTACCGAGCACAGGTCCTGCGCAGCCCCGAGTTCGTCGGAATCGCGAACGTCGTCGTGGCCGCCGAATCCCGAGGGAGAGTTGCCCTGCGGTCGCTTGCCCTGCCCGTAGGGGTTCTTCTGGTTGGTGGGTGTGGCGGTGTCCTCGAACCAGCCCGACACCCCGGTGTACGGGCCGTGGGCCCTCATGACGGTCACCGGGTCGAACGCCGCCCACTGTGCGGCGTCGCCGCCGTAGAGCCGGTCGATGGTCTGTTCCTTGGTGCCCGCGGTGGGCCCGTGGTCACCCGCGATGTCCTCGAAGACGCTGAACAGGTCCGGATGCATCACGGTCAGGTCGACTGCGCATGTGCCACCCATCGACCAGCCCACGACCGCCCAATTCGACGCGTTGGCTGACGCGCCGAACTGTGAGATCACGTATGGGCGAACATCTTTGGTCAAATGGTCGGCGGAATCCCCGCGCGGCCCGTTGACGCACTCGGTGTCGTTGTTGAAACGGCCGCCGGAGTCGGCGAAGACGAAGATGGGTGCGATGCCGCCGTGGTCGCGGGCGTAGGCGTCGATCACCGGCATGATGTTGCCGCTACGCATCCAGTCGGCCGGGGTGTTGAACTCACCAGCGATCATCATCACCACCGGAAGCTTCGGCGGTGTGGCCCCGGCGAACCATGCCGGCGGCAGGTAGACGTATTCATTGCGGTGCTTGAAGCCGCTCGCGCTGTCCGGAATCGAGACTTCGACCAGCTTCCCTGTCGTCGGCGAGGTATTGCGCAGGCCCGGGAGTGCTTCGGCGTCAACCTGATTCGGCAGCGGCCCAGCCGTCAGCGCGCCCCATGCGGAGTTCACGGTGGGGTAATAGCCGACCCAGCGGTTGAGTTCCATGAGCGCGGCGGTCAACGCCAGCGGTATTGCCAGCACTGACACCACCCGGCGCCAGTTCTGGGTTTTGCGCCAGCCGAACACCGCGACCGCGATGGCGGCGACGGCAACGGCGATACCGATCCAGAGTTCGATGGGGGCCGGATCGGACGCGAGTCCCTCGGAATTCATGTACGTGCGTGCAGCCAGCGCCGCCACCACCCCGATCGCGGCCGACAGCGGCACCCACAAAAACCACCAGCGGCGATTCAGGCGTGCCAGCACGGCGATCAGGGCAACGGCCGTGAGGATCTCGACCGTCACCGGCAGCCAGCCGCCCAGCAGCGAGACACCGTGATGCATCGCCTGCAGGTTGGGGGCCGGTATTTCGGCCAACGGTGCGGGCGCCGGCGTAGGGGTCGGAACAGGGGTGGAGGGCGGCACAGATGACATTGTTGTGACGAAAGCTATGAGTCAGCAATGTGCACGATGTGAACGCGTATGTGGTTTGTTAATGGGCGTGGAGCCGTCCTCGCGGAGGTCACGCGGTATCGCTGTGGCGTTTGGCGCAGCCCTGGTGGCATACAGTGCGACCGCCGGGCTGGCGATTCCCGGGCGCCGACATCCGTTGGTGCAGGCAGTGATCGGTACAACGCTTGCGCTGGCCGTTCGCGCACCGCTGGGGCTTCACGGCCCGGCCCGCAGCGCGGGGATCCGATGGGGTGCGGCAAGCGCTGCAACGGTTGCCGCCGGTGTGGCGTTGACCACAGCCCTGCCCGTCGTGCGGACGGCCATGGATCAGCGCACGCTGCCGCAGCCGGGATGGAAATGGCTGGCGATCGAGATCCCGCTGGGCACCGTCTGGTCGGAGGAGACCGCCTACCGGGGAGCGATGTCCACCGTCGCCGCGCGAGCATTCGGCCCGCGGCAGGGGCGGTTGTTGCAGGCGGTGGTCTTCGGGCTGTCGCACGTTGTCGACGCGCGCGCCACCGGCGAGCCGGTCGCCGGCACGGTGCTGGTCACCGGGCTGGCCGGGTGGGTCTTCGATTGGCTGGCCGGGCGGTCGGGCAGCCTGATCGCGCCGGCGCTCGCACACCTGGCCGTCAACGAGGCCGGGGCGATTGCGGCGCAACTGCTGCAACGTGGACACCAGAGGCATCCTGCCGCCGGCAAGGATCATGGATGCGCGCCCGCCGTTTCAGATTTGAGAACCTAGGGTATGGCCCGAGCCTCTGTGGTTGACCCGCTCAAGACGCGCGCCGCGGTGCGCTCGGTCGAGGCCTGGCTGCGCGGCGACGGGGCCGAACCTGCGCGTGCTGAGATCGCCGAAGCGGTACGGCTTTCCGCGCGGACCCTGGCCGCAGTCGCGCCCGGCGCCTCGGTCGAAGTTCGGGTACCGCCATTCGTCGCGGTGCAGTGCATCAGTGGTCCGCGGCACACCCGCGGGACACCGCCGAACGTCGTCGAAACCGATCCGCGTACCTGGCTGCGCCTGGTGACCGGGCTGTTGTCGATGGGTGCGGCGGTCGACTCCGGAGAGCTACGTGCGTCCGGCACTCGGGCCGCAGAAATCGAAGCCTGGCTGCCGCTGGTGGCACTTGACTGAGTTGCATGCATGTGAGATTGCCCACCCCGGGGCATGCGACCAGGCAAAAATCCGGTTGCGGCTTGGTGTACTCGCGAGTAAGTGACCGTAGACTGAGCGAGTCAGCCACCGCCCGTAGGGAGCAGCCCCCATCGTGACCGCTGAGCCGATCGAACTCGAGAATTCTCCCCGCGAGGAATGCGGCGTATTCGGTGTCTGGGCCCCAGGCGAGGACGTCGCCAAGCTGGCCTACTACGGCCTCTACGCCCTGCAGCACCGTGGCCAGGAGGCCGCCGGTATCGCGGTGGCCGACGGCACGCAGGTCATCGTGTTCAAGGATCTGGGTCTGGTCAGTCAGGTGTTCGACGAGCAGACGCTGGCCGGAATGGTCGGCCACGTCGCCATCGGGCACTGCCGCTACTCCACCACCGGCTCGACGACGTGGGAGAACACTCAACCGGTGTTCCGGCACACCGCCGCCGGCACCGCAGTCGCCCTGGGGCACAACGGCAACCTGGTGAACACCACCGAGTTGGCTGCCCGCGCCCGCGACGCCGGACTGATCGAAATGCGTGGTGCCCCGGCCGCCACGACCGACTCCGACATCCTCGGGGCACTGCTGGCGCACGGTGCCGCCGATTCCACCATCGAGCAGGCCGCGCTGGAACTGCTGCCGACCGTGCGCGGTGCGTTCTGCCTGACCTTCATGGACGAGAACACGCTCTACGCGGCCCGTGATCCATACGGTGTGCGACCCCTGTCGCTGGGCCGCCTCGACCGCGGGTGGGTGGTTGCATCCGAAACCGCGGCGCTCGACATCGTCGGCGCCTCGTTCGTACGTGACATCGAGCCCGGTGAACTCCTCGCGATCGATGCCGACGGGGTGCGCTCCACGCGCTTCGCCAACCCCACCCCCAAGGGGTGCGTCTTCGAATACGTGTATCTGGCCCGGCCGGACAGCACGCTCGCCGGTCGCTCAGTGCACGCGGCCCGTGTCGACATCGGTCGTCGGCTGGCCCGCGAAATGCCCATCGACGCCGATCTGGTGATCGGAGTTCCGGAATCGGGAACGCCGGCAGCCGTTGGCTATGCGCAGGAGTCGGGAATCCCCTTCGGGCAGGGCCTGATGAAGAACGCGTACGTCGGCCGGACCTTCATCCAGCCGTCGCAGACGATTCGTCAGCTCGGCATCCGGCTCAAGCTCAACCCGCTGCGCGAGGTGATCCGCGGCAAGCGACTGATCGTCGTCGACGACTCGATCGTGCGCGGCAACACCCAGCGCGCCCTGATCCGGATGCTGCGCGAGGCCGGCGCCCTCGAGGTGCACGTGCGCATCGCCTCCCCGCCGGTGAAGTGGCCGTGCTTCTACGGCATCGACTTCGCCTCACCGGCAGAACTGATCGCCAATGCCGCCAATGCCGACGGCTCCGGTAAAGAGATGCTCGAAGCCGTGCGGCACGCGATCGGGGCCGACACCCTGGGCTACATCTCGCTGGAAGGCATGATTGCCGCGACCGAACAGCCGGTGTCCCGGTTGTGCTGTGCGTGTTTCGATGGTGACTACCCGATCGAGCTGCCGAGCGAGAACGCACTGGGCAAGAACGTCATCGAGCAGATGCTGGCAAACGCCGCGCGTGCGGGCACCGGGCTACAGGCGGATAACGACAACGCCTCGGCGCTGCGGCGCTCCTGACCATCGTGCACCCGTCAATCGACGGACGGGTGCAGAGCCTGGTGCTCGGAGCCGGTCGGAGACCGGTAGATTGAAGCACGATGACCGATCCCGCTGACGAGCACGGAATCTCCTACGCATCGGCCGGTGTCGATATCGAGGCCGGCGACCGTGCAGTTGAACTGTTCAAGCCGCTGGCCGGGCGAGCGACACGCCCTGAGGTGCGAGGTGGCCTCGGCGGCTTCGCCGGCCTGTTTGCGCTTCGCACCGAATATCGTGAACCGCTGCTGGCGGCATCGACCGACGGCGTCGGCACAAAACTGGCCGTCGCGCAGGCGATGGACAAGCACGACACCGTCGGCCTGGATCTGGTCGCGATGGTCGTCGACGATTTGGTGGTCTGCGGGGCCGAACCGCTGTTCCTGCAGGACTACATCGCAGTGGGCCGGGTCGTGCCTGAACGGGTCCAGGCCATCGTCGCCGGTATCGCCGAAGGGTGTGTTCAGGCCGGTTGCGCACTGCTGGGCGGCGAGACGGCCGAGCATCCGGGACTGATGGAACCCGATCACTACGATCTGTCGGCCACCGGGGTCGGTGTCGTCGAGGCCGACGACGTGCTGGGCCCCGACCGCGTTCGTCCCGGGGACGTGGTGATCGCCATGGGATCGTCCGGCCTGCACTCCAATGGCTATTCGCTGGCTCGCAAGGTGCTGCTGGAAATCGACCGGATGAGCCTGGCAGGCCACGTTGAGGAGTTCGGCCGCACCCTGGGTGAGGAACTGCTCGAACCCACCCGGATCTACGCCAAGGACTGTCTGGCCCTGGCCGCCGAGACGCAGGTGCGGACGTTCTGCCACGTGACCGGTGGTGGGCTGGCCGCGAACCTGGGGCGGGTCATTCCGCCCGGGTTGACCGCCGAACTCGACCGCGGCACCTGGACCCCGGCTCCGGTGTTCGGGCTGATCGCTCAGCGCGGTCGCATCGAGCGCGCCGAGATGGAGAAGACGTTCAACATGGGAGTCGGCATGGTCGCCGTGGTGGCGCCCGAGGACACCGACCGCGCGCTGGCGATTCTGACGGCCCGCCACCTGCAGTGCTGGACTCTGGGCACTGTGCAGAAGGGCCATAAAGACGGACCGGGCGCGCAACTGGTAGGCCAGCATCCCAGGTTCTGACGCGGGGAAGTGCCGGCGTTAGGTGCTTAACCCGGGGGAGTGCGAGAGTTCCCGCCGAACGTCAGCACCCCGCGTAGCTACGCGGGGAGCTATCGACGCCAGTCGTCCTCAGTCCAGGACTCGTTGTCCTCGAACTCATCGGTCTCGGTTACCGGTGACCCGCCCAGCTCGCGCTGGAGCCGATCGAAATCGGTTTGTGGGGAGCTGTACTTCAGCTCTCGAGCAACCTTGGTCTGCTTTGCCTTAGCCCGGCCGCGGCCCATGGGGGAACCCCCTCGCGCAATAACGGAGCGGCCCAACAAGCAGGCGGCTCCGATCTGAGTGTGTTTATTGTCCTGCGGTCACTCTACCGTGCCCGCGGGCGGTGCGCTGGTAGGCCCTGCGTGACTTCGGTGGGATGCTGGCCACAGCTCAGCCGGCGCCGCCCCGCAGCCGTTCCACCGCCAGTCGGCCGGCGCCGGTGGTGTCGGCCTGCGGGAGGGAATCTGCGTCGATTGTCGCGTCGACCTCGTGCTGGCCGCCGGTGACCAGGGCGGTGTCCGCGGGCAATGCTCGCTTGAGCAGGGCCAGCGCGATCGGTCCCAGGTCCACGTGATCAACGACCGTGCCGACGCGACCGACGGCTCGGCCCCCGCTCAGCAGCGAATCCCCGGTGGCGGGCCGATCCTGGCCGCCGTCGAGGTGCAGCAGGGCCAGCATCCGGGGTGGGCGGCCCAAATTGTGCACCCGGGCGACCGTCTCCTGCCCGCGGTAACAACCTTTGTCCAGGTGAACCGCACCTTCGGCTGGCCCACCAATCCAACCGACCTCGTGCGGAATGGTGCGATCGTCGGTATCGACGCCGAGCCGCGGCCGCATCGCGGCCACTCGGTGCGCCTCGTATGCCCATACTCCGGCGCGCCGCGCCCCGGCCGCCGCCAGCCGGTCAATCCAGCCTTCTTTGTCCGCACGCGGCACCAGGACGTCGAGTTCGATGATGCCGGGCGAAGCGCTGGGCATCCGGCGCACGAACCCGCCGTCCGGTAGGGGCACCGCCACCAGTTCGGTGGGCAACGCCGACACCCCGAGCGTCTGCACGATGCCCTGGCCGGCGAGTTCGGGCCCGATCAGTGACAACACGGCGAGATCGGCGGGCTCCGGTGTCGCCTGCGCCCAGAACACCATCTTGGTGAGGTAGTCGAGCAGCGGGTCGCCGCGCCACGGTTCGGTATCCAGATAGGTCGTCCCACCCAGTTCGGTCTGAATCCAGTGATCCTCGACACGACCCTGGCCGTCGAGACTCAGATTCTGCGTGCTGGCGCCGTCCGGCAACGCCGCGACGTGCTGGGTGGAAATGCTGTGCAGCCAACTCTGCCGTTCGGCGCCGGAGATGCGCAGCACGGCACGGTGGGAACGGTCTATGACCACGGCGGCGGTTGCCGCGGCTCGTTGTTCGCCCAGTGGATCGCCGTAGTGCCAGACCGCGTGGGCATCAGGTCCGGGATCGGGGGCGAGAACAGCTGACACAGTGCAACTCTACGGCGCTGCACTTCCGTCGGGTCCGGGGTGGACGGGCACTACGCTACGACGTCATGGTGGATGTCACCCCGGTTCTCGTCACGCTCGACGGTCGCAGCCACGACGCGTCGACGCCGCTGCTCTACGCCGACGACCTGGCGGCCGTTCGCGGTGATGGGGTGTTCGAGACGCTCCTGGTGCGCGACGGTGCGGCGTGCCTGGTTGAGGCACATCTGAGCCGGCTGGCGTATTCGGCGCGAACGCTCGACCTGCCGGACCCGGACCTGACGGCGTGGCGCGCCGCCGTCGCCGCTGCCGCGGCCCAGTGGGTCGCCCAAAGTTCGGAAGAGGCCGCGCTGCGGCTCGTGTACAGCCGCGGGCGTGAGACGGGGTCGGAGCCGACGGCCTACGTCAGTGTGCAGCGGCTGGCCGATCGGGTCGTCGCCGCCCGCCGGGACGGCGTGTCCGTGCTGTCACTGGACCGCGGCCTGCCCGCAGCCGGCGTGGATGCCATGCCGTGGCTGCTCGCGGGCGCCAAGACGCTGTCGTATGCGGTGAATATGGCCGCCTTGCGCCACGCCGCCCGGCACGGTGCCGACGACGTCATCTTCCTCAGCACGGACGGCTTCGTTCTGGAAGGCCCACGTTCGACGGTGGTGATCGCGACCGAGCGCGCCGATGGCTCGCCCTGCCTGTTGACCCCACCGCCTTGGTATCCGATTCTGCGGGGCACCACCCAGCAGGCGCTGTTCGAAGTGGCCCGGGGTAAAGGGTACGAATGTGACTATCGCGCCCTCAGAATGGAAGATCTCGTTGCCGCCCAAGGGGTTTGGCTGGTTTCGGCAATCACCCTGGGCGCCCGGGTGCACACTCTGGACGGCCGGCGGCTGGCTGCGCCGCCGTCAGCGGGCGAGTTTGCCACGCTGGTCGACGCCGCAGTGGTCAGCGATCGCTGAATTCGGTTGTCGGCCCGCCTCGCCGCGAGTACGGTCGGCCGTACACACGGAAGGAGGTGGTCCGACAAATTGATTGGCTTACGGACATGTGAGGTGGCTGCCCGCTAGCAGCACCAGGCGTGGAATCACCCGCGTGCGCTGGCGAATTCCAGGCAGCCGCCCGGCCCCCGAGCTCCCGGTCGTCCAACCAGGAACATAGGCTCGGGGGCCGCTCCATATCTGAAGCGGGATCGACGGATGTTTCGCTCTCGCATCCCGTGACCCGGTGCCGGTTTCGGCGTGCCTACTGCTGGTGGTGCGGGTGCGCAGGGGCCAACGACTTGCACGCCTGCATGGCCTTTTCCCAGGTGTCCTGGTCGACGCCGGGAGGGGCCGGCCGGGCGCCGTGTTCACCGGGCGTACCTGAGGGCGGCGGACCGGCAGGTGGTTCGCCGGTCGGCGGCTGTCCCCCGTGGCCGCCCGGACCGCCGGGTCCGCCGGGGCCGCCCGGACCGCCCTGCGGCGGCGCAGGGACTCCGTGTTCGGTCAGGCAGTCGGTGAAGGCCTGGTGGCCGCCGGGTTGTGGTGCGGCAGTGGTCTGATCGCCGGACTGCGGTGCAGACGTTTCGGCCGAAGCCACCGTGGTCGTCGCCGGCGCGGGCTCTTTGGAGGAGTTGTCGGACGAACACGCCACCACGCCACCGATCAGGGCTGCGGCCATGGCCGATGTCACGGCCGTCGCGCGGAAAGCACGAACTGTCACTGAGGTTTCCTTTCGTGTGGACTACCGGTCCGACACTAAGAAGCCCCGATAGGTGGCACGTAGCCGATCGCTATCAGTGCGCTGTGAACAGCGTCGCGTGCCGGTGCGCCGTCGGCTCGGCGACAAAGCGGACCGGCCGCAGACGCGCCGGCTCTAACTGTGGGCTGGGCCGGGCTCGAGCGTCGCGCAGGCCTGTATCGCCGAGTCCCAGGTGTGCTGATCGACTCCCGCAGGCGCGGCGACCGGACCCGCGGCGGGGCCGACCGAACCGCCCGCGGGCTCGCTGACGCCGTGCTCGTGCAGGCACTGGGCGAACGCTCCATGCACGGCGGTGGTCGGTGCGGCGGCGCTGCTCGGCGCTGTGGCGGCTGAGCTACCGGCCGGAGCGGGCGAGTTGGTTGTCGAGGGAGCCGGGGAAATCGACTGTGGTCCCTCGGGTGTCGGCGACCCGCACGCCAGTGCCGTTGTAGCGACAACGGCCCCCAACAGTAGTGGCACGTGGCTTTGGCGCACAGGTTCTCCAATCGCGGAGGTGGGACGACGCGAAACGCGAAACAGGTTGCAGCGGGGCCGTATTCGGTGGCCCGTGCAAACGATCAGTGTGCCGACGTCACCCGATGTAGCGGCTCAGCCGCGCCGATAAGTGCGGAATCAGACCGCCGTCAGCGTCGACGCGCTCTTCCACGTAGGCCAGATCGCCGCCCTCGACGATGCCGTACAGACGTTTGGCGCCACCGACCAGTACGCCGGAACGACTGCGGGCCAGCGCGTCGGTGACCAGCTCCCAGGAGGACTGATTCAGCGGCCGGCCGTAGAACAGTTCCACGTAACCCGCGGAATGCGCGAGCAGCAACTCGATTGCGTTCGATTCACCCGGATCTGCGGGGTCGTTGACGAAACGCCAGAAGCCGGTTTCGCGCAGACCGTGTGCTTCGTACTCGCCGGCCTCGGACAGTCGCCAGGAGCGGGCTTCCCAGTTGAGGTAGTCACCACCGTCGTGGGACACCACGATCTGCTGGCCGAAGCGATAGTCACCGTGTGGTCCACTGCCTTCACCCTCGCCGCGCCAGACACCGACGAGCGGCAGCAGCGCCAGCAGGGCGTCGTGCAGATCGGCACCCTCACGGAGATTGGCCGTATCGGCTAAGGGCAGGTCGTCGAAGGCGGGAAACTTCCGCGCCGCCGTCTCCTTGGCCCGCTCGGCTGCCGCCGCAACCGCTCGGTCACCTGACCCCGGTTCGACTTCGGGCGCAGCGTCGCCGTCGGTCACGACTCGTCGGTGATCAGCCGGTAAAGGGCGTACAGCGCAAACCAAGTGATGACTACAACGGCCGCCACGAGCATGATTTCGAAGAACAGCACCACGGGCATGAGTCTAGTTCGTCACCAGGCGGCCAGTCGCATCGGTTCCCGTTGCGAGCGTGCGGGAAATCTCACTTTTTGCCGCGCGCCGCCGAGACGACACGCACGCTCGCGGGAGATGCGGCAGATGATTGTCAGGCGACCTTGATGTCGACTTCGTGGACGCCGGCACCCACCGGGGCAACCACGGCGTCGCCGTTGCCGTACTTCGACAGTGCGCGTACCCGCCAGGTACCCGGCGCCGCGAAAAACCGGAAGTCGCCGGTGGCCGACGCCACCACCTCGGCGGTGAACTCGTCACTGGCGTCGAGCAGTCGGACGAAGGCGCCCCCGATGGTCTGCCCCGAGCTGTCGACCACTCGGCCGGTGATGACGGTTTCCTTCTCCAAGTCGACGCCCGCGGGAAGGGCCGTTCCTTGTTTCGGTGCAGAGCACATAATCAATTTCCCAACTCGATTGGGGCACCCACCAGGGAGCCGTATTCAGTCCAACTGCCGTCGTAGTTCTTGACGTTGCGGTGGCCCAGCAGCTCCTGCAGGACGAACCACGTATGCGATGAGCGCTCGCCGATCCGGCAGTACGCGATGGTCTCCTTCTCCCCGTCGAGCCCGGCATCGGCGTAGAGCTTGGCGAGCTCGTCGTCCGACTTGAACGTGCCGTCTTCGTTGGCGGCCTTGCTCCACGGAACGTTGATCGCGCCCGGAACATGCCCGGGACGTTGACTCTGTTCCTGCGGCAGGTGCGCCGGGGCGAGGATCTTGCCGGAGAATTCGTCAGGCGAACGCACGTCAACCAGGTTCTTCTCACCGATGGCGGCGATGACCTCGTCGCGGAACGCCCGGATCGAATTGTCCGGATCCTTGGCGGTGTAGCTGGTCGGCGGACGGGTCGCCTTGTCGACGTTCAGCGCCCGGTCGTCGAGCTCCCACTTCTTGCGACCGCCGTCGAGCAGCTTGACGTCCTCGTGGCCGTAGAGCTTGAAGTACCAGTAGGCGTAAGCCGCGAACCAGTTGTTGTTTCCGCCGTAGAGGACGACGGTGTCGTCGTTGGCGATGCCGCGTTCGCTCAGCAGCTTGGAGAACTGCTGGGCGTCGACGAAGTCACGCTTCACCGAGTCCTGCAGGTCGGTCTTCCAGTCCAGCTTGACCGCACCGGGGATGTGCCCGGTGTCGTACGCGCTGGTGTCCTCGTCGACCTCGACGAACACGACGTTCGCCGCATTGAGATTGCTCTCGGCCCAGTCGGCGGAGACCAGGACGTCGGAGCGTGCCATATGGGATTCCTTTCGAAGAGTTTCTGCGCGGAATGACCGCGAGTCAGCTTGCGGCGTATGTGTGCCGCACGCGGGCGACGAGGGGGTAGATCTGGCAGCCCAGGCAGATGCCGAAGGCGGCGTTGAGGAACGCCGCGAACAAGGCGAAGCCGGTGGCCACGAAGCCGAGGACCGGCACCGTCAGGGCGAACCCGACGGTGCCCGCGGCGGCGAAGACCAAACCCACCAGCTGGGCGAACTTCAGCGGCGGGACGGGTTCGCGTTCGGCCGCCGGACCGAGTCGCGGGGCGACGAGGGTGGCGAAGAGCCGGCCATAGGGATGCCGGCGCGGGCCCAAAAAGGCGCCGATTGCGAACACCGCGGCCTGCAGACCCAGGATCACGGCGGCGGCGGTCGGGCTGATGGCGGCGATGATCACCGTCAGCGCCAGAACAGCGGTAGTGACCCAGGCAGCGAAGCGGGGGCCCCGCACGTCGACCTGGTCGACGTCGGCGCCCTGATTAACGGTGTTGTCTTGGTTGATGTGGATGGACATCAGAGTTCTCCTGTTGTTGGCGGGTGGCTGGCGGATGCGGCGCAGACGGCTCCCCGAGGGAGAAGCGCACGAAACTGCGGCTACTCAGCGACAACAACAACAGCGACAACCCGCGACGCGGCACAGGTCGACTGCGCGGCGCTTGGTGAGCACGAGCTCGAGGCGGGCTGACACGCCGGACAGCTTACCGAACATCCCCCCGGTCAGGCCAATAGTGGTGTGACGGCTGCTCGCAGGTCAGCCACGGTGGGTACACCGTTGGCTCGATACCGCGGATGGCCTGCGGAATCGAACACGATGGTGGTTGGCAGCGACAGCACCGAAAGCCGCTTGGCCGCCTCGGGATTGTCGTCCATGTCGATCTCGACGTGGGAGACCTCAGGAAGCTGCGCACACACCTGGTCGACCACACGGCGTACAGCGGCGCACGGCCCGCACCAGGACGCGCTGAAGTGCAGGATCGTCGGCCCGGATGTCGAAAGGCTCAGCCCGAGGTCACTGGTGTCGACGTGGGTGGCTGCGGCGGCTGAGCGCATCATGCCCTGGCGCAGCGTGATCAGCCGGCCGACGATGGTCGCCAGGCCGATCACCACGATCACGACGGCGATCGCCACCACAAGTGAGGTGCTCATGTCTGTCGAAACCCCCTCAGATCGATGGTTACTCCCTCGGTGATGCCTTCAATGATCACATCCGACCCGCGGGCGCCCTGGCTCGTCGGTGCGACGCCGAATGGCAGCTTCTGGCCGGGCAGTTGCGAGGTGAATGCGGCGAGCACGGCACTCTTCTTGTCCTCGGGCACCGACTGATCGGCGGTGCCCGGGCCAGTGAGTACTGCGGTCGGGGTGAACACCAGTGTCGACTGGTCCGGACCGCTCATGGAGAGGTCCACCGACACGCTGACGGGCTTATGGAAACCGGCCGCGGTCGGGGTGCCGGTGAACACCAGGCCGTGGCTGTCGGAGATGCCTGATTCGGTGGTGCCTCCGGTCGCGTCGTTGGTCTCCCGCTCGGGAGCCTCCACCATGAGGTCCTTGACGCCCAGGTAGCGACCCAGATGCGCCGAGTCGACGATGATGCGGCTCTCCAGTTTGCGCACGGCGATCGGCGCGTCGGGGCGCACCAGCCACGACGCGTAAGTGAGGTCGACCGAATGCATAGTTGCTTCCAGCGACGACTTGCCCACCAGCGGTCGCTCGACGTCGTTGGCCTTGATCTCAACCTCTTTGTAGTGCCTGCGCATCGCTTGCGGGATGAAGGGAAATCCGAGGATCACCGCGGATGGATCCCAGTTGAGTTGCGCGGCGTTGCGGACCGTGCGCGACAGTCGGTACTCGGCGAAGATGGTCGTCCCGAAGTCGACGGCGACGGCGGCCACAAGGATCGCGGTCAGTGAAGCAACCACGCCGATCAGCAGTTTTCGCACCCCGACATTGTGTCGCAGCGGGCCCCGATATTCGGCGCGGTATGCCCCGCTCCGCATTCGCGGAGTTGTGCCGCCGCCGCCGCTGGAGCGACGGCAACGTCGGCGCGCGACTCTCGGACGGCTAATCTGCAGGCCGCGCGATATTGTTAGACCATCTCGGTCGGTAACGACGATGTGTCGGCCATGAATCTGGGAGATGTTCTCCCGGTAGCTGGAGGGCCTGTTGGATCTACTGCTACTCACGGTCGACCCTCATCCTGAGTCGGTCCTGCCGTCGTTGGCGCTGCTGCCGCACACCGTGCGCACGGCCCCGACGGAGGTTGCCTCGTTGCTGGATGCCGGCAATGCGGATGTGGCGATAGTCGATGCGCGCACCGATCTGGCCGCGGCCCGCGGTTTGTGCCGGCTGCTGGGCACCACTGGCGCCTCGGTGCCGGTGGTCGCCGTGGTCAACGAGGGCGGCCTGGTCGCCGTCAACGTCGAATGGGGGCTCGACGAGATCCTGCTGCCCGGCACCGGCCCGGCAGAGATCGATGCCCGGCTGCGGCTGCTGACCGGTCGTCGTGGCGGCGTCGCCAGCCAGGAGAGCGCGGGCAAGGTCAGCCTCGGTGAGTTGGTGATCGACGAGGGCACCTACACCGCCCGGCTGCGCGGTCGGCCGCTGGACCTGACGTACAAAGAATTCGAGCTGTTGAAGTACCTGGCTCAGCACGCGGGGCGGGTGTTCACCCGGGCGCAACTCCTGCAAGAAGTGTGGGGATACGACTTCTTCGGCGGCACCCGCACGGTGGATGTGCACGTGCGGCGACTGCGGGCCAAACTCGGCCCGGAGTACGAGTCGCTTATCGGCACGGTGCGCAACGTCGGATACAAAGCGGTCCGTCCGGCTCGTGGCCGGCCTTCGGCAGCGATGGGCAACGGTGGCAACGGCGGGGAAGACGATGACGGCGAAGACGAGCCAGACAGTGGCGACTTCGCCGACGTCGACACCCTGTCCGGTGAGCTCACCGACCCCTTGCGCAGTCAGTGACCGACCCGCAGTGGCGTGCTGCACTGTCTCCCGCGGAGCAGCATGCGATCGTCGAAATGATCTCCGCGGCAACCAAATGCGACGGTGTTGCACCGGTAGGTGAGCAGGTGCTGCGTGAACTGGGCCAGCAGCGGACTGATCATCTGGTCGGCGTCGCAGAGTCCGGATCCGTTATCGGCTATCTCAATCTGACGCCGGAGATGGCCGAGCTGGTCGTCGACCCCGCCTGCCGCCGGCGTGGGGTCGGCAGCGCGCTGATCCGTGCCGCGATCACCAAGACCTCCGGAGCCAACCAGTTCTGGGCGCACGGAACACTGCCCGCGGCCCGGGCCACCGCGGCGGCGCTGGGTCTGGTGTCGGTGCGCGAGCT
>DASUGW010000165.1:0-3224 GCA_036273805.1 Mycobacterium sp.
GCCTCGATGCCGAGGCGCTCGGCGCCGCAATCGGCGATGTGGTGCACCGCCAGGAGGCCCTGCGGACGTTGTTCCCATCGGTGGAGGGGATCCCGCAGCAGCTGGTGGTGCCCGCCGAGCAAGCCGACTTCGGCTAGGACGTCGTGGATGCCACCGGGTGGTCGGAAAGCCAACTGGGCGAGGCCATCGATGCCGTGGTGAGTCACCCGTTTGATCTGGCCACCGAGATCCCTTTGCGGGCAAGGGTTTTCCGTATCGCCGACGACGAACACGTGTACGTGGCCGTGATGCACCACATCGCCGCCGACGGCTCGTCCATCACCCCATTGGTGCGCGACACCGGGATCGCCTACGTCAGCCGGTGCGCGGGGCAAGCGCCCGGCTGGGCGGATCTCGCGGTGCAGTACGTCGATTACACGCTGTGGCAGCGCGCCCAGCTGGGGGACATCGGCGACAGCGAGAGCCGCATCGCCGCGCAGCTGGCCTACTGGGAAGACGCCCTGGGCGGCATGCCCGAGCACCTGCAGCTGCCCACCGATCGGCCCTACCCGCCGATCGCCGATTACCGCGGCGCCACGTTGTCGGTCAATTGGTCGGCCGAGTTGCAGCAGCAGGTTGCCCGGCTGGCTCGCGAACACAACGCGACCAGCTTCATGGTGGTCCAGGCCGCCCTCGCGGTGCTGCTGTCGAAGCTCAGCGCCAGCAGCGAAGTGGCAGTGGGATTCCCGATCGCCGGGCGCCCTGACCCCGCCCTTGACGAATTAGTGGGCTTTTTCATCAACACCTTGGTGCTGCGGGCCGACCTGGCCGGTGATCCCAGCGTCGCGGACGTGCTGGCCCAGGTGCGCCGCCGCAGCCTGGCCGCCTACGAAAACCAGGATGTGCCGTTCGAGGTGCTGGTGGAGCGGCTCAACCCCACCCGCAGCCTTACCCATCACCCACTGGTTCAGGTGATGTTGGCCTGGCAGAACTGGCAGGACCACGGACCCGTCGACCCCGCGGTCGGGCTGGCCCTGGGCGACCTGCAGGTCACCCAGATGCCGCTGGACACCCGCACCGCCCGCATGGACCTGTCGATTTCGCTGGCCGAACGCTGGAACGAGGCCGGAGAGCCCGCCGGATTCGGCGGGGCGGTGGAATTCCGCACCGACGTATTCGACGCCGTGAGCATCGAAACCCTGGTGGGCCGGTTGGAGCGGGTGTTGGTCGCCATGACCACCGATGCGAAGCAGCGGTTGTCGTCGATCGACGTGCTCGATCAGGCCGAGCGCATACTCCTCGATGAGCTGGGCAACCGCGCGGTGCTGACCCAGCCCGCACCGGTCCCGGTGTCGGTTCCGACCTTGTTCGCCGCGCAGGTGGCCCGCGCCCCGGAAGCGGTCGCGGTCACGTTCGACGACCAGTCGATGACCTACCGCGAACTCGATGAGGCGGCAAACCGGTTCGCGCACTTACTGTTTGAGTACGGTGTCGGTCCCGGTGCGCGGGTGGCGTTGCTGTTGGAGCGCTCGGCCCAGGCCGTCGTGGCCATGCTGGCGGTGCTGAAAACCGGTGCGGCGTACCTGGCGATCGACCCGGCGCTGCCGGCCGCGCGGATGGAATTCATGCTCGACGACGCGGCACCCGTCGCCGTCGTCACCACGGCGGAACTGCGGTCGCGCCTGGACGGTAGTGATCTGGCGGTCGTGGATATCAGTGCCATCGAGGCAGCCGCCGGCGGGACCCAACCCGGCACCGCACTACCGGCGCCGGCACCCGACGACATCGCCTACCTGATCTACACCTCGGGCACGACCGGTACTCCCAAGGGGGTGGCGGTCACCCACGCCAACTTGGCGCATCTGCCTGAGTCGACACCCACCGACCTGCCTTCGGCGCAGGTGTGGACGCAGTGTCACTCCTACGCTTTCGACTTCTCGGTGTGGGAGATCTGGGCAGCGCTGCTCGGTGGTGGACGGCTGGTGGTGGTGCCCGACTGCGTGGTCCACTCCCCGAACGACTTCCACGACCTGCTGATCAGTGAACAGGTCAATGTGCTCACCCAAACCCCGTCGGCGGTGAACGCACTGAACCCGCAAGGCCTGGAGTCGGTGGCGGTGCTGCTCGGCGGCGAGGCCTGCACGCCCGAGGTGGTGGATCAGTGGGCGCCCGGCCGGGTAGTGATCAACGCCTACGGCCCCACCGAGGCAACGGTGTATGCGGCGATGAGCGCACCCCTCTCGCCGGGGTCCGCGGGCTTCGGGGCGGCGCCGATCGGGTCGCCGCCCTCGACGGCAGCGGTGTTCGTCCTCGACGAGTTCTTGCAGCCGGTGCCTGCGGGTGTGACCGGTGAGTTGTACGTGGCCGGCCGCGGCGTGGCCGTCGGATATCTGGGCCGGGCCGATCTGACCGCGTCACGGTTCATGGCCTCACCGTTCGGCAAGCCGGGCGCCCGCATGTATCGCACCGGGGACCTGGTGCGGTGGCGACCCGACGGCCAACTGCAGTACCTCGGCCGCGCCGACGAGCAGGTCAAGATCCGCGGGTACCGCATCGAGCCCGGCGAAGTCCAGGCCGCCCTGGCCGGGCTGGACGGGGTCGAGCAGGCGGTGGTGATCGCCCGCGAGGACCGCCCCGGCGACAAGCGCCTGGTGGGTTACATCACCGGGACCGCCGAGCCCGCCGCAGCGCGCGCCGCGCTGGCCGACCGGCTGCCGCCCTACATGGTTCCGGCCGCGATCGTGGTGCTGGCGGCGCTGCCGCTGACGGTCAACGGCAAACTCGACAAGCGGGCCTTGCCGGCGCCGGACTACCAGGACATCGGCCAGTACCGCGCGCCGGTCACCCTCACCGAAGAGATTCTGGCCGGCATCTACTCCCACGTGCTGGGGGTGGAGCGCGTCGGGGTGGACGACTCGTTCTTCGACCTGGGTGGCGACTCGCTGTCGGCGATGCGGCTGATCGCCGCGGTCAACGCCGCCCTGGACACCGGTCTCTCGGTGCGCGCCGTGTTCGAGTCGCCCACGATTGCGCAGTTGGCGCCGCGCATCGGCAGGGACGAGGCGCGGCTGGAACCGCTGGCAGCGGCCGAGCGGCCCGAGGTGATTCCGTTGTCGTTCGCCCAGAGCCGGTTGTGGTTTATCGACCAGTTCCAGGGCCCCTCGCCGATCTACAACCTCCCGTTGGCGTTGCGGTTGCGCGGCCACCTGGATGCCGACGCGCTGGGCGCGGCGCTGGCCGACGTG
>DASUGW010000166.1:0-3665 GCA_036273805.1 Mycobacterium sp.
TACGCGTTCGCACCGTTCGGCGGCGGTGCGCACAAGTGCATCGGCATGGTCTTCGGCCAACTCGAGATCAAGACCGTGATGCACCGGCTGCTGCGCCGCTACCGGCTCGAGTTGCCGCACCCCGGCTACCGGCCGCACTACGACTACGGCGGCATGCCGGTGCCGGTCGACGGAATGCCGATCATGTTGCGGCCCCTGGCGTAGCTTCGGCGTTTAATCTGGCGGTGTGACCAACGCCACAATCAGCACGCCGGAGTACTTGCTGGGACAGGCCCGACGCCGGTACAAGCCGTCGTTCAACAACTTTCCCGGGATGTACGCGGCGGAACGCAAACTGCTGGACACCACGTTCAAGCAGCGCACGCTGGGCCGGCCGCCGGCCGGCAGCGACCTCAAACCGGTGCTGGGCGACGCCGGGCTGCCGATTTTCGGGCACAGCATCGAGCTGTTCATGAACACGCCGGATTACATGCTGCACCTGTACCGCACGCACGGGCCGGTGTTCTACGCGCACTCCCCTGTGCTGCCCCTGGTCATGGCGCTGGGTCCCGACGCCGCCCAGGAGATCTACGTCAACCGCAACAAGGACTTCTCCCAGGAGGGCTGGAAGCCGGCGATCGGGCCGTTCTTCAAACGCGGTCTCATGCTGCTGGACTTCGAGGAACACCACTACCACCGGCGGATCATGCAGGAGGCGTTCACCCGCGGCCGGCTGACCCAGTACGTCCCCCACGTCGACCGGGTGGCGTCCGACGTCGTCGCCAACGACTGGGTGGTCGACGACGCCCGGTTCCTGCTGTATCCGGCCATGAAGGAACTGACTCTCGACATCGCGTCGGTGGTGTTCATGGGCCACCAACCGGGCAGTGACAGGGAGTTGGTCACCAAGGTGAACTCGGCGTTCACCACCACCACTCGGGCGGGCAACGCCATCATCCGGATGCCGGTGCCGCCGTTCACCTGGTGGCGCGGAATTCGCGCGCGCCGCCTGCTCGAGGACTACTTCACCGCCCGCGTCGCGGAGGCGCGGTGCAAGACCGGCGGCGACGACCTGTTGTCGGTGCTGTGCGATTCGGCAGACGAGGATGGCAACCGGTTCACCGATGCCGACATCGTCAACCACATGATCTTCCTGATGATGGCCGCCCACGACACCTCGACGTCCACCGCGACGACGATGGTCTATCACCTTGCGGCCAACCAGGAGTGGCAGGACCGCTGCCGCGACGAGTCCGATCGGCTGGGCGACGGTCCGCTGGACATCGAGGCGCTGGAGAAGCTGGAAAGTCTTGACCTGGTGCTCAACGAATCGATCCGGATGGTGACGCCGGTGCAGTGGGCGATGCGGCGCACCGTCCGCGACACCGACCTGCTGGGCTATTACCTGCCAAAGGGCACCAATGTGATCGCCTACCCGGGCATGAACCACCGGCTGTCCGAGATCTGGCCCGACCCCGAACGCTTCGACCCGTCCCGGTTCACCGAACCGCGCAACGAGCACAAGAAGCACCGCTACGGCTACACGCCGTTCGGCGGCGGCGCACACAAATGCATCGGCATGATCTTCGGCCAACTGGAGGTCAAGACCATCCTGCACCGTCTGCTGCGCCGCTACCGCCTCGAGCTGCCCTATCCCGGATACACCCCGCGGTGGGACTACGGCGGCATGCCGGTGCCCCGGGACGGCATGCGAATCGCGTTGCGGCCCTTGCGCTGATCACGCTCAGGCGCTGAGGCGGTTGGCGCAGGCGATCACCGCGCGCAGTGCCGAGTCGGTGGCATCGGCGGACCAGCCGATGGCCCATTCGGCACGCGTTCCGTTGCTGCCGTAGATGAACGTGGCGGTGTGTTCGCCGGAGTGCAGCTGGTGGAATCCCAGCATTTCAACGGCGACGCCACCGTCGTGCAGCATCGCGGTCAGCGCGGCCACCGGTCCGGCCGCGGTCGCTGTTGTGGTGGTGACGTGATCGTCGAATGCGATGGTTGCCTGGTAGTTACGGGCCTGCGGCCCCAGCCCGGCCCCCGAGCGCGCGCCGTCGGTGCACTGCCAGTTGCCCAGCCGCAGGGGTCCACCGCTTTGGCCGTAGATGTGGAATGCATCGTGTGGCGTCATGCCCACCGTCTGCTCCCGCAGGCCACGTGGCAGTGCGGTGGTGAACAGATCGGCGAACTGTGGTGCGGTGCTGGTGCCGGGATACTTACGGGAAGTCATGTGTCGGTCTTCTTCTCGGTTGAGGAATGACCGACTGGGTAGTAGCGATCGACCCGCAGCGGGGGGTCGGTCTGGATCAGACCCCGCTGCGGGGCGCTACTACGAGAAGAGAATGCCGCACGGTGACCGACCCTACCGCGCCCTGCGCGCCGCCTGCAAACGATTTGCGACCCCCTCGCCGAGCCTGGCAACGGCCCGGTCGCCAGTGAACGTGGTGGTCAACCGGGGTGCCGATGCCGTCAGGCAAGCGCCAGGAAGAGCTTCTCCAGTTCGGCCTGCGTCATGGCCGGTTCACCACCGTCCGCAGCGTTGCCGACGAGGCATTCCCGCAGCCCCGTGGCGACGATCTTGAATCCGGCGCGGTCCAGCGCCTTGGAGACGGCGGCCAGCTGGGTCACGACGTCTTTGCAGTCGCGGCCCTGTTCGATCATCGAGATGACCCCGGCCAGCTGGCCCTGGGCGCGGCGCAGCCGGTTCAGCACTGCGGCGATCGCGTCTTCGTCACCAACCATTAGCGTCCCTTTCCCGGCTTCGGCGCTTGCGCACCCCGTTACAACATTACCCTCGGGGGTATAACAGGACAGCGGGCCGCACCATTCCACGAGCCATTAACCACTGTTAATACCCCATGGGGCATACTGGCGGCAACGCCGATGCGGCCATCCGGCAAGATGGTCCGCCTCCCTATCGCAGTCCTGAGGAGGACAACATGTGCTATCCGGTCAAATGCCCGCACTGCGGCAAGACCACCTGGGACGGCTGCGGCCAGCACGTGGACGAGGTCAAGGCCGCCGTTCCGCCGGCGCAGTGGTGCACCTGCCCGCGGGATTGAGTTACGCCCACGGCCACAGCCGGGTCGCGACAGCCGTCTAGTTTGTAGGCGTGTCACGCACGCTGGTCTTCCTCGATACCGAGACGACGGGACTGCATCGTGCACGCCGCCCCTGGGAGATCGCGATCATCCGGCGCGCCGGGGACGAGCAGACCAAGCTGCACGTGTGCGTGGATCTGCAGGACCTCGATCTGGACTCGGCGGAGCCGGAGGGCCTGGCCATCAGCGGCTTCCACAAACGCCATCCGCAGGCCCGGCAGCGGCCCCTGCACATCCCCCGCGTCTACCGGGCTGCCGATGCTGCCCTGATGATCCAGCAGTGGACCGCGGACGCCACCATCGTCGGAGTGGTGCCCCGGTTCGACACCGAATGCGTGACAGAAATGCTGGCCCGCCACGGCCTTTCACCACACTGGCGGTCGGACGTCACCGATGTGGTCCCACTGGCGGTCGCCGCGGTGCAGGCATTCGGGCTGCAGCCCGAACCGCATTACGAAGACCTGTCACGGCAGTGCGGCGTCAAGCCGCCGGGACTCGGCGAACGGCACACCGCCGTCGGTGACGCCCGCTGGGCGATGCGCTGGTACGACAAGCTGGTCCAGTCTTCAGGGTCCGGTGACG
>DASUGW010000167.1:0-3681 GCA_036273805.1 Mycobacterium sp.
GGCCAGAGCCCCCTTCTCGCTGAACGCGTTTGCGAAGAGCCGGCCTGCGGCGACCTCGTCGAGGCAGCGCCGGGACACCGCGTCCGCCGGGTTGACGTGCAACGCCCGCAGACGCTCCTCGACGAACCAGAAGTGGGTGCGGAAGATGTGCGCGACGATCGGGTCGGCCTGCGCCACGTCGATGACGGCGGCGAAGAGTTGGCGCACGGTGAGTCCGGGGCCACCGAATTCAGTGGGCAACCGCAGCGTTCCGAAGCCGGCTCGCTTGAGTGCTGAGACTTGGTCGAAAGGGTTTTCGTCGTTGAGATCTCGGTCTTTGGTGCCGGCGGCGACGTCGGCGAGCAGGGCGGCAAAGGCATCCGTGCCGGGCAGCACGGTGTGGAGTTCGGGTGCTTGGGTCATATCCCGGTTCTACCGGGACGCACCGCCGAGATCACCGCTTAGGATCAGCGCGAACCTAAGCACAGCTCAGTTCTTGAAGTACACCAGTTGGTGCGTGCTCGCCAGCAGAGCGCCGTTGCGGTCCCAGATCTGTCCCGACTGGTCGAAATATCCACCGCCGAACCGTTGCGCGTGCGCAGTGGCCAGCACGAAGTCGTCGCCGTGCGCGTCCAGGTCGTCACGGCCGGCGTGGAAGTACACGGTCATCGAGATGGTCCCGGCCGGCACAGCTGTGCCCAGCCGCAGGTAGATGCGCGGGTAGAAGATGTCGCACTGTGCGGTCAGGGCGGCGAAGTCCAGCGGGCGGGCCGGTTGGTCGCGGACCCACAGCGTCGTCGTGGAGGACTCGCTGGGTTCGGAACCGGGCTGCGGCACAGCACCCTCGATGAAACGCATTTCGTATTGCGTCGTCCACGTGATTGGCACCGGAAATCCCTGTGGTTCAATATCTTCCGGCACAGAGACGTTGGGCGGGGCCTCCTGCGGGGATGCCCAGGTGTCGCGGCGCGGCCCGAACACCGCCGTTGCGGTGGTCTTGACCTCACCGTCCTGCGTGAGCTCGATAATCCAGTGCTGATTGGACCGGTTCGTTCGCACGGCGCGGGTGCTGATCAGGAACTCGCCGTCGGTGATCGGAGCGAGGAAGTTGACGGTGAGCGCCAGCGGGTCGCCGTGGACGTCGGGCCGGCATTCGACGGCGCGCAGGATCGTGGCCGCCGTCATACCGCCGAACGGGCCGACCATGTTGGCCCACTGCGGATGGGTGCTCCCGCGCACCACGCCGTCACCCGCCGGCTCGAGGTGTAGTCCGGCATCGAATACGTGGGTCACGGTGTCTCCTGGGGTTCGGTTCGGTTCTGCTGGTCGATCGCGGCGTCGACGAGGGTTGCGATGACCTCGTCGGCGCTGATGCCGGTGAGCCACATCGACGGCACGCCGGTGCGGTTGAGCATCGCCACGCCGTGCAGTGCGGTGGACAGGGTGGCCGCAACCCGGGCGGCGTCGCGCGGTGCCAGGAGCCCGGGTGCGGTGCGGCAGTTGGCCAGGGCTTGAGTGACCACTTCGAGGGCGGTCGCAGCGGCCGGGGCCTGGGTGCTGGCCTGTGTCATCAGTGCGTATCGCATGGGAAAGCGTTCGGCGAAGGCCACATACGTCCGGCAGCCGTGGTGCAGCCGCTCCCGCGGGGTTCTGCCGGTGGCGGCCTGCAGGCGGATGTCAGCCACCACTTGTTGCCAGCTGCGTTCGACGATCTCGGCCAGGATGGTCTCGCGGTCTTCGAAGTGTGCGTAGATCGCCGGGGCGGTGATACCGACGGCGCAGGCGATCCGTCGCAGCGTCACCTCGGACTCCAGGGTCGCCGCGTCGAGCAGTTCGGTGGCAGCCGACAGGATTTCTTCACGCAGCAGATTGCCGCAACCACGGGCGTTGCGCTGGCGGGCAGGACTGGGCACCCTACCACTTTACATCCGTAAATAAACGACTGTAAATATAGGCACCGCCACTGCGGTCGGACGGTAAGGACAATGGACGGCGATGACTCTGAACGCGAAACGCCGGCGCGCCCACTCAAAGCTCGCGGCTCTGCCTGGTGTGCGGTCGGTGCGGCGGCCCGTGACACCGGGCGCTGAGCAGCGGTTCGACCTGCACTACATCCGTACCGGGCCGGCCTCCGTTCGGCCCCTTGTCGTCATTCCGGGCGGCCCCGGCGTCGCTTCGATTGCGCAATACCGGACCCTGCGTAAACACCTGGCCGCCGACGGCGTGGACGTCCTCATGGTCGAGCACCGGGGCATCGGGATGTCCCGGCACGACGACGCCGGCCGTGACCTGCCGCCCGACGCGCTCACCGTTGAGCAGGTGGTCGACGACATCGGCGCGGTGCTCGATGCCGAAAACGTGGCCCAGGCCGACGTCTACGGCACCTCCTACGGCACCTATATCGCGTCCGGAGTCGGCGTGCGCCACCCGGGCCGGGTGCATGCGATGGTGCTGGACTCTCCGGTGCTGTCCGCCGGCGACATCCAGGCCAGCCGCGACGCCATCCGGTCACTGATGCTGTACGGGACTTCCCCGGAAACCCGCCGGTTGGCCCCGAAAGCGCGACGCCTGCTGGACGCCGGCCTCCTGACGTCCGCCGATGTGGAGGTGCTCAGCACTGTTTACGGTTACGGCGGCGCCGATTTGCTGGAGCGCCAATTCGATCTACTACTGGGCGGACATGAGCTGCTGTGGCACGGGATGGCGCGGATCACGGCGCTGATGTTGCGAAAGTTTCCGTACCGCAACGAAATCGACCTCGTCGGTCGCATCGCGTTCCGGGAGCTCGATTATGCCGGAAAGCCCGACGGGCTGCCATTGGATCCCTCCGCGGCGATGCTGCTGATGCGCGACCAGTTGAACGGCGCCGCACCGGATTTCGAGGCTGAGCCGTTCGACCTGGCCGCCGAGATGCCACGCTTCGCCTGGCCGACGGTGGTGCTCTCCGGCGGGCGCGATCTGACCACACCGTTTGCGCTGGCGCAGCGCGCGGCCGAGCTGATTCCCGAGGCGGTGCTGGTGCGGCTGCCGACGGCCCCGCACGGCCTGCTGGACTTCCGTGACCGGGCGGCGCGTGACGTCATCAGCACCGTGCGCACCGGCGATTACCGTGAACTCGATTCGCGGGCAGCCGAACTCGACGCGATGCCGAGCCGGCTTCCGTTGCGGCTGCTGGCGCCGGCGCTCACCGCGGCAGCCATCGTGGAGCGCGCGTTGCCCGCGCACTCGCCGAAGCCGGCTACTTCGTGAAGCCCACTTTGGTGTAGTCCAGGTCGCCCACCCCGGCGGGACCGAAGTTGGCCAGCGTGGCACGCACTCCGACGTTGCCGGGTGACTGGGTCAGCGGCAGCGAAAAGCCTTCCGCCCAGATCATCTCGTCGAGCTGGTTGGCCAGCACCCGGGCCTTGTCCGGATCGAGCTCGTCGAGCACCGCCTCGATCTTGGCGTCGATCTCCGGAGTGCCGATCTTGCCGAAGTTGCTCTCCGAACCGGTGCCGTAGATCTGGGTAAGTGAACCCAGCGGGAAGGCGTCGCCGACCCAGGAGAACTGGGCGATGTCGAAGTCTCCGGTGGTGATGTACTGGCTGAAGAAGTTGTTGCCGCCCTTGGTGTCCAGCTCCAGCTTCACGCCGATCTGGGCCAGGTTGTTCTGGGCGATCTGCCCGAACTGCCGGGTGCTCTGTGAGTCGTACAGCACGTCGC
>DASUGW010000168.1:0-6101 GCA_036273805.1 Mycobacterium sp.
TGGCGGTTATGCACGATCTGGCGCCGGACGTAGACGGGTGTGCCGAAGCGCCGCATCGCGCGTTCGACGGTCAGTACTGCCCGCTCCACCCCGGCGCAGAACGAGCGAGGGCTGGCGAGCAGGATGTCCCGATTCCCGGTCGCGGCGGCCCACTGATCGATGGCCGGAGCGGCCGAGCGAAGCGCTCGAAGTGCCGTCACCAAGGGCCGGGCGGCGCCGGCACCGTACATCGCTACCGCCGAGGTGGCCGCGACGGCGTGCAGTGCGACTATCTGGGCATCGACCGCAGCGGTCACCGGGTGCTCCGTACCCAGTGACCCGAGACGGGCCGAAAGTCGAAGCCGGCGCAGGGCAGTGAGCAGTAGCGGTGCCGCGCTCGCGGTCGGGCCGCCGGCGGTGTCGAAACCGCCGGCAACGATGAGCTCACCGGGTTGCCCATCGGCAGTGGGGGTACGAATTGTCCCGGCGACGAGCGTGGGCCGTGGATTCCGCAGGGTCGGCAATGGCGCCCCTCGCGTCATGTGCACCGGGGTGGTGACCGCGCCGTGCAACGCCAGCCGATCCCACCACTGCGGTATGCAGATCAGCGGGGCAGTCATTGCGGTGGCCTTGAGCGAGATTTGCGGACCCGGATCTGCATCGCCGATTGGCGCGGCATTCCAGCCAAATTGCTGTGCCTGAGCATCATTCACACTTCCCGATCGATGAGTTCACGGACCAGGCCCCGCAATTCGCTCGCGGGTTCGCCCGCGATGTCGGTACGCGCGACCGCTGCCGCGGCGAGCCCGGCGCAACGGCGCGCTTCCTGAGTTGCCCAGGCCCGGCCGCCGCCACGTTCCACCAGTCCGGCGATGGCGCGCAGCTCGTCGTCGGAGGCGCGGGCCGCGTTGTCCCGGTCGGTCATCCAGCACGCCAGCTCGGTGCCTATTTGGCCACCGTGTTCGAGCGTCCACGTAATGGGCAGGGTCTTCTTGCAGGACCGTAGGTCCGAGTAGACGGGCTTGCCGGTGATGGCGGGCTGGCCCCAGATGCCCAGCAGGTCGTCGGCAAGCTGAAACGCCAAGCCGAGGTGGCCGCCGAACGTCCGGAGGGCGTCACGAACGCTCGGTGGCGCACCGCCGAGGGCGGCGCCGATCTCCGCACTCGCCGCCATCAGCGATGCGGTCTTGCCCCGGGCCATGTCGATGCACTCGCCGAGAGTCACGTCGTGGCGGCTTTCGAAGTCGACATCGGCGGCCTGACCGCTGATCAGTTGGCGGGTGGCAACGGTCAGGATCCGTTGTGCAGCTGTGGTTTCCGGCTGACCGTAGTCCAGGAGCGCCTGATGGGCCAACGACAGCATTGCGTCACCGGCCAGGATTGCCATCGCGTCACCCCACACCGCCCACACCGTGCGCCGGTGCCGACGGGTCGCGTCGCGGTCCATCAGATCGTCATGGACCAGCGAGAAGTTGTGGACCAACTCGATCGCCACGGCACCGGCTACCCCGCATCGTGGGGCCGCTCCGGACGCCTCAGCCGCTAGTAACGCAATGGCGGGTCGAATCGCCTTTCCGCCGCAATGGTCGCGCACGTACCCTTGCTCGTCGCACCATCCGAGGTGATAGGACACGATGGTCCGAAGCGTCGGGTCGAGGCCGTTCACCAGATTCCGCATCATCGGTGTGATCAGCTCGCGGGTTCGGCCACGGGTGGTCGTCATTGCCAGACTCATCCGGGTGCCCCCTTGACATTCGCCACGAACCCGCCCCCGGCTCAGATAGGACGGTGCAAGGCTATTGCGCCGCAACGGAGTTCGGTTACGCAAGAGCGCGGTCCGCTGAGCGGACCGGCCTGCTGCCCAAGTCGCGTCAAGGCCGGCCCGACGAGGTGAGGGCGCTCTCGTATGCGACCTACGGGGTGAGCGACCGAGGCCCAGCTTCGACCCCGGGATCGCTACTGGTTGACTAACTCCCCGAAACACGTGATGGGAGCGCTATGACGCAGGTACCAGGCCCGGGGGCACCGCTTGCGGGTGTGCGAGTGGTTGAGATCTCCAGCTTCGTTGCAGTGCCGCTGGCGGGGATGACGCTGGCACAACTGGGTGCCGAGGTGATCCGGGTCGATCCGGTCGCTGGTGCCGCCGACTACCGCCGCTGGCCGCTCGCCGACAGCGGCACCAGCATCTACTGGACCGGCCTGAACAAGGGCAAGCGCTCGGTGGCCGTGGACACCCGGTCCCCCGAGGGGCAGGAGCTGGTCACCCGGCTGATCGTCGAGAGTGGCCCGAACGGCGGCATCCTGATCACTAATGTCGTTGGGCGGCAGTGGCATTCATACGATTCCTTGGTTGCACGCCGCCCGGATCTGATCCACCTCGAAGTGTCCGGCCGGTCCGACGGCGGCACCGGGGTCGACTACACCGTGAACGCCGGGCTGGGTTTCCCGTTGGTGACGGGTGCGCCGGACGCAGCGGGTCCGGTCAACCACGTGCTGCCGGCCTGGGACGTGGCGTGCGGTCTGTACGCGGCGCTGGGCATCACCTCTGCGCTGCGGCATCGCGATGCCACCGGCGAGGGCAGCCGAATGCGGCTGCCGCTGGAGGACGTGGCGCTGGCCACCGCCGGCAACCTGGGGTTCCTCACCGAACCGATGGTCAACGGCACTCAGCGCGAACGTCTTGGCAACGCCATCTACGGGCAATACGGTCAGACCTTCACCAGCGCCGACGGGGTGTCGTTCATGCTGGTGGCGCTGACGGGGCGGCACATCCGCGACTTGACCGAGCTGACCGGAACCGCCGCTGAGGTCGCCGCACTCGCCGACGGGTTGGGAGTGGACTTCGCCGACGAGGGCCAGCGGTTCACCCATCGCGAGGCCCTGGGCGCGCTGTTCGGCCCGTGGTTCGCCAAACACAGCGCCGCGGAGGTGGCCGAGGCCCTAGCCGGGACGTCGATTCTGTGGGAGCGCTACCGCAGCTTTGCCGAAGCAGCGACCGATGACAAGGTGACAGCCAACCCGTTGTTCGCACCGCTGGCGCAGCCGGGCATCGGCGAATATTTGGCACCCGGTCTACCGCTGGCGATCGGGGAGGAGCGGACACCGCCGGTCGCCGCCCCGGCGCTCGGTGACGACACGGCCGCGGTCCTGGGCGATCTGGGGCTCTCCGTGGAGAAGATCGTGGCGCTGCGGGAAAACGGCACGGTGGCAACGGGTTCGGAGTAGCCGTGAGTGAGCTGCTTGATCTGCTGAGCCTGACGCGCGGCGCGGGTGACAGCTGGCTGGGGACCGGCTACGGGCCGGCGGGTAAGCGCCTGTTCGGCGGCCAACTGCTGGCGCATTCCCTGGCTGCGGCCAGTGAGTCCCTGCCGGACGTGGACGGCTCAGCCAAGCTGCCGACCAGCCTGCACCTGCAGTTCCTCCGGGGTGGCACCGCCGGTGATGCCATCGAATACGACGTCGAGCGCACCTACGACGGCCGGACAGCGGCGGCGCGGCGGGTACTCGCCCGTCAGAGTGACCGCGTACTGACCGCGGCCACCGTGTCGTTCTCTGCGCCGCTGGCCGGCCCTGAGCACGGGCGGTATAACTTGCCGGACCACCCGGACACGCTGCCGCACAGCGGTCCGGCCGGGCCCGCACCCGGTTTACCGCTGGACGAACTCGATATCCGGATTGTCGATCACGGCTCGGGGGAGGGTTTCGTGCGTCGATTATATTGGCGCACAACAACTCCGCTTCCCGAGAATCCACTGCTGCACCTATGCGTCGCGCTGTTCGTCACCGACGTCTACATGATCGACCCGGCGCTGCGGGTACACGGCCACTCCATGGCCGAACGCACGCACCGCAGCGGCACGACGGATGCATCGGTGTGGTTTCATCGGCCGATCCGTGCCGACGCCTGGAACCTGCTGGAGTCGCGGTCCCCGGCCGCCGCCCGCGGGCGTGGAGTCATCACCGCCACCCTCGCCGGCGCCGACGGACAGATCGCTGCAACCCTGGTCCAGGAGGGGCTGATCGCAGCTCGCGAATAGCCTTCGAACAAGATGACCCAATCAACCGTTCCAAAGGAGAAACACGCATGCGGACTTTCGAATCGCTCGGTGACCTCGTCGCCGCCAAAGGCGCAGTACTCGGCACCAGCGACTGGGTCACCATCACCCAGGAGGCTGTCAACCAGTTCGCCGACGCCACCGGCGATCACCAGTGGATCCACGTCGACCCGGAACGCGCCAAGAGCGGTCCGTTCGGCACCACGATCGCCCATGGCTTCATGACGCTCTCGCTGCTGCCGCGGTTGATGCACGACATGTACACCGTGGGCGGCATCAAGTTGGCGATCAACTACGGCCTGAACAAGGTGCGCTTCCCGTCGCCGGTGCCGGTGGGCTCCAAGGTGCGTGCCACCAGCACCCTGGTCGATGCCGAGGACATCGGTGACAACACGGTGCAACTCACCGTCTCGACCGCCATCGAACTCGAAGGCGCCAGCAAGCCCGCCTGCGTCGCCGAGAGCGTGCTGCGCTACATCGGCGGCTGACGGCCCCACGTTTTCCGGCGCGAGCGGCCGTATTTGTACGCATTGACACGGCGTGTTGTGTACAGACTCGGCCGCTCGCGGAGGAAGTGGGTGGGGCTCAGGTGTACGCGTCGATGCCGAGCTTGACCGCGAGCGCGATGGCGGCAATGCCGATGAGCACCCGCGTGGGCGTCGCCGGAGTATGCCGCACCACCACCGGGCCGATGCGGGAGCCGAGCAGGCACCCGAGCCCGAGCGGTACCACCGCCGCCCAGTGCACCGGCGCCAGAATCGCGAAGCCGACCGCGGCCACCAGGTTCGCCGCCCCCAACAGCACGTTCTTGGCGGCATTGGCGTGCGCCAGGGTGGCATGCCCGGTGCGCAGCAGCAGGGCCAGCAGCACCACGCCGGCGGCCGCACCGAAGTAGCCGCCGTAGACCGCGATCACGAAGATCGCGGCGGCCTGCCAGATCACCAGACCGCCACCGGCGGGGGCATTCGGATCAGAGTCGGCCCGCTCGCTGTGTGGCAGCGCGATGGTCAGCGCGGAGAACCCCAACAGCACCGGGACGATCTTCTCGAAGCCGTCCGACGGGGTCGTCAGCAGCAGCGCAGCGCCCACCGCACCGCCGACCACCGCGAACGGGGACATCCGCCACAGCCAACGGCCCTGCCCGGCCAGCTCGGGCCGCGATCCCAGCATCGAACCGACCGCGTTGAACACCAGCGCCACGGTGTTGGTGACATTGGCGCTCACTGGCGGCAGGCCTACCGCCAGCAGGGCCGGATAGGTGGCCACCGAGGCCAGACCCGCGATACTGCCGGTCAGACCGCCGGTGATGCCGGCGACGAACAGCAGCACCAGATGCGCCCAGCTCATCGGGGCTGGGGTCCAGTGGCTGCAGGCATGACGGTCACAGGGTGTCACAACCCTGCGTTGTAGTCCGATCGTGGCTCGCGCCACCCCACGTCTACCGCTGTGGGCACCGGTCAGGTAGACCTGTAGCCATGAAGACTCACCTGAACTGCCCGTGCGGCGAATCGATCGTCGGTACCGACGAGGATGACCTGGTCGAGAAGACTCAGCAGCACCTCAAGGAAAACCATCCCGGGCACGAGTACTCGCGCGACGAGATCCTGTTCATCGCGTACTGAGTGTCGCCAGACAACCGCTGGTTGCTACGGGTTGTCGTAGCGCTCACGGAGCTTGCGTAGCGTCGCCTCGATGTTCTTGGCGTTCATCTTGATCGCGATGCGCTCGTAATATCCGAGCCGGTGCATCAGCGCGTTCGCGTCTCGGTAGTCGAATGTCTCGGTGACGCGCGTGGACGTCGGGGACAGAGATTCGAATTCCCACCGCCACCGATGGCCCGCCGGGTGGCGCCACTCGACGAGTTCGCCGGGCTGCAGCGCCGTCACCGTGCTGGTGATCCGGTAGGGGATGCCGAACATCTTCATGCTCGTCGAGAACTTCGATCCGGCAACGAGTTTCGATGGTGTCCGGATGTTATCGCGGACCGTGTCCGAGCCGTCGAGTTCGTGATGGCGCCGGGGATCGGCAGCTAGCGCGAACAGTTCCGCGGCGGGGGCGGCAACCTCC
>DASUGW010000169.1:0-3464 GCA_036273805.1 Mycobacterium sp.
AATACCAATGTGACCTTGCCGGCGCCGGTGCTGAATTCTGCCGGCACATTGTTCCAGACGAGCGGCAAGATCAATCCGGTCACCGTGGTCGACACCAGAGCCAGTAACCCCGGTTGGACGGTGTCCGGCCAGGTGAGCGACTTCAGCGACGGCGCAACCCCGACCGCCAACAAGATTAACGGGGGCAACCTGGGCTGGGTGCCGAACGTGGTCGACCAGGCCACCAACCAGACCGTCACGGCCGGCGGCGCGATCGCACCGGACAACGGCATCGCGCCAACAGCCACTCCGGCTGCAGGCGTAGGCCTTTCCACCAGCCGGACGATGGCCACGGCGACCGCATCGCACGGCATCGGAACCGCGCATCTGGATGCCCTGCTTAATCTCAACGCGCCGACCTCCACCCCGGCGGGCACCTACAACGCAACGCTGACCCTGACCGCCATCTAAGGACCGCCCGTGGGTGGGAACCGGCGGTCTCGTACCGGCTCCCACCCACGGCTGGGGAGCGCACCAATGAATCGACTGTGCCATTCCGGCGTCCTCATGACGGTCGCCGTGGGGTTGCTGGCACCGGTGACCTCAGCTTTCGCCGACCCGGCGCATCCGCAGACTCGGATCGCGGCGCTAGATCCATCCCAGGCGGTGACCTTCGGCATCCGCCCAGCCACCGCGAAGGGACCTGATGACCGCCCCCGGCTCAGCTACACTGCGGCACCTGGTTCGGTGATCAAGGATTTCGTCGCGGTCACCAACATCAGCGATATCCCGCTGACGCTGCGGGTGTACGCCGCCGACGCGTTCAATACTTCTGACGGGGGCTACGACCTCCTCGCGTTCGGGCACCCATCCACCGATGTCGGAGCCTGGGCAGTGCCCGCGAGGAACAGCGTCGCGGTGGCCGGCCGGTCCACCGCGATCGTGCCGTTCACGCTGTCCGTCCCGGACAAGGCGTCACCGGGAGACCACTCCGCCGGCATCGTCGCCTCGCTGACCTCCCAGCAGGTCGATGCCAAGGGCGACCGGATCCTGGTCGACAAGCGAGTCGGCGCCCGGATCTACCTTCGCGTGCCGGGCGATCTTCACCCCGCGCTGAAGATCGAGGGCCTCGGCAGCACATTTCACCAGACGTTCAACCCGGTCGGCCACGGTCGGACAACCGTGACGTACACCGTGCGCAACATAGGCAACCTGCGCCTGCTGGGATTGCAACGGATTCAGGTTCGCACTCCGTGGGGATCCACCGTAGAGGGTCCCCGGTTGCCCGACATACCACAACTATTGCCTGGCAGTTCCGTGTCGGTGACCTCCGATGTCGACGGCGTGCTGCCGGCCTTCTGGGATACCGCAGCGGTGCGAGTGGACCCCATCCCGCCCCCAGATGACCAAGACCCGGTACTGCAGGCAGCGGCCGCCAGCGACACGTTCGCGGCCGTGCCGTGGGCACTGCTGACGCTGCTCGTTTTGCTCGGGATCGCCGCGCTGGTGTGG
Organism: Mycobacterium sp.; assembly: GCA_036273805.1. GTDB lineage: Bacteria > Actinomycetota > Actinomycetes > Mycobacteriales > Mycobacteriaceae > Mycobacterium. The sequence continues at coordinate 1,492 of DASUGW010000169.1, forward strand.
CGCACGCTGCGGCGTCGCCGTGACGACCGCCACGGCCAGGGTCCAGAAGGCCCCGTAAACCCGGAGGTGCCCCATGCGACGTTCCAGTAGATCGGTGGCGCTGATGCTGGCATCGGCACTCGCGCTGGCCAGTGGGGAGTGGCTGGCCGGGAGCGCTGCGCCCGCGCAGGTCGATCCGATCGGCGGATTGATCGTCATCCCGGGTTCGGGCAGCGACGTGAGTGCGATGCGGGTGCGCACCTCTGCGGGCTGCCCAGCCAAGGCCGACGGGTTCTACGCCACGATGAAGGGCCCGGGCTTTCCGCCGGCCGGCCAGATCGTCACGTCCAACACCAGGGCGGGCATATCGCACAGCTTCGGGTTCGACGCGTACTTCATGCTGATCCCGCGGGACTACGCCAAAAGGAACCGCGCCACGCTGGGTGGCCGCTACGACATCACGGTTTCCTGCATTGATTCGTTCACCATGCAGGGTTATCGGGATTTCACCGGGTCGATCGATTTCACCAGCGCAACTCACTATGAGGCGCTGGGGGCAGCGAAACCGATCGGACCGCCGCCCCCGGCGCACGCGCTGGCCGGGGACGGGTCTGCCCGAGCTGACCAGGCGGCATCGCCGCCCGTCGGCGCGCCGTCGCCATCGGGGACGGCTGGAAAGCCAGCGCAGGATCCGCAGAAGCCAGTGACCAGCGCTGCACCCCAACCCGCGAGTGGCTCCGAACCCTCTTCTGTGGCCGAAAATTCGCAGCGCAACGACACGATAGGGCAGGGCTTCCCGTGGCGGGCACTGGTCGGGCCCGTGCTCGTCCTTGTGTTCCTGGCCGGAGTCATGATCACGGTCGTTAGTCGGGCCCGGAAGCAGCGCTCCCATTGACCATCCGAGGGCAGATCGGGCCAGCTGGATTCCGACGCTGGTCGCCTGGCGGTTCCCCAGTGCGGTTGATCATTCAACGCGCCGGCCGTCAGGGCGCGGCTTCCGCGCCGGATCGGCCGCACGGGGGGCCGGAGCGGCCGCACGGGATGGAGCAGCGGCCGGCGCAGCGCGTGGTGCGACCCCAGCCGCTGCAGGCTGGTGCGCCTTCCGCTAGCCGGCTGGAATTGCGACTGGCCGGGCAGGTGCTGGCGATCGTTGCGGTACTGGCCCTGTCGTTCCTGCTCGAGCTGACCGTTTTGGGAAACCTGCGCCATGACCGCGATCAGGAGCAGCTCGCCGATGAGTTCCGCATCGAGCTTGCCAACGCCGTCGCGCCGGTCGGTCCGCTCGATGCCCAGAACAAGCTGTTGGCTGCCGGAGCCCCGGTAGCCCTGCTGGAGATCCCGTGGCTAGGCGTGCGGGAGATCGTCGTGCAGGGCACATCGTCGGGCACCTTGATGTCCGGGCCGGGACACCGGCGCGACACTCCGCTGCCGGGTCAGGTCGGCACCAGCGTGATCGCCGGGCGGCGGGCGGCCTACGGCGGACCGTTCGGATCCATCGATCGGCTACATGCCGGCGATGAGATCACGGTGACCACCGGGCAGGGCAAGAATTCCTTCGTGGTGTTGGGGGTGCGCCACGCCGGCGACCCGCTGCCACTGGCCCTTCCTCGTGGGCAGGGCCGGCTGACACTGGTGACCACTGATGTGGCCGCCAGGCCGCAAATCCCGTTCCTGCCGGCGGCGTTGCAGCCCACTGACGTGGTGCGCGTCGACGCTGCATTGACCAGTGCCGCTCAACCCTTCGGTGGCCAACTGCCATCACAGGCTTTGCCCGCCGCCGACGCGGTGCTCGCTGGTGACAGTTCCGCGCTGCTGGGCGTCATCGGATGGGCCGTGTTGCTGGTTGCCGCGGCCGTCGGCACGGTCTGGGTCCGCTTCCGCACCGGATGGTGGCAGGCCTGGGTGATCGGCGTGCCGGTGCTGCTCGCGCTGGGGTTGACCGCGTTCGACGAGATCGCCGCCATGTTGCCGAACGTGCTGTGACCGACCGGGAA
>DASUGW010000170.1:0-2513 GCA_036273805.1 Mycobacterium sp.
GCGACCTCGTAGGCCATCATCGGCGGATAACCGTCGTAGGCGCCCTCGGAGTACACCAGAATGCGCTTGCCAAGCGCTGCACCCAGCGTCCGCAGGAACCGGCAGAACACGTCCAGACGTTCCTGCCCCTGGATCTCGTGCAAGCTGACGTCACTGTCGATCTCCTCCGGCTGATACACCCGGATGATCCACTCCATGTCAGGGTCCGGCCAGACCCGCAATGTCCGTAGCCAGTCCTCCAGATCCGGGATGAACAGCTCGGCCGCCGTCGCGGGCACCGCACGCTGGTCCCGGTGCTCATACTCACAGCGCCAACCCTGAGACCCGATCAACCCCAACAGCGCATCCCAGTCGGCGAGGGTCATGTCCTGAACGACGACATCCGGCAAACTGCCGTTCGTGTCCGGATCGAACCACTCCTTCACGTCATCCCACTGGAGGTCATGCACTCGGCCATTGTCGGCCGTACTGCCGACGGATCACGCCGAGGGTGGCCCTTGAACGTCCGGCGGGCCGCAGGCTCGCACCATCAGTTTGGAAGTGGTTCGCTCGCATCGGCTGGACGTCGCCGATCACAGCGTGGGCGTGGTCTCGGCTGGCCGCCCGTGACCGTTCGTGACCGTCCGGGGACGGGGCTTATGGCCCACGAATGGCCCGTTGGATCTTGCCGGTTCACCATTCGACAGGATCGGCGCCTTGGGGCCGCGTACCTCCTATGTCGGTGCCTATGGTGTGGGCGTGGAGATCGTGTACGGGGCCGGTTGGGATGCGCAGCGGCGGGTATTCGTGGGTGTTGTCCCGTTCGCCGAGGCGCAGCGTCGGGATGCGGCCGGGGAGCCGTACTCGATGGGGGTGGTGGTCGGGGACCGGATGGTGGCGGTACTCGACCGGCATGGCTGGTATGTGGTGCTGTGGCTGTTCGACGAACAGTGCCGGCGCACTCTGATGGCCGACTTCCGGGAGTTGGAACCCGGCCGGATCATGGTGCGTCGGGTTGCCAGGTGGCTGCATCGCGAGGGTGAGCCCGACGGTGGCCATGGCGTGCACCGGTACACGTTGACCATCGATGCGGCCAAGGCGATCGTGCACGGTGCATACAGCACCTTCTATTCTGGCCACCGCATCAACGGTGGCAGCATCGACGTGCAGCGGCTGTGGCAGCCCAAACCGGTGCTGGGCGACCCATCGATGCTGCTGCCCACGATCCCGATCGAGCTGGTGAACCCGGAACTGTTGGGCCAGTGGAATCAGCCACCCATCCCGCACCACGAGCATGTGCAACCCCTGGCCGACGCCCCGGCAGACGCCCCGGTCGACCCGCACGTACTGGCCGCGCTGTTCGACCACACACCGGCCGAACCATCCTGGCGTGCCCCCGTCGCGTACCCACCGGCCGACTTCGACGCCTGGTTTGTCGACGGTGCCGCAGTCACGATGGACCGGGACGGCCGCACCGGACGGCTACGCCTGGACACGGTGGGCTCACTGCTGATGCCCACGGGCCGGTGGATGGCCGCCGAACCGGGCTGGTCCGCCGACCGATTCAACCCCTTCACGGTCACGGTCCCGCCCGGCACCTATCCGGTCACCCTGGTCTTCGTCGACTGGGACAACGGGTGGCACGACGGCGCGGCCGCGATGCGCCTCGATCTGGACAAGGGCCCCGTGGCCACCTGGGAGATGGCGGTACACCAGGGCGAGCACGTGCGTCTGCTCGACGAGGACCGGCTCTACGGCTTCAGCGTCGATGGCGGCCTGGCCTCGCTCTTTGACGAGGCCGCGTTCCCGGTCATCGAGTGGTTGTCCGACGACGACAACGACGACGCCTACGACTGGATCTCCACCGGTGACTGGAAGAACCTGACCGTACCGGGCACCGACGCCAACGTCATCGCCGTGGTCACCGCGAGGGGCGATGGACGCTACCCGACATGGATCGGACGCACCACCGACGGGCAGGTCACATCCATCGTGGTCGACCTCATACAGCTCCGATACGCCACCATCCAGCCGCACTGATCAAAACCCAGCACGCGCGCCGTCGAGCAAGGCCCGAGCCGACGCGTCGCGCACGGCCACCATGCCCATCGTTCGGACGCCGTGCGTCACGGCGCCCCGCTTGAGCGGATCTCCTCGGTCGGGCACCCATCGGGATGTCGGGCCGCCGCCGGGTAGGCAAGGGCGCTGTTTCCCTTGCCTACCCGGCGGCGGTCTGGCATGGCTCGTCCTGTCCGACCGAGGAGAGCCCGCGGCCCCACACCCTCCCCAGAAAACCGCCGCGCTCTCCCCCGATGATCTCCGAGTAGGGCCGGGGTGCGGGGCGGAGCCCCGCGACCTTCCAGGTGTCCGGTGCATCCATCGCGCCCAGCTGGCGTAGCGCGTCGCCCCCGCCGGCAGTGTGACCGCCCCGGTCCTTGCATGACGAGGATCCTCGGCATGGGATCGGGGCGTCGCCGCGTCGTGCGCGCCAGCCGTGGGCCTCGCGCGTGGGCCGCTCACGGCCAAGCGCGCGA
>DASUGW010000171.1:0-21624 GCA_036273805.1 Mycobacterium sp.
TCGCGCATCTTGCGGGAGCCGAGATCGGCGGTGATGGCGGACCCGACGGCGGCGGCCATCAGCACGGCGGAGACCAGCGAGGCGGCCTGGCGGATGACCGCGAGCCCGCTGGCCGCACCCGCCAGGGAGGTGGCGCCCACCTGCCCGGCCAGCAAAGCGAACTGGATGGACAACGTCACGCCGATCGGGAGTGCCACCAGAACCGTCGGCACAACGGAGGTCCCGGCCATGAAGGCGCCCTGGCGGACGAATTCGCCCCACGGGAAGCGGCCGGTGAACAGGTCGATGAACAGGTACTGGATGGTGCGGATGCCGACGACGAACTGGTCGCCGACCGTCGCGATCGAGGCCAAAGGGTGACGGCGGACGTATCCGGACGCCCATCCTTCGATGGCTGATAGTCCATCGCCTGAGTTCTCGTCCGGCGTGGTCATGTCTGCGGTTGCGGTCAACTCACCGTCCCCGGCGGTCCATAACACGCTGGCGTGAAACCACAGACCCTCCTGGGGCATTGTTCGATGACGCGCACACCCGACTGCATGTGAAGCATGTCACGGGTGGGGGCATTGCGAACATGGAACCACAAGTGAATATGGATTCCCACCTCGGTACCTACCGGTCGGTAGTGAGTCAAACCCAGAGTTGCCTGCTCAGAGCAGGAAGGGTGGATGGGCGAAGGATCGCAGAAGTTATGTGTAATTTCTGTGAGCGTCGATTATCGTGACGGTATGCCCGAGGTGCGGCGGCGGCCCAAGGATCGAAAGGCCCAGATCGCCAGAGTCGCCGCCGAGGCGTTCAGCGACCTGGGTTTCCATGCTGTCAGCATGGAGGACATCGCCACCCGGGTCGGCGTTTCCGCTCCAGCACTTTATCGACATTCGCCGAGCAAGTATCACCTTTTCCGGGACGCGGTTTTCGGCTTGAGTCAGCAGTTGGTCGACTGCACCGGTTTCGCCGAGGCCGGCCTGTCCGACGACGCCGAGGGGCCGGGGGAGGTGGCCGACCCGGTCGACCTGCTCGACCGTCTGATCGCCGCGCTCATCGAGGTCGCCGTCGTCAACCGGACCTCCGGCGGGGTCTACCGGTGGGGTGGCCGCTACCTCGTCGACGACGACGAGACCGCACTCATGTCCCAGATGAAGCTGGTCAACCTTCGGCTGCAGGCGCCGCTTCAGGTGCTGCGGCCGAAGCTCGATTCGCGGCAGCGCTGGGTGCTGTCGGTGGGCGTGCTCAGCGTGATCGGCTCGATCGTTGACCACCGCACCGCGTTGGCCACCGGTCGCATCCAGCGGCTGATGGCCTGCCTGGCAACCGCGTTACTGCGTGCCGAGGTGTTCGAACATGCCGCTTCGTTCGGGGAGGGCCGACCGGAAAACCCGCAACCGCCCGGCGAGCTGGCCGACACCGGCCGGTATGAGGCGGTGTTGCGGGAATCCATGGTGTTGTTCCACAAGCGCGGGTACCGCGAGACAACGCTCGACGACATCGCGGTCGCCGTCGGCATGCCGACGTCAGGTATCTACCGGTACTTTCCCGGCAAGGCGGACATCCTGGCCGCACTGTTCCGCCGAGCGGCCGACCGGTTGGCCGCTGACACCGCGGCGGTTCTGGCCGGCGAGCCGGATCCCGGAATTGCGTTGCGGCGCCTGGTCGAAAGCTATGTGGCGCGGTCGTTTGACTGTCCCGAGATCGACTACCTGTACTTCGCCGAGCGCAACAATCTGCCGGCATCCGACGGCGCGATGATCCACAACATGCAACGCGCGACCGTCGACACGTGGGCGCGACTGCTGACGTCGATTCATCAGGGGCTGTCCGACCGCGAGGCCCGGTTCGTCGTGCAGGCGGCCTTCGCGCTCGTCGTGGATCTCGGCAGGCTCGCCGACTACCAGAACACCGCGGTGATCCGGTCCGTCGTGGGCGATCTGATGCTGGACGTCCTGCTGGCGCCGGCAACGCTGCTGACTCCCGCCCGGGCCTGAAATCTCCGCGCAGCGAGCGCGCCGATCCATGTCCGGGCGCCGCTCGGGCTGACGCTGCAGCACCCGTATCGCCACTCGGCATCGCGCCGACTCGGCGGGGTACGGCGTTGGTCCCGCCACTGACGGCAGTCAATTCACTGGGCGGAGCTGCGCGACTCTGAGAGTTTCTCAAACGGGTTTACAGAAACGTTAATATTATGGCTGTGGGCGTGTACATTTCTATGTGCAAGCTGTGTATATACACGTTCGCCGGGTAGGTCGGTGACGCGGCGGGGGCGTCACCGACCGATCCGTTTCCGCCACCAATTGAGACTTACGCCGCAAGGCGTGGTCGGGGGCGGACACCGGGCAGGTGACACGGCGTGTGGGCCCGAGGTCGATACTTGGGTGCATGGCCGTCGCCTCCCCGGTGTCCGAGCGGTACACGGTCACCGCGCTGCTTCTGCTCACCTTCGCAACTGGCCTGGTCGACGCCCTGAGTGTCCTGGTCCTCGGACACGTCTTCGTCGCCAACATGACCGGCAATGTGATCTTCCTCGGCTTCCTGTTCGTGCCACATTCCGGTGTCGACCTGACCGCAGCCGTGGTGGCGTTCGGTGGTTTTCTCACCGGGACGGTGATCGGCGGCCGGTTTGCGCGTCACCTCGCCTACGAAACGCGATTGTGGCTGACTGTCGCACTCGGCACCGAGGTAGTGATCCTGCTGGCCCTGGCGGTTCTCGGGGGCATCGGCGTACTCGACTACCACGACAACACCAAGCTCATCCTGATCGCCGCCCTGGCCATGGTGTTCGGCAGCCAGAATGCCGCGGCACGTCAATTCGGTGTCCAGGAACTGAGCACTACGGTGCTGACGTCGACCATCGTGGGCATCGGTGTGGATTCGCGGCTGGCGGGTGGTACCGGCGAACGCGAGAGACTTCGCTACAGCGTGGTCATCACAATGTGCGCGGGTGCGATCGTCGGCGCGACGATGACGCGCTTCATGGTGGCGCCGGTGTTCGTCGTGACGGCGGTGGTGGTGCTTGCGGCGCTGCTGATCTTCCGGTTCGGGGCCGAGCCCGCAGGCGCTGATGACCCCGTCGACCCCGCTGACTCCGATGGCCCTGAGCAGACCGGGTGCGACGGTGCGGACGTTCCGCAAGGCTGACCCCGCGGCCCCGGACGGCTTCTTCGCGTGCGAAGCCGCCGGGTTGCGCTGGCTCGCCGACGCTGCGTCTGGAGCGCGTTGTGCGCAGGTGATCGGCTACGACAGCAGCGGTCTGACGCTCGAATTCGTGACGAGCGCGCCGCCCGACCCGACACCGGCCCGGGAGTTCGGTGCGCGACTGGCCCAGACGCACAATGCCGGCGCCGGCGGATTCGGTGCGCCACCTGCGGGTTGGTCCGGCCCCGGCTTCTTCGGCCCGCTGCAGCAGCCGTTGCCGATGAGCTATGGCCACCACGCCGGGTGGGGCAGCTTCTACGCGACCGAGCGGCTGCGCCCGATGCTCGAGGAGGCCCGGCCGCGGCTGGACCGGGTCACCTGCACTGACTTGGAAAACGTCATAAGTCGTTGTTGCACTGGCGATTTCGATGTCGATGACATTCCCGCGCGCCTGCACGGCGACCTGTGGAGCGGAAATCTGCTGTGGACGGCCCGCGACGTCGTCCTGATCGATCCGGCCGCACACGGCGGGCACCGCGAAACCGACCTGGCGATGCTCGCGTTGTTCGGTTGTCCGCACCTCGGTGCCGTGCTGGAGGGCTATCAGGAGGTGAACCCGCTGCGGCCCGGCTGGCGGGAGCGCACGGTGCTGCATCAGCTGTACCCGCTGCTGGCCCACGTGGTGCTGTTCGGCGGTGGCTATGCCTCGCAGACTGCACGGGCCGCTCGCGCTTGCGTCAATCTCGTTTGAGCACAACTCATTCTGCGCGAGCGGCCGTGACGGCTCCCGGGATCCGGTGGTAGCCGCGGCGGTCGTAGAGCGTGGTGACGACGGCGCCGAGCAGGATGCCGATCACCAGGCCCACCGCCGTCATCCACAACGCCTGATGCAGTCCTGCGTCGCCGCGACCGCCGAGGTAGAGCAACGCGCGAACCCCCAGGAACACTTGATGCATGGGTTCGAACTTCGCCAGCCAGCCGAAGAACGGCGGCGCGGCCTGCAGTGGCACCGTGGCACCGGCCGAGGGCAGGCCGAGGATGACGAACACCAGCATGTTGACCAACAACCCGAGCGTTCCGAGCACCGCGATCATCGATGTGGCCGTAATGCCGACAGCGGCAATGGTGAAAACGCCGAAGCCCCACAACGCCCACGCACTGGGTATCGGCATCCCCAGGCCGTGCGCGATGGCAAGGTAGAGCCCCGAGGTGATCAACGCCAGCAGGATCATCAGCGCCCATTTGGCCAGCAGTGTGCGGAAGCGGGAGATCTGTGCCTGCTCGGCGAATCGGTAGACCGGGCCGAACTCCGCTGGGACATAACCGAGCATCGAATCGACCAGTGTGCTGACCACCACGCTGCCGGTGAAGCCGGCCAGCAACAGCAGCAGCGCGTAGTAGAAGGCTGACAGGCCGTTCCCGGTGCCGTTGGGCAATGGGTTGTGCACGTCGGTCTGCACGTCCAGGGGGTGGGCCAGGGCCATCGTCACACCCGCGGGCACCGGTGCACCCCCGGTGCGTTGGGCCACCTCCGACGAAACCCGTTGGCCGATCTGTTCGTTGGCCTTCGCGGCGGCCGTGCCCAGCGTCTGTCCGGCGATGCCGGCGCCCAGCGTCCCGGCCCGGGGATTGGTCGACACGGTCAGGACGGGCTTGGTCGCCTGGCCGGGTTGCAGCGAGGCCGCCGCGAACGTCTGCAGCGCGGAACTGAAGTCCGCCGGGATGTGCAACTCGCCGTAGAGCTGCGCGGTATCGAGCTGGTGTGCGGCGTCTGCGGCAGAGAGCACCCGAACATCGAACTTGTCCTTATCCAGTGCGCCGACGAGGCCGTCGACGATCTGCGCGCCCACCGGGCCGTTGTCCTCGTTGACCACCGCCACCGGGAAGTGCCGCAGATTGGTCGCCGGATTCAGGATGCCGCCCAAGTACAGTCCGGCCAGCGCGGACAGTACGGCGACCGACAGCACGATCGGAACAACCCAGAAGCGCACGGTGCGCGTGGGTTTGCCGGGATCGCCGGGGTCGGTCGCGGCATGGCGGGGATACGGCAAGGTCATTGCCGCACCCTATGCCCGCCATTGCCGCTTCGTCCCCACCCTGACGGGTGAGTTTGCCCGGCCCGACGACCGGTGGTGAGCTAAGCCACCAGGCCGGCGTGCATCTCCCAGACCAGGATCTCGGCCGGTTCGATCGCCGTCACCTTCTGACCGCCGGATGCGGTGAACCGGACTGCGTCACCTTCGTGCAGGTCGCCGGCGCCTTCCAGCGTGACGGTGCCGCGGGGGACGAAGAGGTGAAGGTATGGCGCCTCGGGTAATTCGACGGCCTGCCCGGGTTGCAGTCGCGCGCCCTTCAGCGCCGCGTAACGGTTGCGGATGCTGATTGCGGTGTCGTCCTTGTGTTCGGGCATTCCGGAGGCAATGGTCACCAGGTTTCCCTTGAGCAGCTCGTCGTCGATCTCGAGTTGCTGATAGCCCGGATCGATCCCGGCCTCGTCGGGGACCACCCACATCTGCACGAAATGCACGGTTTCACTGTGGTTTTCGTCACCGGTCAGCGTCCAGCTGTCGTTCTTCTCCGAGTGCAGGATGCCGCGGCCCGCAGACATCCGCTGCGCCAGGCCGGGATAGATGACACCCGAGTGGCCGGTGGAGTCCTGGTGGACCAGGGATCCGCGCAGCACCCAGGTGACGATCTCCATGTCACGGTGCGGATGTGTCTCGAATCCCATTCCGGGCGTGACGATGTCGTCGTTGTTGACCAACAGCAGTCCGTGGTGGGTGTTGGACGGGTCGTAGTGGTGGCTGAACGAGAACGAGTGCTTGGAGTCCAGCCAGTCGATCTCGGTCTTGAACCGGTCGTCGGCACGCCGGATGTCGATGGTCGGTGTGGTCATGGATGTCACTGCGTTCACTCCTTGAAAGCTGCTAGTCAGCCTACGTCTTGCAGTTGTCACAACATAGATGACATATCATGTATTCCATGTGGCTGAACGCCGACGAACAGACCATCTGGCGGGACTATCTGCGAGTGGTGGGTGCATTGCAGACGGCGATGAACCGGCAGTTGCATGAGGCGTGCGGGATGACGCTGGCCGATTACGACGTGCTGGTCGCGCTCTCCGAAGGGGGCCGCAGCCGGATCCGGGAATTGGGCGCGGTGCTCGGCTGGGAGCAGAGCCGGCTGTCGCATCAGCTGCGCCGAATGCGTGAACGGGGTTTGGTGCGGCGGTCCGAAACCGATGACGACGGTCGCGGGGCCTGCGTCGAACTGACGCCGGCCGGCCGAAGTCAGTTGCGCGCCGCCGCTCCCGGCCACGCCGAGTTGGTGCGGTCGACGTTCTTCGGCCCGATGTCGCCGGCGCAGGCCAGGGCGCTGCGCCAGTGGCTGCCCGAGGTGCTCGAACGACTCGACGCACCAGGGTGACGTCAAGACCGCGCCGACCCACTCGTTGGTAGAGGGCATTCGCCGTCCTAGGCTGTGGGCGTGGATATCAACGGAGCAAGCGCAATCGTCACCGGTGGCGCATCAGGTATCGGTGCGGCCACGGCCCGCCAGCTGGCCGCCAAGGGCGCCAAGGTCGTCGTCGCCGACCTGCAGGCAGACAAGGGCGAGGCACTCGCCCACGAGATCGGCGGCGCGTTCGTCACCGTCGACGTCACCAACACCGACCAGATCATCGACGCGGTCAACACCGCCGCCGACCTGGGGCCGCTGCGTGCCTTGGTGAACTCGGCCGGCATCGGCTGGGCCCAGCGCACCATCGGCAAGGACGGCGAGTTCGCGTCGGCGCACAACCTGGACGCCTACAAGAAGGTGCTGGAGATCAACCTGGTCGGCACCTTCGACTGCATCCGCATCGCGGCCACCGCGATGGGTCGTCTGGACCCCACCGACACCGGTGAGCGTGGCGCGATCGTGAACATGACCAGCGTTGCCGCTTTCGACGGGCAGATCGGGCAGGCCGCGTACTCGTCGTCCAAGGGTGGCGTCGTCGGCCTGACCCTGCCGGTGGCCCGCGACTTGTCGGCCGTCGGCGTCCGTGTCAACACCGTCGCTCCCGGTTTGATCGACACCCCGATCTACGGCGAAGGCGAAGCGTCGGAGGCGTTCAAGGCCAAGCTCGGAGAGTCGGTGCTCTTCCCGCACCGCCTGGGCAAGCCCGAGGAATTGGCCTCGATGGTCGTCGAGTTGATCACCAACTCGTACATGAACGCCGAAGTCGTTCGCGTCGACGGCGGCATCCGGATGCCACCGAAGTAGCAGCGGTTTCGAACAGACACCGGATCGCCCGGGCTCCACGGAGCCCGGGCCATTTTGTGTCTGATCCCTAGCAGCGAGTGAGCCTTCCGGCGATGATGGTCGGGTGCCTACTGAACCTGATCGAACCGGCAAGGTCTCTATCGTCGGCATGGGCAGCGTCGGAACGGCGATCGCCTATGCCTGCCTGATTCGCGGATCCGCCGCCTCGCTGGGGCTCTACGACATCTTCGCGAAGAAGGTCCGCGCCGAGGTGCTCGACCTCAACCACGGCAGCCAATTCGTCCCGCATTGTCCGATCGATGGCGGCGACGACCTCGCCGTGACGGCCGGATCGCAGATCGTGGTCGTCACCGCCGGCGCCAAGCAGAAGCCGGGGCAGACGCGTCTGGAGCTGGCCGCGACCAACGTGGCCATGGCTCAGGAACTCACACCCAAACTGCTCGAACTGTCGCCGGACGCTGTCATCGTCTTTGTGACCAATCCGGTCGATGTCATCACCTATGCCGCCCAGGCCTCCGTCGACCTGCCGCCGGGCCGGATCTTCGGATCCGGAACGGTGTTGGACTCCAGTCGATTTCGGTACCTCATCGCCGAGTTGGCCGACCTGGCCGTCGCCAACGTGCACGGGTTCATCGTCGGTGAGCACGGCGACTCGGAGATCTCGCTGTGGTCGAGTGTGTCGGTCGGCGGCGTCCCCGCGCGCGAGTTCCGCAAGGACGGCAAGCTGATCTTCGACGACGCCACGCAGGCGAAGATTTCACACGACGTCGTCAATGCGGCCTACGAGATCATCGAAGGCAAAGGGGCCACCAACCTCGCGATCGGCTTGTCCACGGCGCGCATCATCGAGGCGATCCGTGGCCACCAGCACCGCGTTCTGCCGGTGTCGACGGTGCAGACCGGGATCTACGGTATCAACGACGTGTGTCTGTCGCTGCCCACGGTGGTCTCGGCTACCGGTGCCGGGCAGGTACTCGAAATCCCGCTGTCCGCAACCGAACTCGAGGGCCTGCGAGCTTCCGCGGCAACCCTGCACGACGCCTGGGCCCAGGTGCATCCGTGAGGGGCTAAAGCCGTTCGGGCAGGCCGAATTTCGGGAACACCGAGGTATCCAAGAACGCCACCACGTGGGTCACGGCGCCATCCGTGACGTCGAGCACGTGCAACTGGAAGGCTTCGTGTACCCCGGTCTGTGGGTTGCGCATGTACATCGCCGCGGCCGGCTGGCCGTTGGCAGTGAGCGGCAGCATCCGCATGTCTCCGGCGTTCTCGGCCGGGCAGTTGTGGTGGATGAGGTCGACAATGGTCTGCGGCCCGCGATACCAGCCGGTGAACGGTGGCATCTCCCACACCGCGTCCTCGGTGAACATCTCCACCAATGCGTCGATGTCGTAGTCCTCGAACGCGGCGACGTAGCGAGCGAGCAGCGCGCGGGCCGCCGGGGACTCCGGTGCGTCCAGCCGATCCTCGGCGCTGGGGCCCACCGCGTCCAGTTGCGCGCGGGCGCGCTGCAGCAGACTGTTGACGGCGGCGGTACTGGTGCCGACCGCCTCGGCGACCTCTGCGGCCTTCCACTGCAGCACCTCCCGGAGCACCAGGACGGCGCGTTGGCGCGGCGAGAGGTGCTGCAGCGCGGCGACGAACGCCAACCGCACAGACTCCCGCGAACCCACGATCGCCAGCGGATCGTCCGCCGCGGCGGCGCCGTCGGGTAGCGGCTCCAGCCACGGCACCTCGGGGCGCGTCTCGAGTTCGCCGGTCGGATCCGAGCTCGGGGCGCCCAGGCCGGTCGGCAGCGGCCGGCGGGCCCGGCCCTCGAGGGCGGTCAGGCAGGTGTTTGTGGCAATGCGGTGCAACCAGGTGCGCACCGTGGCTTTGCCCTCGAAGTTGTCGTAGGCCCTCCAGGCCCGCAGAAATGTCTCCTGGACCAGGTCTTCGGCGTCATGCAGCGAGCCGGTCATCCGGTAGCAGTGCGCGAGCAACTCGCGCCGGTACCGCTGGGCGTCGGCGAGAAACGTGTCGCGGGAGTCTGGTCCATCGGCGAGGACGCTCACGGAGCCGAGCTTACGCAGGTGGCCCGACAACTCCCGACGACGGACCTGAGCTGCGAAGGGGAGGGGCGGTTAGGCTGCTGAGGTGACAGAAGTGGGCGCCACCCGCACCGAACGGACCTTCGATGGTGTCGGTGGACAGCGCATCGTCTACGACACCTGGGTCCCGGCGGTACCCCCGCGGGCCGTCGTGGTGCTCTCGCATGGGCTCGGTGAACACGCCGGCCGCTACCACCACGTGGCACGCCGGTTCGCCGGCGCCGGTCTGGTGACGTATGCATTGGATCACCGCGGTCATGGCCGCTCCGGGGGCAAACGCGTCCGGCTGAAGGACATGTCGGAGTACACCGGAGATTTCGGGACGCTGGTGGGTATCGCCGACCGCGAATACCCGGGGCTGCCGAAAATCGTGCTCGGGCACAGCATGGGCGGCGGGATCGTCTTCGCCTACGCCGCCGAGCACCCGGCCGACTACGACGTGGTGGTGCTGTCGGGACCGGCCGTGGCCGCCAACGAAGACGTGTCGCCGTTGATGGCGGTGGTGGGCAAGGTACTGGGTAGGTTGGCGCCCGGCGCCCCGGTTCAGCAGTTGGACGCCAACGCGGTGTCCCGCGATCCGGCGGTGGTGGCCGCCTACAAGTCCGATCCGCTGGTCTGGCATGGCAAGGTGCCGGCCGGTATCGCCCGGGCGTTGTTGTGCGTGGGGGAAACCATGCCGCAGCGCGCCCGCACGCTGAGCAAGCCGCTGCTGGTGGTGCACGGCAGCGAAGATCATCTGATTTCCCCCGAGGGCAGCAAGCGCCTGGTCGAGTGCGTGTCGTCGGAAGACGTGCACCTCAAGATTTACCCCGGTCTCTACCATGAGGTCTTCAATGAGCCGGAAAAGGACCGGGTGCTGGACGACGTCGTGGCGTGGATTGAGGCGCGGATTTGACGCGGAACGTCAAAGTTTTTGCAGCCCTTCTCTTTTTGCTGCTATCCCTGGTGGTCGGCTGTTCATCGCGGGCCACGAACGCCTGGACCGACGATGAGGTGACGTTCGACGCCGCCGGCCTGACGATCCACGGCACCCTGCGTCATCCCGGCGGGCAGAAGGGCCCTGCGGCCCTGCTGATCTCGGAGAGCGGCGCCACCGACCGCAATGGCGA
Organism: Mycobacterium sp.; assembly: GCA_036273805.1. Classification (GTDB taxonomy): domain Bacteria; phylum Actinomycetota; class Actinomycetes; order Mycobacteriales; family Mycobacteriaceae; genus Mycobacterium. The sequence goes on from DASUGW010000171.1 coordinate 10,592, forward strand.
CAACGCCGTCGCCGGTGCCATCGGGAACATGCGCCAACTCGCCGAGTACCTGTCCGATCACGGCATCGCCAGCCTCCGTTACGACAAGATCGGCACGGGCAAAACGGATCTGGGCCCGTATGCGGGCCGGCCGCAGGATGTGGGCAGCTCGGTGTACACCGACGGTGCCAAGGCCGCGATCCGTTTCCTGGCCGCACAATCCGGCGTCGACGGCGCTCGCATCTCGGTCTACGGGCTGGGAGAGGGCACGACGCACGCGATGGCGCTGGCCACCGACGCCGCCACCGACGCGCCGAAAGTCCATTCGCTGGGTCTGCTGCAACCGCTGCCGGGGCGCTACCTGGACCTGATCAGCGCGCGGGTGCGCAACGACACCGCGGCGGCGGTCAAAGCGGGCAGCAAGACCCCGCCGCAGGCCGATCAGGTGCTCGCTGCGTGGCAGGACGCGGTGACCGTAGCGCGCACGACAGGCGCGGCCCCGTCGGCGCCATTGCCCGACGGGCTCAGTGCAATCCTCAACCCCGGCAACGTCAAGGCCGTCGTCGAGGCCGACCGGATCGATCCGCTGGCCCAAGCCGCCCGCATACCCGCCGCCACACCAGTCCTGCTTACCTGCTCGGACGCGGATTCCCAGGCCAGTTGTGCGGACATCACGCCGCTGGCCGAGGCGCTGGCGCACACCAAGCTGACCCAGGTGCACCTCAAGGGTGTCAACCATGTCCTGCGCGACGATCCCACCGATAACGTCGCCAATTACGCCAAGGGCGGTCCGCTGTCCGCGCAGTTGTCGGTCGCCCTCGATACCTTCGTGGCGCAATGACCGACGACAAGATGCTGGCGCGCATCGCCGCACTGCTACGCCAGGCCGAGGGAACCGACAACGCCCACGAAGCCGAGGCGTTCATGGCCGCAGCGCAACGACTGGCCACCGCGACCTCGATCGACCTCGCCGTGGCGCGCTCGCATAGCAACAAACGCGAAGCCGCGCAGGCACCGGCACAGCGCACCGTCACTATCGGTGACCCCGGAACCCGCGGGCTGCGGACCTATGTCCAGCTGTTCGCTGTGATCGCCAATGCCAATGACGTGCGCTGCGACGTCGCGTCGAACTCGTCCTACGTGTACGCCTATGGCTTCCCGGAGGATCTCGACGCGACCCACGCCCTCTACGCGAGCCTTGTGGTGCAGATGGTTCGCGCCTGCGACGCCTACCTGTCCACGGGCGCGCACCGGCCGACGCCGACCATCACCGCCCGGCTGAACTTCCAGCTTGCGTTCGGTGCGCGGATCGGGCAGCGGCTGGCACAGGCACGTGAAGAAGCCCAGCAAGAGGCTCGGCGTAACGAGCTCACCGCTCCGGGAACGGCATTGGCGTTGCGCAACAAGGACATCGAACTGCGAGACCACTACCGCGCGAATACGAAGGCCCGCGGCACGTGGCAGGCGCAGCGCGCCAGCGCAGGGTATTCGTCGGCCGCCCGGCGGGCCGGCGACCGGGCCGGGCAACGGGCCCGCCTCGGCGCCAGTCCCGAACTGCCGGGGGCGAGGACGCCACTGCAGCGGTGAATGCGCGCGATGCCCAGCGGGCTCGGGTGTACGCCGCCGAGCAGTTCGTCCGCACGCTGTTCGACCGCGCGGCCGAGCACGCGTCACGGGCGATCGACTTCTTCGGCACCCAGTTGACGTTGCCGCCGGAAGCACGTTTCGCCTCCATGGATGCCGTGGGTGCATACGTTGACCGAGTGCTGTCACTTCCCGGGGTGCGCCTGCGTTGGCAACCGGAGCAGCTCGGGGTGCGGACCCGGCGTGGCGCCACCGCCGCACACTACGAAAACGACGGCGCCACAGCGGTTATCGCGGTGCCGGATGGGTCCGGCCGGTGGGCTCTGCGGGAACTGGTGGTGTTGCACGAGATAGCCCACCACCTCAGTCCGCAGGGCCCCGCGCACGGCGGTGAGTTCGCGTGGACGTTCTGTGAACTTGCGGAGATCGTCATGGGTCCGGAAGTTGGACATGTGCTGCGGGTGGTGTACGCCAAGGAGGGAGTGCGGCTACGGTAGTTGTGTGAGCGAACCGACCGCGCAGGCCGTCGACAGTCTGCTCGACGACCTGCTGTTCAAGCATGATTGGGCGCTGGCCGAAGCGCTGGCCGACAGCGCAGCCGCGGGTCTGCCACCCATCGAGGTTTCGCCCCAGGCCGCACATTTCCTGGGCTTGCTGGTGCGGATGGCGGGAGCGCACCGCGTTCTCGAGATCGGGACGCTCGGCGGATACAGCACCATCTGCCTGGCCAGGGCAGCCGGCCCGGAAAGCCGCGTGGTCACGCTGGAATGCGAACAGCACCATGCCGATGTCGCGGCACGCAACCTGCGCCGGGCAGGTGTCGACGATCGCGTCGAGGTCATCGTCGGTGCGGCACTGGACACCTTGCCGAACCTGGGCGGGTCCTTCGACTTCGTGTTCATCGACGCCGACAAGGAGAACAACTCCGCCTATGTGCAGTGGGCGATCGAACTCGGCCGTTCGGGGACGGTCATCGTCGTCGACAACGTGGTCCGTGCCGGCCGGGTGTTCGACCCGGCCCGGGATGACCTGCAGGCCCGGGCCGTCCGCGACATGCTGGCGATGATGGGCCGGCACCCGCGGCTGGACACCGCGGCGATCCAGACGGTCGGCGCCAAGGGATGGGATGGCTTCGCAGTTTCTTTGGTCAAGAGCTGACGCCAAGCACTGACCCTGCCTGCGCGAGCGACCGCATTTGTACGCGGTGACACGGTGTGTTGCGTACAGACACGGCCGCTCGCGGGAGGAACGTGTGGGTCAGCTGCAGACTGCGCCGACGGCGGCCGAGCCCACCAGCTTGGTGTACTTGGCCAGCACGCCGGTGGTGTAGGTAGGCGGCAGCGGTTTGAAATCCTTTTTGCGAGAATCGAATTCGGCCTCATCGACAAGCAGGTCGAGCGTGCCGTTCGCCACGTCGAGGCGGATCCGGTCGCCGTCGCGGATGAACGCGATGGGCCCGCCGTCCACGGCCTCGGGCGCGATGTGCCCCACGCACAGACCGGTGGTACCACCGGAGAACCGGCCGTCGGTCATCAGCAGCACGTCCTTGCCCAGACCGGCGCCCTTGATGGCGCCCGTGATGGCCAGCATCTCGCGCATACCGGGCCCGCCCTTGGGACCCTCGTAGCGGATGACGACGACGTCGCCGTGCGTGATGGTGCCGTCCTCTAGTGCGTCGAGGGCGGCCCGCTCTCGCTCGAAAACCCTTGCGGTGCCTTCGAACACGTCGGAGTCGAAGCCCGCAGACTTCACCACCGCACCTTCGGGCGCCAGCGAACCGTGCAGGATTGTGATGCCGCCGGTGGGGTGGATCGGGTTGTTCATCGCGCGCAGCACCTTGCCGTCGGGATCCGGCGGCTCGATGTGGGCGAGGTTCTCGGCCATGGTCTGGCCGGTCACGGTGAGGCAATCACCGTGCAGCAGCCCGGCATCCAGCAGTGCCTTCATGACGACGGGCACGCCGCCGATCTCGTCGACATGCTTCATCACGTGCCGGCCGAACGGTTTCACGTCAGCCAGGTGTGGCACCTTCTGCCCGATGCGGGTGAAGTCCGCGAGCGTCAGGTCGACCTTGGCCTCCCAGGCGATGGCCAGCAGGTGCAGCACGGCGTTGGTGGAGCCGCCGAATGCCATCACCACGGCGATGGCGTTCTCGAACGCCTCCTTGGTGAGAATGTCACGGGCGGTTATGCCGCGCCGCAGCATCTCGACGACGGCCTCGCCGGAGCGGCGCGCGTATTCGCCGCGCCGCTTGTCGACGGCGACCGGAGACGCGCTGCCCGGCAGTGACATGCCCAGCGCCTCGGCGGCCGACGCCATTGTGTTGGCGGTGTACATGCCGCCGCAGGCGCCCTCGCCGGGACAGATGGCCCGTTCGATGATGTCGACGTCTTCGCGGCTCATCAGGCCGCGCGCACAGGCTCCGACCGCCTCGAAGGCGTCGATGATGGTGACTTCCTTCTCGGTGCCGTCGGTGAGCTTGGCGACCCCCGGCATGATCGAGCCGTTGTAGAAGAACACGGAAGCCAGGTCCAGTCGGGCGGCGGCCATCAGCATGCCGGGGATCGACTTGTCGCAGCCGGCCAGCAGCACTGTGCCGTCGAGGCGTTCGGCCTGCACCACGGTCTCGACGCTGTCGGCGATCACCTCGCGGGACACCAGCGAGAAGTGCATGCCCTCGTGGCCCATGGAGATGCCGTCGGACACCGAGATGGTGCCGAACTCCAGCGGGTAGCCACCCGCCTCGAAGACGCCTTCCTTGACGTTCTGCGCCAAGCGCTGCAGGGACATGTTGCACGGGGTGATCTCGTTCCACGACGAGCCGACACCGATCTGCGGTTTGACCCAGTCGTCGTCACCCATGCCTACCGCGCGCAACATTCCGCGGGCGGCAGTCTTCTCCAGACCATCGGTAACGTCACGGGAGCGCGGTTTCATATCGGGAGCTGAGGGCATCACAGAATTATGCCCCCGCTTCAATTGCCTGCATTGCGCCCCTGGTGTATCGGTGGCCCGAACTGTTCTCTATACCCCTCAGGGGTATCGGGTACGGTGGAGCCATGACTTCGTCACCGAGCCGCTTCCGTCCAGCGCCACGCCTGGCGGGCCGCAGCTTCGCACTGCTGTGCGCAGCTGTCCTGGCCTTCTTCGTCACCGCCTGCGGCGGAAACACCACCTCACACGATGACCACGCCGGCCACACCGACACCAATGCCCCGCTGATCACCGGCGCACCCGCCGACTCCAACGCGGCCGACGTCACCTTCGTGACGCACATGATCCCGCATCACCAGCAGGCCCTCGAATTGGCGGCGCTGGTTCCAGATCGTTCGACGAATGCGGAGCTGAAGACGTTGGCACAACAGATAGAGGCCGCCCAGCAGCCGGAGATCTCCACCATGAAGGCCTTCCTGGTGCAGTGGAACGGCGGGGAATCCGCAGGCGCGGCGCCGACCACCACCATGGATCACGGCGGGATGGCCATGAACGGCATGGTCGATGACGCCACCATGGCCAAGCTGAAGACGCTGCAGGGGGCCGAATTCGACAAACTGTGGCTGCAGTCGATGATCGCCCACCACCAGGGCGCCGTCGAGATGGCCAAGACCGAGCTGGCCAGTGGGCGCAACGTCGACGCCAAACAACTGGCGCAGAACATCGTCAGCGGTCAGCAGGCCGAGATCGACCAGATGCAGAAGATGCTGGCGGGCCAGCCATGAGCGCGGCAGCCGAGCAAGCCGGGGCACACGGATACTCGCCCAACAAGGACGACTACGCCCGTCGGCTCCGTCGCATCGAGGGGCAGGTTCGGGGCATCGCCAAGATGATCGACGACGACAAGTACTGCATCGACGTGCTGACGCAGATCAGCGCGGTCACCAGCGCCCTGCAGTCGGTGGCGCTCGGCCTGCTCGACGAGCACCTGGGCCACTGCGTCAGCCATGCGGTCGCCCAGGGCGGGGACGAGGCCGAGCGCAAACTGGCAGAGGCATCCGCCGCGATCGCGCGGCTCGTTCGCAGTTAGCCGCAGCGCGCCCCGGAGGTTGCCCGGCGGCAATTTTTGCGGGCTCCGGCGGCGTAGAGGCGAAGTTCACATCAGATGTACAGGTTGCGTCGCCCGTAACAGAAGTACCTGCTGATTCCGATATCCACGGCAGGTTGAGCACGCCGGTTGCACGACGTCGCCACACGGGCGGCGCAGCGTCGGCAAGGGTAGCTGGCCGACGGGCTGTGCGACACTGGAAAACAGATCTACATGGAGGTTTTCGTATGCGACAGCGAGCGCAACGCGCGCTGGCGGCGACGTTCGGTGCGGTGGGACTGACCGCTGGCCTGGTGTTTGGCTCGGTGCCGGCACTTGCCGATCCGGACCCGAATGTGGCCCCTGCCGACCCCGGTGTGGCGGACATTCCGCCCGCTCCGGCTCAGGCCCCTGCCGAACCGGTGGCCGCCGCTCCGGCCGCGCCGCCGCCGGTGAACAACTACCCGTTCGCGCCGGGTGACCCGCGCACGCAGGCGATCCAGGCGTTGCCGCCGGCGCCGGCGGATCCGTTCGCGCCGCCGGGCCAGGTGCAGCCGCAGATCATTCCGCCCGGTACTCCGGCCGGCCAGAACCCGCTGCCGTTCACCGGCACCGCGCCGTTCCGACCGCCGACGTTCAATCCGGTCAACGGGTCGATGGTGGGCGTCGCGAAGCCGATCTACATCAACTTCGCGGTGCCGATCGCGGACCGAAAACTGGCCGAGAGCGCCATCCACATCTCGTCGGTGCCTCCGGTGCCCGGCCGGTTCTACTGGGTCAACGACACGCAGGTGCGCTGGCGACCGCAGGACTTCTGGCCGGCCAACACCGTGGTGAACATCGACGCCGCCGGCACCAAATCGAGCTTCCGCACCGGTGACTATCTGGTGGCCACGGTCGATGACAAGAGCCACCAGATGCAGATCATGCGTAACGGCAAGCTGGAGCAGACGTTCCCGGTCTCGATGGGCCGGCCCGACGGCAAGCACGAGACGAAGAACGGCACCTACTACGTGCTCGAGAAGTTCGCCTCGGTCGTCATGGACTCGTCCACCTACGGCGTGCCGGTGAGTTCCCCGGAGGGCTACAAGCTGACGGTGCAGAACGCCGTGCGGATCGACAACTCCGGGGCGTTCGTACACAGCGCACCGTGGTCGGTGGCCCAGCAGGGCAAGAGCAACACGAGCCATGGCTGCATCAACCTCAGCCCTGCCAACGCCCAGTGGTTCTACGACAACTTCGGCAGTGGTGATCCCGTCGTCATCAAGAACACCGGTGGCGGCTGGTACAACCAGCCCGACGGTGGCTCCGACTGGCAGATGTTCTAGCCGGGAAATCCGCGTAAACGCAAAATCGCCCGAAACCCGTTGGGTTTCGGGCGATTTTACGTTTGGCCGCCGCAGGAAGGTCAGTTCCAGATACGCACGCGCTGCTCGGGCGCCAGGAACAGCTCGTCGGCAGCGGTGACGTCGAAGGCGTCGTAAAACTCGTCGATGTTGCGGACCACGCCGTTGCACCGGAACTCCGGCGGCGAATGCGGATCGGTGGCCAGTCGCCGGATTGCTTCGGCGTCACGGGATTTCGTCCGCCACACCTGTGCCCAGCCGTAGAAGACCCGTTGCACACCGGTCAACCCGTCGATCATCGGGGCCTGCGCGTCACCCAGCGACAGCCGGTACGCCAGTAGGGCGATGGACAGCCCGCCGAGGTCCCCGATGTTCTCCCCGACGGTGAACGCGCCGTTGACGTGATGGCCATCCACCTGGGCGCCCTGCAGTTCCCTCGGTGTGAACTCGTCGTACTGCTCGATGAGGGCCTTTGTGCGAGAGCCGAATTCGCTGCGGTCGGCGTCGGTCCACCAGTCGATCAGGTTGCCGTCGCCGTCATACTTGGCACCCTGGTCGTCGAACCCGTGGCCGATTTCGTGGCCGATCACCGCGCCGATTCCGCCATAGTTGGCCGCGTCGTCTGCGTCGGCGTCGAAGAATGGCGGCTGCAGGATGGCGGCCGGGAACACGATCTCGTTCATGCCCGGGTTGTAGTAGGCGTTGACGGTCTGCGGGGTCATGAACCACTCGTCGCGATCCACCGGCGCGCCGAGTTTGTCCAGTTCGCGGTCATAGGCCACCTCGTAGCCGCGCCGGTAGTTGCCGTAGAGGTCGTCGCGGTGCACAACAAGCTTCGAGTAGTCGCGCCACCTTGCGGGGTAACCGATTTTCGCGGTGAACTTGTCGAGCTTGGTCAGCGCCCGCTCCCGCGTCTCCGGCGTCATCCAGTCCAGGTTGGTGATGCTGACCCGGTAGGCCTCGCGCAGATTGGCTACCAGCACGTCCATCCGCGCCTTGTGCTCGGGCGGGAAGTGGCGGGCGACGTAGAGCTTGCCCAGGGCGTCGCCCATCAGGCTCTCCACCAGTGCGACACCGCGCTTCCACCGTTCGCGGATCTCCTCGGTCCCGCTCAGGGTTCGGCCGTAGAACGAAAAGTCTTCGGCGACAAGCGCATCGGTGAGCATGCCGGCACGGGCATGAATCAGCCGCCACCGCGCCCAGCGCTTCCAATCCTCGAGGTCCTCGCCGGCCCACAGCGCCGCAAATGCGGTGAGGTAATCCGGTTGGCGCACAACGAGTTCAGCGGCCCTATCCGCTGTGGTGCCGATGGCGGCGATCCAGCCGTTCCAGTCGAATCCGGGTGCCTCAGTGGGCAGTTCGGCGAAACGGCGCAGGTTGTAGCTGAGGTCGGCGTCGCGACGCTTCACCACGTCCCAGTGCGCGGCAGCAAGTTTGGCCTCCAGCCCGACAATGCGGTCCGCGGTGTCAGCCCACTCCGTCTGCTCGCCGCCGTACACCAGGGCGAACATCCGGGCGATGTGCTCCGGGTAGGCGGCCAGAATCTCCGAATGCGCCGCGTCCCGGTAATACGACTCGTCGGGCAGGCCGATGCCGGACTGCGACACATGCATCAGGTACCGCGAGGAATCCTTGGAATCGGTGTCCACGTACACACCGAAGCCGCCGCCCACACCGGTGCGCTGCAGGCCGCCGACCGCTGATGCCAGCGCGACTGCGTCGGGTGCGGCGTCGATGGCCGCCAACTCCTCGAGCAGCGGTGCGATGCCGATTCGCTCCACAGTGTCGGTGTCGGTGAAGCTCGCGTACAGATCGCCGATGCGCTGTTCGTCGGTACCGGTGGCCGACCCACTGGCAGCCGCTTCGGTGATCAGGTCGCGCACCTGCTCCTCGGCCCGGTCGAACAGCAACCGGAAAGCGCCGTCGGTGGCGCGGTCCGGCGGGATCGCGTACTCGGTGAGCCAGAGGCCGTTGACGTGGCCGAAGAGGTCGTCCTGAGGTCGGGCGTGCGCGTCGACATAACTCAGGTCCAGGCCGGAGGGACGGGCTTCGCCGATTGCTGCCGATGTCTGCGTGGTCACCCTGCCAGTGTTCCAGACATCGCCGGGTACCCTCACGGCCATGTTCGACGGTGAGCCGACCCCCCAAGAAGGCCGGCCCGCACCGGCGGCCGAGCCGCCGGCAGAGGCCACCGGAGAGTCTCGGGGCCCCGTCATCTCCGGGTACGGCGTGGCTGCGGCGGCACTGGGGGTACTGGCGGTCGCCGCGGGTGTGCTGTCCGGGGTGATCTGGTCGGGACACCACCGCGACGTCGCCGAACGGATCCAGCAGACCGATGCGTTGCAGGCCGCCGCCGACTGGACGAACGTCCTGATCAACATGAACAAGGACAACGTCGAGGCCAGCCTGGGGAAGCTGCACGACGGCACCGTCGGTGAACTCAACGCGGATTTCGAGGCGTCGGTGAAGCCCTACCGGGAGGTGGTGCAGACACTGCAGTCGACCACCACCGGGCACATTGAGTCGGTGGCGCTCGAAAAGGTTCACCACGACATAGACGTCGAGGGCACCGGCGGCGGTCCCGCGTCGGCCGACGCGGCCCTGCCGCCGGGTATGGCCGGCCGGACGGACACCGTGCTGGTGGTCGCGACGTCGGTACGCCAGAACGCGGGCGGCCAGCCTCAGACCGTCCGTTGGAACCTGCGACTCGACGTCTCCGATGTCGATGGCAAGCCGCTCATCTCACGATTGGTGTCGATGCGATGAGGAACGCGGTACGGGTGCTGCTCTTCGACGTCGCCGCGCCTCTGGCGGCGATCGCCGGGCTGATGCTCATCGGGGTGGTCCTCGGCTGGCCGGCCTGGTGGGTGGCGGTTGCCTCCATGCTGAGCCTGCTGGTCGTCGAGGGCGTCCTCGTCAACGTCTACCTGGCCCGCCGGGACCACGTGACCGTGGGCACCGACGACGACGGGCCGCGGCTGCGGCTGGGTGTTGCCGCGCTGGCGGCGGTGAGCCTGGTGGCCGCCGCCGCGGTCGGGTACACGCACTGGACCGTCCCGGATCGCACCCTGCGCGCAGATGCCGGCGACGTGGTGCGGCTGGCCACCGCGGTGTCGGAGGCGACGGCCACCTTCTCGCCGCAGGATCCGCAGTCGTCCATCGACCGCGCCGCTGCCCTGATGGCACCGGATCAGGCCGCGTCGTTTCGGGCCAACTTCGGCAAGTCGACCGAAAGCCTTGTGCGCAAGAATATTTCGGCCCACGCGCAGACCATCTCGGCGGGCATCGAGGCTCTGGGCCCGCGCGCTGCCAGCGTCGCCGTGGTGATGCGTGGGACGCAGACCGCTCCCGGGCAACAACCCAGCCGGGCGGTGCTCGCACTGCGGGTCTCGCTGGCCAAGGTCGACGGGCGCTGGCTGGTGGTCGACGTCGCACCTATCAACCAGAGCTGATACCGGCGCCGGCCGCGGCTACGCGTATCGCTGGTGGTCGACCTTCAGACAACGGTCCATCACCACCGTGATGCCGGCCGCCTCGGCCTCGCGGGCCACGTCGTCGTCGACCAGTCCGAGCTGCAGCCAGAGGGTCTTCGGCCGCACCGGAAGAGCGAGGACCTCGGCGAGCACGGCGGGCAGTTGCTCGATGCGTCGGAAGACATCGACGAGATCCGGCGCCACTGGGAGCTCCGCCAGGCTCGGATAGGTTGGCGCACCGTCTATTTCGCTGATCGTCGGGTTGACGGGGTACACCTCGTAGGCGCCGGTGGACACCAGGTATCGGTAGACCTCGTTGCTCGGTCGCGCCGGATCGGCCGACGCACCCAGCACCGCAATGGTCCGGGTGTCGTGCAAGATGCGGGACAGTTCGGTCATCTGACGCGCTCCTCCATCGTGCTCGCTCATTCGCCCTGCTTGTGCCTCGCAGCGCTGCGCGGGGCTCAGTTCGTGCCGGGGCGGTGTGTGCGGATCCGGGCGAACCGGTCCGACAGCCGCCGCATGCGGATCACCAGCGAGGCCGGCGGACTCACCCGCGCCTCCAGGTACAGCGCCAGGTCGTCGCTGGGCACCCCGATGCGGGACGCGAACTCCTTGCGGCTCAGCCCG
>DASUGW010000172.1:0-3052 GCA_036273805.1 Mycobacterium sp.
GATCGGCGGGCACCGAAGGCGCTGGAGAACTCTGGCCGGGCACTGGTTCGGTCGATTCCACACGCGTCGTGCTCATGGGCCAACTCTAGTTGTTCCTGCCGGTGAAACTTCCAGCCGAATCCACCCCCGGCGCCGAATTCCAGGCCTTTCGAGGTGACCAGGTATGATAGTGCTGGACGACGACTTCCGTCGTTGACCAAAAGAAGTGTGCGTGCACGCAGTAGGCCCGCTCAAGCTGAAGTAGTCAGTGTTGCAGGGCCGGCGAATTCGGCCAGGGTCGGCATTTCAGTGTCGGACCGGAGCCAGGAGTCGTTTCACCCAAACTCGTGCGCGCGTGGAGCAAATACGCGCCGAGGACCGGGACGACGACCCACTCCGGAGTTGCCATACGGAATCGATTTCCGGATGGACCTCGACTGAAACTGAAAGGCACTGCCCCAAACGCATGACCCCGTTACATCCCCACAATCACACATTTGCCGAGCTCGGTGTCCGCGACGAGATCGTCCGCGCCCTGGCCGACCGCGGCATCGAGCACGCATTCGCCATCCAGGAACTAACCCTGCCGCTGGCGCTGGCCGGCGACGACCTGATCGGTCAGGCCCGCACCGGTATGGGCAAGACGTTCGCATTCGGCGTTCCGCTGATGCATCGCATCACCACGGACACCGAACGCCCGCTCAACGGAATCCCCCGCGCCCTCATCGTGGTGCCCACCCGTGAGCTGTGTCTGCAGGTCTTCGACGACCTCGCCGGCGCTTCGAAGTATCTGACCGCATCCACCCCGGAGGGCAAAGACCGCCCGTTCTCGGTGGTGTCCATCTACGGCGGTCGTCCCTACGAGCCGCAGATCGAGGCGCTGCGCAGCGGAGCCGACGTGGTCGTCGGCACGCCCGGCCGGCTGCTCGACCTCGCGCAGCAGGGGCACCTGCAGCTCGGCGGCTTGAGCGTGCTGGTGCTCGACGAGGCCGACGAGATGCTCGACCTGGGCTTCCTGCCCGACATCGAGCGCATCCTGCGGCTGACCCCGGACACCCGCCAGTCAATGCTGTTCTCGGCCACCATGCCGGACCCGATCATCACGCTGGCCCGCACCTTCATGAACCAGCCGACGCACATCCGGGCAGAGGCCCCGCATTCGGCGGCCACCCATGACACCACCGAGCAGTTCGTCTACCGCGCACACGCACTCGACAAGGTCGAGATGGTCAGCCGGATCCTGCAGGCCACCGGCCGCGGCGCGACGATGGTCTTCACCCGCACTAAGCGCACCGCCCAGAAGGTTGCCGACGAGCTGGCCGAGCGCGGCTTCAAGGTCGGCGCCGTGCACGGTGACCTCGGTCAGGGCGCCCGCGAGAAGGCGTTGGCCGGGTTCCGTAGCGGTGATGTCGACGTGCTGGTGGCCACCGACGTCGCCGCCCGCGGCATCGACATCGACGACATCACGCACGTCATCAACTACCAGATCCCCGATGACGAGCAGGCCTACGTGCACCGCATCGGCCGCACCGGCCGCGCCGGCAAGACCGGTATCGCGGTGACGCTGGTCGACTGGGACGAGCTGCCGCGCTGGGCGATGATCGACAAGGCCCTGGGCCTGGAGTGCCCGGAGCCCGCGGAAACCTACTCGAGCTCCCCACACCTCTACGAAGAGCTCGACATCCCGACTGACGCCAAGGGCACCGTCGGTGCACCGAAGAAGTCGCCGGTGAAGTCGTCGTCGGCGCGCCGGGAACGGACCCGTTCGGGTTCGGCCGGAGCCGACGCCGGCACCGCGGGCGAGGACAAGCCCCGTACCCGCAGCCGTTCGCGGCGCCGCACCCGCGGCGGTCAGACGGCTACCGGGCACGTCGAAGGGTCAGAGGTGCGCATCGAAGCCGTCGGCGAGACGGCCTCCCCCGATGCCGAGGGCGCCGACCACTCCGGTCGTCGCCGTCGCCGCCGCCGGCCCCGTAAGACGGGCGGCGAGCAGGGTGCGGCCGTCGGCTCCGCTTCCGACACGGCTGCCGATCCGGCGGTCACTGCGACGGCGGGCTGAACCGACCGCACATGGTCAAACCGGAACGGCGGACCCGGGCCGACATCGTCACCGCGGGCGCCATCATGGTGGTAGTCGCCGTGGTCGGCGCGCTCATCTGGTGGACGAGTGACGCCCGGGCCAGCCAGAGCCGGCCGGCCGCCGCACCGCTTGCGTCGTTGACGACGGCCAAGGCCGTGCCGAATGCCCTGCACGAATTGTGGACGGCCCCCAGCCCGCAGACGGTCACACCCGTGGTTGTCGGCGGCGCGGTGGTGACCGGCAACGGGGATACCGTTGCCGGGCACGACCCGGGTACCGGCGCCGTCGCCTGGACCTACACGCGAGATCGCGAATTGTGCGGTGTCACCTACCTGTTCCGCAACGCGGTCGCGGTGTATCCCGACGGCCGTGGCTGCGGACAGGTCACCACCCTCGACGGGTCAACAGGCCGGCGCGGGCCCACCCGTAGCGGGTACGCCGACAAGCACATCGACCTGACGTCTGACGGCACCACCGTGCTGGCGGCCGGGTCCACCCGGCTGGAGACCTGGCGCTCGGACATGGTCCGGGTGATCGGATACGGCGAGGTCGACGCCCGGATCAAACCCAAGCACGTCGGTATCGGCGAGGGCTGCCGGCAGTTGTCGGCCGCCGCCAGCACCGCGGCGGTGGCGGTCTTGCAGGCCTGCCCGGGCAAGCCCGAAGTGCAGCTGACGCTGCTGACCCCGGCAGATCAGGACGACGAACCCAACGTCAAGGACATCCCGCAGCACGGCATCGGGCCGTCGCAGGGCGGGCCGGCCGGCGCCTGGGTGATCGCGGTGTCGGGCACCAGCACCGCGCTCTACGTGGGAGCACCGCACCCTCACGTGGTCATCTACGACGAAACCGGCACCGAGGTGTCGAGCACCGAACTGCCGTCCCCGCCGACGGCAGCCGCCCTGCGCACCGCCGCCGTCACCAGGGCCGGTGGCCTGATCACCTGGTGGACCGGTGACAGTGTGGTGGTGTTCGACTCCACCAAACTGGCCT
>DASUGW010000173.1:0-27472 GCA_036273805.1 Mycobacterium sp.
GATCGCCTTCGTCATCGCATGGGTGATCAAGAAGACGATGGGCATCCGCCTGGCTCCCGAAGACGAGGAGATGGGCATCGACGTCCGGGTGCACCGCGACCCGGCCTACGAGCTCGCGACCATCTAGAGCAGCCGTGCGTCGGGCAATCAGCTTCTGCCTGAACGCAATTGATTTGGCGCGGGCAGGTCAGACCCCACCTGCCCGCGCCATTTCACATTCGCAATCGTTTCATATCGTGATACGGTGATTCATATCAAGAGACTCGGATGGAGCCCATGACCCCCACTGCCAACCTGGCCGCGCTGGCGACGGAGTCCGAAACCGACTTTCTCCTAGCGCTATTCGTCGATCTGCGCGGAAAGCCGTGCGCCAAACTGGTGCCCGTCGAGGCCGTCGAGCAACTCGCCACCGAAGGTGTCGGCTTCGCCGGATACGCCGTCGGCGCAATGGGCCAGGAGCCGAAAGACCCTGACCTGATGGCAATTCCGGACAACTCGTCTTTCACCCCGGTGCCGTTCATCAAGAAGGGCCTGGCGATCGTGCATTGCGACCCGCACGTCAACGGCAAGCCCTGGCCGTTCGCGCCCCGGGTGATCCTCAAGAACCTCATCGCGCAGGCAGGTGACGCCGGCTTCGAACCGTGGGTGGGCGCAGAGGTCGAATACTTCCTGCTCACCCGTAACCCCGACGGCAGCCTCGCCACCGCCGACGCCCAGGACACCGCGGCCCAGCCCTGTTACGACGCCCGCGGCGTCACCCGGATGTATGACCACCTGACCACCATCTCCTCGGCGATGAACGCGCTGGGCTGGTCGAACTACGCCAACGATCACGAGGACGGCAACGGTCAGTTCGAGCAGAACTTCGAGTACGCCGACGCGCTGACCACCGCCGACCGGGTGATCACGCTGCGCTACCTGCTTTCGATGATCGCCGCCGAACGCGGGATGGTCGCCACGTTCATGCCAAAACCGTTCGCCGACCGCACCGGAACCGGCCTACACCTGCACCTGTCGCTCACCAGTGGGGGCACCGCGGTGTTCCCCGCCGGCGGCGGCGACGCGACGGACCCGTACGGTCTGGGTCTGTCCCCCACGGCATACGCATTCATCGGCGGCGTGCTCGACCACGCGTGCGCGCTGCAAGCCGTGATAGCGCCAACGGTCAACTCCTACAAGCGAACCGGAGCCGTCTCAACCGCGTCGGGAGCGTCCTGGGCGCCACGAACGCCCACCTACGGCGGCAATGACCGCACCCACTACATCCGCGTTCCCGACGATCAGCGCATCGAGCTGCGCGGCGGTGACGGATCCGCGAACCCGTATCTGGCGATCGCCGCCGCGTTGGGCGCGGGCATCGACGGCATCAAACGCATCGCCGATCCCGGCGCGGTCGGCGCACCCGCCAACGGTCGCGGGACCTTGCCGCCCACCCTGCTGCACGCGGTCGACGCGCTCGTGGCAGACCCGGTGGTCGCGGGCGTGCTCGACGCCGCCGGCGAGGGCGTCGCCGCCTATTTCGCGAACCTCAAACGCGACGAGTTCTTCGCCTACCACGGCTCCGTCTCGCCGTGGGAGGTCGACCAATACCTGACCGCCTTCTGACCGCCACCGAGAAACCAAGGAGTACAACATATGTGCGGGATCGTCGGGTTGCACCTACGCAACCCTGAGCTCGTGCCACAGCTGGGCCGGATGCTCACCGGCATGCTGTGCGAAATGGCCGATCGCGGATCGGATTCCGCCGGTGTGGCGGTATACGGCGACCCGATCTGGTCTCCGCCCGGCGCGGGTTGCGTATCAGTGCTGGACATCGCGGCCGACCCGGACGCTGTCGCCTCGGCGGCCGGAGCGGTGCTGGGAACGGCGGTGGGTGTGATCCAAATCGGCGAGACCTACCAGCTTTCGGCCTCGGTGGACTCCGAAGCCGTGCTGGCGGCGGTACGTTCGGTGTACCCGGACGCCCTGATTGCCGGCTTCGGCGCCGACCTCACGGTACTCAAAGGCGTCGGCCACCCTCGAACGCTCGCCGAAGGCTGGGGCCTGCCGAACGCCACCGGATGGCAGGGCGTCGGGCACACCCGGATGGCCACCGAGTCCGCGGTAACTCCGTCGGGCGCGCACCCTTACGCCGTCGGTCCCGGACAGTGCCTGGTGCACAACGGGTCCTTCGCCAACCACGCGACGATCCGCCGCGAACTCATCGCCTCCGGCGCGCAGTTCGACAGCCTCAACGACACCGAGGTCGGCGCTCGCTTCGTCGCCGCACAGCTGGCCGTCGGCCGGGACGTGGAGACCGCACTCAAAGAGCTCTGTGCCACGTTTGACGGCTTCTACACCCTGCTGGTGTCCAACCGCGACTCCTTTGCGGTGGTGCGCGACGCCATCGCCTGTAAGCCGGCGGTGATCGCCGAGACCCCCGACTGGGTCGCCATGGCCAGCGAGTACCGGGCACTGTCACATCTGCCCGGTATCGAAACGGCGGCGATCTGGGAACCCGAACCCGAGGTGGTGTACGCATGGCGACGCTGAATTTCTCCTCGCGCGAGCGCTCGTCGGCGCTGACCTTCGATCTCACGAAAACGACTCTGCGCGAGGTCAACACCGCACTGCACACCGCGGAGCTGTCCGGCGAGTTCGTCATCGAAAACCCCGCCGGCGCACACAATGTCGCGGTAGGCGTGAATGCCCCGGTGAAAATCACCGTCGACGGGCACGTCGGTTACTACGCGGCGGGTATGAACCAGCAGGCGGAGATCAGCGTCAATGGCAACGCGGGCACCGCGGTCGCCGAGAACATGATGAGCGGCACCGTGTGGGTGAAGGGCAACGCGTCGCAGTCGGCCGGAGCCACCGCACACGGCGGCCTGTTGGTTATCGAGGGCAACGCCGCTGCCCGGTGCGGCATTTCGATGAAGGGCGTTGACATTGTGGTCGGCGGCAGCGTCGGACACATGAGCGCATTCATGGCCCAGGCCGGCCGGCTGGTGATCCGCGGGGATGCCGGCGAAGCGCTCGGCGACTCCATCTACGAGACACGGATTTACCTGCGCGGCAACGTCGCATCGCTGGGCGCCGACTGCGTGGCAAAAGAGATGCGCGAGGAACACCATGCCGAGCTCGCCTGCCTGCTGAAGTCCGCAGGCTTCGAGGATGACGACACCCGGGCCTACACCCGATACGGCTCGGCCCGCTCCCTTTACCACTTTCACGTCGACAACACCGGGTCCTACTAGAAAGCCAACTGATGAGCCCCACACAAGACGAGCGGGCCCGGCTGGGGTTGCGCGAATCCGCCACCTTCGACCGCACCACCATCGCGGCCATCCAGCGTGCCGCCGAAACCGGTATCTACGACATCCGCGGTTGGGGCGCCAAGCGGCCCCTTCCGCATTTCGATGACCTGCTGTTCCTGGGTGCGTCGATGTCCCGGTACCCACTGGAGGGTTACCGGGAACGCTGCGGCACCGACGTGACCCTCGGCGACCGTCACGCCAAATACCCTCTGCACCTGGATATTCCAGTGACGATCGCCGGCATGAGCTTCGGCGCGCTTTCCGGACAGGCCAAAGAGGCCCTCGGCCGCGGCGCCACTGAGGTCGGCACGTCAACCACCACCGGCGACGGCGGGATGACACCGGAGGAGCGTGGCCAGAGCAAGCACCTGGTGTACCAGTACCTGCCGTCGAGGTACGGGATGAACCCGGACGATCTGCGTAAGGCCGATGCCATCGAGGTGGTACTGGGTCAGGGTGCCAAGCCCGGCGGTGGCGGAATGCTGTTGGGACAGAAGATCTCCGAACGAGTCGCGGGCATGCGCACCCTGCCGCAAGGCATAGACCAGCGCAGCGCCTGCCGGCATCCGGATTGGACCGGCCCCGACGACCTGGCCATCAAGATCAACGAGTTGCGGGAGATCACCGACTGGGAGAAGCCGATCTACGTCAAGGTCGGGGCGACCCGCACCTATTACGACGTGAAACTGGCGGTGCACGCCGGTGCGGACGTGGTTGTCGTCGACGGAATGCAGGGCGGCACGGCGGCCACCCAGGAGGTGTTCATCGAACACGTCGGGATTCCGACGCTGGCGGCCATCCCGCAGGCGGTGCAAGCATTGCAGGAACTGGGGGTACATCGGGCCGGGGCGAGCGGAGCGACGGGACGAAAGTCCGTGCAGCTGATCGTCTCCGGCGGTATCCGCAACGGCGCCGACGTGGCCAAGGCGCTGGCTCTGGGAGCAGACGCCGTCGCCATCGGCACGGCCGCACTAATCGCGCTGGGAGACAACGACCCCCGCTACGACGCCGAGTATCAAAAGCTGGGCAGTGCCGCCGGGTTCTACGACGACTTCCAGGACGGCCGCGACCCGGCCGGCATCAGCACGCAGGATCCGGCGCTGGCCGCGCGGCTGGATCCGGTGGCCGCCGGCAGACGGTTGGCCAACTACCTGCGGGTGCTCACCATGGAAGCCCAGACCATCGCGCGGGCATGCGGGAAGGCGCACGTCACACACCTCGAACCCGATGACCTGGTGGCCGTCACCATCGAAGCGGCCGCCATGGCCCGGGTACCGCTGGCGGGCACCAACTGGATCCCCGGAGCGGGCCTGTGAGCGACGAGGCCCGCGAGGTACCAGCGAGCGTAGGAGCCACAGCATGAGCGCTGTGAGTGAGACGGCCGACGTCGTCATCGTCGGCGGCGGACTGGAGGGCGCGGCAACGGCCTGGGCACTGTCGCAGCGGGGCATCACCAATGTGGTACTCGTCGAGCGCAATACCGTCGGCTCGGGCATGACCGGCAAATCCAGCGGCATCATCCGCTGCCACTACGGCGTCAGCTCGCTGGCCGCCATGGCCGCCATCGGCCTGGAGGTGTTCGAGAAGGCGGACGAGATATTCGGGGGAGACATCGGGTTCCGGCAGACCGGCTACGTCGTCGGCGTCGGCGAACCCAACGTCGAGAACATGCGCAAAAGCCTTGCGGCCCAACGTGCCGTCGGAGTGCAAACCGAGGAGATCGACGCGGGCGAGGTCGCGAAGATGTGGCCCTGGGCCGATCTGAGCCCGTTCGCCGCCTTCGGCTGGGAGGCTCGCGGCGGTTACGGCGACGCCTATCAAACCGCGCAGGCGTTCGCGACGGCAGCGCGTACCTCCGGGGTGCGATTGCGCCAGGGCACCGAAGTGAGCGAGCTGATCCTCAATGGGGACACGGCGATCGGAGTGCGCACCTGCGATGGCGCCGAGATCTCGGCCGGCACCGTCGTCGTCGCCACCGGCGCCTGGACCCGGCCGTTTCTGCTCCGCCACGGCATCGACGTACCCATCACGGTCGTTCGCGAGCAGATCGTGATGATCGATCCGGGGGTGGATATCGGCGCGGTACCCGTTTTCTCCGATCTGGTGTCGCTGCAGTACGTCCGGCCCGAAGTCGGCGGTGAGATCCTGTTCGGCAACAGCGACCTCGCCGACCCATCCGAGGCCGATCCGGACAACTACTCCAACCGCGCCGGCGAGGAGTTCGTCGACATCACCGTGGACAAGGTCGGCACCCGATTCCCGGGCCTGACGAATGCCGCCATCAGCTCCAGCTACGCCGGTTGCTACGACGTCACCCCGGACTGGAACCCGGTGATCTCGCGTAGCGGGATCGACGGATTGGTGGTGGCCGCCGGGTTCAGCGGCCACGGTTTCAAGATCGCGCCGGCGGTGGGCCGACTGGTCGCCGACATCGTGGTGGACGGCCGCAGCGCCGATCCGCGGATTCCGGAGACCGATTTCCGGCTGTCCCGTTTCGCCGAGGGGGATCTGCTCAAAACCCCCTTCCCTTACGTCGGCGCCGGCGAGATGCGCTAGAAAGGGACCAGTGGCCTCCCCCGACGATCACGTTCCGCTGCTGCGAAACAAGTCCGGCACCGCACGTGACCGCAATCCAACGGACTCGGTCGACGAACTCGAGATCGAGTCGGCGATCGGGCATAACGTGCGCCTGTTGCGCCAACAGCAGGGCCTGACGGTCGCCGAGATGGCCACCCGGGTCGGTATCTCCAAGGCCATGCTCTCCAAGATCGAGAACGCTCAGACGTCGTGCAGTCTGTCCACGCTGGCGCTGCTCGCCAAAGGACTCGATGTGCCGGTGACCAGCCTGTTCCGCGGGGCCGAGGTGGAGCGGCCGGCCGCGTTCGTCAAGGCCGGCACCGGGGCGCGCATCGCGCGCAACGGCACCCGCGAAGGCCACGAGTACGAACTGCTGGGCTCGCTGCGCGGCGAGCACAAGCGACTGGAATGCCTCATGGTGACGCTGTCCGAGCAGAGCCAGACCTACCCGTTGTTCCAGCATCCGGGTACGGAGTTCATTTACATGATCGAGGGCGTCATGGACTACGGCCACAGCCGCTCGGTGTACCGGCTCGAGCCCGGCGACTCGCTGCAGTTCGACGGTGAGGGTGCGCACGGGCCCGCCGACCTGGTAGAACTGCCGATCCGGTTTCTCTCGGTGATCGGCTTCCCGGATTCGCAGGTCTAGTTCCCGGCCGAAAGTCCGGAACCGAGGATCGCAGAAGTTTGGGGCCGGGGCCGCGGAGGCGCTATGGTAGGGGCGTGCAGCGTGCGCTCCTTCTCGGTCGCCGCGACGGGGTCTGATCCAGACTGGCTTCCCGTCGCGGGTTTTTTGCGATGCGCCGGTCTGAACTTCCCACAAGACCTTCGGAGCCACCATCATGACCAGTTTCAGCAAGTCATCAGTAGATTCTCCCGACGCCTATTCGTCGGCGCGCACCATCACCACCCCGGCCGGACCGCACAACCCGGGCCAGCCCGTCTGGAACACCCAGCGCGGCTCATCCATGCCGGTCAACCGCTATCGCAGCTTCGCCGAAGAAGTCGAGAACGTCGCACTGTCCGACCGCACCTGGCCTGACAAGGTCATCTCCCGAGCGCCCGGGTGGTGCGCGGTGGACCTGCGCGACGGCAACCAGGCCCTGATCGACCCGATGAGCCCGGCCCGCAAGCGCCGCATGTTCGACCTGCTGGTGGGGATGGGCTACAAGGAGATCGAGGTCGGCTTCCCATCAGCCAGCCAGACGGACTTCGACTTCGTTCGCGAGATCATCACCGGCGGCGCGATCCCGGACGACGTCACCATCCAGGTGCTGACGCAGTGCCGTCCGGAGCTGATCGAGAAGACGTTCGAGGCGTGCGAAGGCGCGCCGAACGTGATCGTGCACTTCTACAACTCGACGTCGATCCTGCAGCGCCGGGTCGTCTTCCGCGCCGACCGCGACGCCGTCAAGAAGATCGCCACCGACGGCGCCCGGATGTGCGTGGAGGAGGCCAAGAAGTACCCCGGCACGCGCTGGCGGTATGAGTACTCCCCGGAGTCCTACACCGGTACCGAGTTGGAGTACGCCAAGGACGTGTGCGACGCGGTCGCCGACATCATCGAGCCCACGCCGGAATCGCCGTTGATCGTCAACCTGCCGGCGACCGTCGAGATGGCCACGCCGAACGTGTACGCCGACTCAATCGAGTGGATGCACCGAAACCTGGCGCGGCGCGACTCCATCATCTTGAGCCTGCACCCGCACAACGACCGTGGAACAGCCGTTGCCGCAGCCGAATTGGGCTATCAGGCCGGCGCCGACCGCATCGAGGGATGTCTGTTCGGCAACGGTGAGCGCACCGGCAACGTCTGCCTGGTGACGCTGGGGCTGAACATGTTCAGCCGTGGCGTGGACCCGCAGATCGACTTCTCCAACATCGACGAGATCCGTCGCACCGTGGAGTACTGCAACCAGCTGGCGGTACACGAACGGCACCCCTACGGCGGCGACTTGGTCTACACCGCGTTCTCCGGTAGCCATCAGGACGCCATCAACAAGGGTCTGGACGCCATGAAGGTGGCGGCGGACGAGGCCGATTCCGATGTCGAGGACATGCTGTGGCAGGTGCCGTATCTGCCGATCGACCCCAAGGACGTGGGCCGCACCTACGAGGCCGTAATCCGGGTCAACTCGCAGTCCGGCAAGGGTGGCGTCGCCTACATCATGAAGGCCGACCACGGCCTGGCCCTGCCCCGGCGGCTGCAGATCGAGTTCAGCCAGGCGGTCCAGAAGATCACCGATGGTGAGGGTGGCGAGGTGTCGCCCAAGGAGATGTGGGACGTCTTCGCCGACGAATACCTGGCACCGATCACGCCGCTGGAGCGCATCCGCCAGAAGGTGGACGCATCGGAGGAAGACGGCGGCACCGACACCATGACGGCGGTCGTCAAGATCCACGGCGAGGAACGCGAGATCGTCGGTTCCGGCAATGGCCCGCTGGCCGCGTTCGTCGATGCGCTGGCCGGCGTCGGGTACCACGTCAACGTGCTGGACTACTCCGAGCACGCGATGTCCTCCGGCGAGGAAGCCCAGGCGGCGGCCTACGTCGAGGCGTCGATCGGCGGCAGGACGGTCTGGGGTGTGGGCATCGCGACGTCGATCACCACTGCATCGCTGCGGGCCGTGGTGTCCGCGGTCAACCGCGCCTCGCGCTGACGGTCACGGTCTGACTACGAGGCCACCCGTTTGACCACTGCGCGCTGTACTATCCGCGCCGTGTAGGACGGCATCCCATGCCGGGTCAAGAAGTGGCCCAATCGTCCTGCCGGACAAGGAGTTCGACGTGCATTTCGACTGGGCTGGTTTCTGGGCGATCTTGTGGTACTCGCTGGTCGTCTTCGCCTTCATCGCGTACCTGATCATCCTGTTCAACATCATCGTCGATCTGTTCTGGCGTGATCACAAGACGTCGGGCCTGGTGAAAGCGGTCTGGGTCGTCGGTCTGGTGGTGTTCCCCTACCTGACCGCCATCATCTACCTGATCGCCCGCGGCCAGGGAATGGCGCTGCGCGCACAGCGGGCCGCGTCGGAGGCCAAGCTGGAGACCGACAAGTACATCCGCCAAGCGGCGGGCCGCTCGCCGGCACAGGAGATCGCCGACGCCAAGGGGCTGCTCGAAGCCGGCACCATCACTCCCGCCGAGTTCGAGGCGCTGAAGGCCAAGGCGCTCGGCTAGTCACACCCGCAGACGGCGGCCCGGCACCAGTGCCGGGCCGCCGTTTCGTATCTGGGACTCAGGCCGGGCGGCTGGCCTGGTAGAACGCCAGGGAGCCGAACACCGGGTGCCGTTTGATCGTCAACAGCTGCGCGTGCAACCCCGCGGCAGTCATCAGCTCCGACACCGACTCGGGCGAACTGACGGCCACGTGCGGGTTGCGGCGCATCACAAAGCCCAGCAGTCCGTCATGCCCGGTACCGCTGACGAAGTCGACGAGATGCAGCCTGCCGCCGGGCCGCAACACCCGGAACACCTCGGCCAACCCGGAGCGTTTCACGTCGTCGGGCAGATGGTGAAACATCGCCGAGGACAGCACCCGGTCGAATGCACCGTCGGGATAAGGCAGGTTCTGGACGTAGCCCTCGTCGAAGGACAGCCCGTCGATCCCCACGGACTTGCGGCGGGCCCGCGCCAGCGCCCGTGGGTCGGGATCGATGCCGACCAGCTCAATATTTCGGTTGACCTTCCTGGCGCGCAGCAACACATTTCCTGTGCCGCAGCCGATTTCGAGAACTCGCATGCCGTCGCCGAGCTCGGCCTGGCGGATCAGCGTGTCATAGCTGCGGTTCATCCGCGTCACCCGGGTGAGCACGTCGTAGCCCGGCAGAAACGCGTCATGCCCCGCCGCTGGGTGATAGTCGTGAGGATGATGTTTGGTCATGACAACCATTCTGTTTTGCCTGGTTGCTGTTTGTTTGAGGAATCCTCGGCTGTAGTTGGATTATCTTTTGATCATGCCCGCTGTCTCCCAGCCGTCCCGCTATGTCGGCGGCATACCGGTCCACCGCTTCCCGGGCGGCCCGGCGAACCCCGTGGCGGTGCAGCGCATCCAGGAGGGCGACGCTACCGGCTGGAGCCGCTTACACATCCACGACTTTCCGGTGCTGTGGTACATGCCGGCCAGCGGTGTCGTCCATGTTGTCGCCGCAGGCACGCCGATCGATCCGGACCGTATCCGCGCGGCCGAGGTCTTCGACGGGGTCGGTGTGTTGTTCGACCCCGCGGCCATCGGCGAGGACGCCCGCTCGCCGTGGCCGGCGTGGCGGGGACATCCCCTGTTATTTCCCTTCCTGCACAACCGATCCGGAGGTTTGCTGGAGCTGACGGTGCCACCCGAGCGACGCCCGTTCTGGGAAATGGCCATCGCCTCGATCGAGCGCGAGATGAACGACCGTCGGGCGGCCTGCCAACAGGCCGCGCTGGCTCATCTGACGCTGCTGCTGATCGACCTGGCCCGCATTGCCGACGACGTGGTGGGCGACCTGCGCCGCAGCGGGGAACCTCTTCTGGCCGAGGTCTTTTCGGTGATCGAACGTAGAGGATCCGAGGCGCTGTCGCTGCGCGATGTGGCCGACGAGGTAGGGCTGACACCCGGTCATCTGACAACGGTGGTGCGACAGCGGACCGGCCGGACCGTGCAGGACTGGATCATCGAGGACCGGATGACGCGGGCCCGCAGCCTGCTCGCCGACCCGGATTTGAGCATCGGCGCCATCGCCATCCGCCTCGGCATGGCGGATCAGGCGTATTTCAGCAGACTGTTCCGGCGCCACCACGGAGTGTCCCCGCGGGAATGGCGAGTCCTCCAAACCCACTGATCTCACCGAGATCGACGAAATATGCTGACGCACTCGTACTTTTCGTTCGAGACGTCGGTTTGGACGGGGAAGGCGTCAGAACAGTGCGAACTGTTCGCCGGCGACGGTGGTGTCGGTGAACTCGTCGACCCCGGTACCACCGATCACCCGCCCGATGCTGTCCATGAACTGCATATCGGACACCATCGGCACGCCGATCTCCCGCGCGAGGTAGCCCTTACCCTGCTCAGGACTCTCCTCGTTGCAGATCACCAACGAGGTCTCCACATCGACGCAGTCGCTGTAGGCCAGACCCGCGTGCACGATCCGCTCGACGAGCTCGTCGTGGGTGCGCACCACATCGCTGGATAGCGCCACCCGCATGCCCTGCACCAGCGGGCGCCCGGCGACGTAGCGGCCGGGGTTCAGGTACGGGCACGGCAGCCGCGATGCCAGCGCCTTGAGCGGGCGCAGCTCGTCGTAGGTCACCCGGCCGTTGGGCCACCGACTGCGCGTCGCCGGCCGCACCGGCAGCCACACGTCGCGTTCCAGTGCCCGCTCCAGGGCCGGGGCCAGCACCCGCGACAGCACCAGTGCATCGTCGAACGCATCATGTGGCCGGGTCTGAGCCACACCCCAATGGCGGGCCAGGGTCTCCAGCCGCAGGTTCTCCAGTCCCAGATCCAGCCGGCGGGCCAGTTCCACCGTGCACATCACGGTGTCCACCGGCAGTTCGACGTCGGCCTGCTCGGCCTCGTTGGCCAGGAAGGCGTAGTCGAACCCGACGTTGTGTGCGACCAGCGTGCGGCCTCGCAGCAGGCTGGCCAGATCTCCCGCGATATCGGCGAAGGTCGGCTGATCCTCGAGCATCTCAGCGGTGATGCCGTGCACATGCGTGGGCCCCGGATCGACCCCGGGATTGAGCAGGCTGACGACGGAATGCTCGACGCGTCCGTCGGCGTCAAGGGCCAAAGCCGCCACACTGATGACCCGGGCCTGCTTCGGGTGGAAGCCCGACGTCTCGACATCGATGACGGCCCACCCGTCACCGGGCTGTGCAGCAGGTCGGCCCCAGGAGTGGCTCACAAACTCAGAATGGCACGCGGCTCCGACAATCCGAGGACGCCGGGTGGGCTGTGCACAAGCGTGTCGGATCGCTCGCCCGAACTAGACTGCGCGGATGATCACCGCCCGTGGACGTGCCGCCCTCGCGGCCGGGTCGGTCGCGCGCTGGGCCTCCCGGGTCACCGGCCGCGGCGCCGGCGCGATGATCGGTGGACTGGTGGCGATGACCCTGGACCGTTCGATCCTCGGCCAGCTCGGCCGGGGCCGCCGCAACGTGGTCGTGACCGGCACAAACGGCAAATCCACCACCACCCGCATGACGGCCGCGGCCCTGGCGACGCTGGGCCCGGGAACGGCCGTGGCCACCAACGCCGAGGGCGCCAACATGGACGCTGGGCTGATCGCCGCGCTGGCCCAGGACCGCGCCGCCGGACTCTCGGCGCTGGAAGTCGACGAGATGCACGTGCCCCACGTGGCCGATGCCACCGACCCTGCCGTGATCGTCCTGCTGAATCTGTCCCGCGACCAGCTCGACCGGGTCGGTGAGATCAACCACATCGAACGCACCCTGCGCGCTGGCCTCGGCCGGCATCCCGGCTCGGTGATCGTCGCCAACTGTGACGACGTGCTGATGACCTCGGCGGCCTACGACAACCCCCACGTGGTGTGGGTGGCCGCCGGCGGCGGATGGTCCGGCGACTCGGTGAGCTGCCCACGCAGCGGCGAGGTGATCGTGCGCGACGGCAGCAGCTGGTATTCCACGGGTACCGACTTCAAGCGGCCCAGCCCGCACTGGTGGTTCGACGACGAGACGCTCTACGGGCCCAACGGTTTGGCAGTGTCCATGCAGCTGGCCCTGCCGGGGGCGGTCAATCGCGGGAACGCCGCCCAGGCGGTGGCGGCCGCCGTAGCGCTCGGCGCCGACCCTGCCGCTGCAGTGGCCGCGGTTTCCTCTGTCGACGAGGTCGCCGGTCGTTACCGCACAGTGCAACTCGGCGCTCACCGCGTCCGGATCTTGCTGGCGAAGAACCCGGCCGGCTGGCAGGAAGCGCTGTCCATGGTCGACCCGGGCGCCGACGGTGTGGTGATCACCGTGAACGGACAGGTACCCGACGGCGAAGACCTGTCCTGGCTGTGGGACGTCAACTTCGAACACTTCGTGGACCGCCCGGTGGTTGCGGCCGGCGAACGTGGCACCGATCTGGCGGTGCGCCTGGGCTACGCCGGCGTCGGCCACACCCTGGTGCACGACACCATCGAGGCCATCGCATCCTGCCCGCCGGGCCAGGTCGAGGTAGTGGCCAATTACACGGCGTTCCTTCACCTCAACCGGGTGCTCGAGAAGAGCGCGCATGTCTGAGTCGACGGTGCGGATCGGCCTGGTGCTGCCCGATGTGATGGGCACCTACGGCGATGGTGGGAACGCGGTGGTACTGCGAGAACGACTGCGGCTGCGCGGCATCGCGGCCGAGATCGTCGCGATCACCCTCGACGATCCGGTACCCGACTCCCTGGACCTCTATACCCTCGGCGGTGCCGAAGACTATGCGCAACGGCTGGCCACCAAACACCTGCTGCGCTACCCGGGATTGCAGTCCGCCGCTGGCCGCGGGGCGCCCGTGCTGGCGATCTGCGCGGCAATCCAGGTGCTCGGGCATTGGTATGAGACCTCCGCCGGTGAGCGGGTCGACGGTGTCGGACTGCTCGACGTCACCACCTCACCGCAGGCCGAACGCACCATCGGCGAGGTGGCTGCCAACCCCGTGATCGACGGGCTCACCGAACCGCTGACCGGCTTCGAAAACCACCGCGGCGGAACGGTTCTCGGCGCGCAGGCACGTCCGCTCGGGGCCGTCACCAAGGGTGCGGGCAACCGGCTGGGCGACGGCTACGACGGCGCGGTGCAGGGCAGCGTCGTCGCCACCTATCTGCACGGCTGCGCACTGGCGCGCAATCCGCAGCTGGCCGATTACCTGCTGTCGAAGGTCGTGGGCCCGCTGATGCCGTTGCACCTGCCGGAAGTGGACCAGCTGCGGCGGGAACGGCTGGCCGCACCCCGTCGCGTCTGATCTGACCCGAAGTCACCCGCGAGAACTAGGCCATGGCGCGGCGGCCGGCCAGGGCCCGGCCCAGCGTCAGCTCGTCGGCGAATTCCAGGTCGCCACCCATCGGCAGACCCGACGCGATCCGCGTCACCGTCAGCCCGGGGATGTCCCGCAGCATCCGCACCAGATACGTCGCGGTGGCCTCGCCCTCGGTGTTCGGGTCGGTCGCAATGATGACCTCCGAGATGTCCACGCCGTCGACACGCTCACCGATCCGGTTGAGCAGTTCGCGAATGCGCAACTGCTCAGGACCCACGCCCGACAGCGGATCCAGCGCACCGCCGAGCACGTGGTAGCGCCCGCGGAACTCCCGGGTGCGCTCGACAGCCTGGACATCCTTGGGTTCTTCGACAACGCACACCACTGACGCGTCGCGGCGCGCATCGCCGCAGATCCGGCAACGCTGCTCCTCCGACACGTTGCCGCACACCTCGCAGAACGTGACGCCGTCACGCACCCGGCCGAGCACCGCCGTCAACCGATCGATATCGGGTGGCTCCACCGACAGCAGATGAAAGGCGATGCGCTGGGCGCTCTTGGGACCGATGCCGGGCAGCTTTCCCAGCTCGTCGATCAGATCCTGTACCGGACCTTCGAACACCGCGGGCCTCTACAGGCCCGGGATGCCCAGCGCGTCCCCCATGCCACCGGCCAGGGGGCCGAGACGCGACTGGGCGAGCACCCTGGCCTCATTGGCCGCGTTCGTCAGCGCACCGACGATGAGGTCCTGCAACGTCTCTGGGTCATTCGGGTCGATCACCTTGGGGTCGATGGCCACCGCGACGACCTCACCGCTGCCCTTCATTGTGACCTGTACCAGCCCGCCGCCGGCCTGCCCGTGCACTTCGGTGACAGCCAGATTCTCCTGCGCCTCGAGCAGTTTCTGCTGCATCTGCTGCGCCTGAGCCAGCAGCGCCGACATGTCGGGTGAGCCTCCGGGTTGCATGACAGTCCCCTTGCGTCTTGGTCTCGAGTTGGTTGCGCATCGGCAATTCCGCGGTTCGGTGACTTCAAGCCTAGCCGCGGTCGCGCTACCGTGGCCCACGTGCACCTACCAGCCTGCTTGCGTGTCGGCGCCACTATGGCCGTCAGTGTGTTGGTCGCGGCCGGCGTCAACGGCGTCGTGGCACCGGCTGCCCACGCCGGGAACATCGCCGGGATGATCGTGTTCCTCGACCCCGGCCATCAGGGGCCCATGGACGGTTTGACCAAGCAGGTGCCGACCGGCCGGGGCGGCACCAAGGACTGCCAGACCAGCGGTACATCAACCGACAGCGGCTACTTCGAGCACACCTTCAACTGGGACACGGTGCTGCGGATCCGGCAGGCGCTGACCCAGCTCGGCGTCCGGACCGCGATGTCGCGCGGTAACGACACTGGCCCCGGACCCTGCGTCGACGAACGCGCGAACATGGCCAACGCGCTCGCTCCCAACGCGGTCGTCTCGATCCACGCCGACGGCGGACCGGCGACCGGTCGCGGGTTCCACGTCAACTATTCGGCGCCACCGCTGAACCAGGTCCAGGCCGGACCCTCGGTGAAGTTCGCCCAGACCATGCGGGACACACTGGTCGCCTCCGGCATTCCCGCGGCCAACTACATCGGGTCCAACGGGCTCTATGGCCGCGCGGACCTCACCGGCCTCAACCTCGCCCAGTACCCGTCGATCCTCGTCGAGTGCGGGAACATGAAGAACCCCGCGGATTCAGCGCTGATGGAAAGTCCCGACGGGCGCCAGAAGTACGCCGACGCCGTCGTCCGCGGGATCGCCGCGTTCCTGGAGACGCAGCCCGCCCGCACCGCCTAGCGGCCTACTTCTCGACCTCGCGCTTCAGGTTCTCCAGGGTTGCCGCCTGGATCTTGCGTAGCCCCAGCGGAGCGAAGGTCTTCTCGAAGAAGCCCTTGACCCCGCCGGCACCGGTCCAGCTGGTCTTGACGGTGACGCTGGATCCCTCACCGGCCGGGGCGACCGTCCAGTTGGTCACCATCGTGGAGTTGGCGTCTTTCTCGATGACCGTGCGGCCCGCCACGTCGACGGTTGCCTTGACGTCGCGGACGCGGGATTCGGTGGCCTGCAGTTTCCAGGTGGCGACGGTGCCCGCGCCCTGGCCACCTTCCAGCACCTGATAGCCGCTGTACTGCTCAGGCAGGATTTTGGGGCGTACACCCGAGTAGTCGGCAACCGCCGCGAGCACCGCCTCCGGCGTCGCGTTGATCAGGACTGTGCTGGAAGCGCTGACCTGTCCCATGTGCGAAAACTCCTCTGCCGCGTGTGTCGTCCCCGCCGTGCGGTCGCATCGGGGGGCGTCGCCGACTAGTTTAGAGGTGTGTCAGTTCCAGCGACCGACGCACCTGCAACGCACAACCGGGGCGTCCAGCGCCTGATATCGAGCTACCGTGCGATACCGCAACGGGCCACGGTGCGGTTGGCCAAACCCACCTCCAACCTGTTTCGGGCCCGGGCCAAACGCGACGCACCCGGGCTGGACACCTCTGGTCTGACGAACGTGATCTCGGTCGACCCAGCGGCGCGTACCGCAGACGTCGCGGGCATGTGCACATACGAAGACCTCGTCGCGGCCACCCTCCCGTACGGCCTGAGCCCGCTGGTCGTGCCTCAGTTGAAGACCATCACGCTGGGCGGCGCGGTCACCGGACTTGGTATCGAGTCAGCGTCATTCCGCAACGGCCTTCCGCATGAATCCGTCCTCGAGATGGACATCCTGACCGGTACCGGCGAAATAATCACTGCATCCGCCGATCGGCACAGCGACCTCTTTCGCGCTTTCCCTAATTCCTATGGGACACTTGGGTATTCGGTGCGGCTGCGGATCGAGCTGGAGGCGGTGCCGCCGTTCGTCGCGCTCAGACATGTGCGGTTCAATTCGATCTCCGCGCTCATCGCGGCGATGGAGTCGATCGTCGAAACCCGTGGCTACGGCGGCGAACCCGTCGACTACCTCGACGGCGTGGTGTTCAGCGCCGACGAGGCCTACCTGTCCCTCGGCCGGCAGACCGCAACGCCGGGACCGGTCAGCGACTACGCAGGCAAACACATTTACTACCGGTCGATCCAGCATCCCGGAAACGACGGCGCCGAGAAGCACGACCGGCTCACCATCCACGACTACCTATGGCGCTGGGACACCGACTGGTTCTGGTGCTCACGGGCATTCGGTGCCCAACACCCCGCGATCCGCCGGTGGTGGCCACGGCGCTACCGCCGCAGCAGCTTCTACTGGAAGCTGATCGGATACGACCAGCGCTTCAACATCGCCGACCGGATCGAGACACGCAGCCTCGCCCGGCCGCCTGCGCCGGTTCGCGAACGCGTGGTGCAGGATGTGGAGACACCGATCGAGAAAACTGCCGAATTTCTCGACTGGTTTCTCGAGAACATTCCGATCGAGCCGATCTGGCTGTGCCCATTGCGGTTACGCGATGCCAACGGGTGGCCGCTGTATCCGATCAACCCCGGACATACGTATGTCAATGTCGGCTTCTGGTCGTCGGTACCAGCCGGTCCAGAACCCGGACACACCAACCGCCTGATCGAGGCAAAAGTCAGCGCGCTGCACGGGCACAAGTCGCTGTATTCCGAATCCTTTTACACCCCGGAGGAGTTCGACCACCTCTACGGTGGAGAGGCATACAAAACCGTGAAGAAGAGCTACGACCCCGACTCACGCCTGCTCGACCTGTACGCGAAGGCGGTGCAACGACGATGACGACCTACAAAGACCCGCAGTACCTGGGTGGCGACGTCAAACACGGCAGGCTCAGCCTCGCCGAGATCCTCGAAGTGGTCACCGGCGGGACGGAGTTGCCGCTGAAATTCACGGCGTACGACGGCAGTTCCACCGGGCCCGACGATGCCGCTATCGAACTTCAGCTTCGAACCCCGCGGGGGACGACCTATCTGGCCACTGCCCCCGGCGATCTGGGAATGGCGCGGGCTTATGTCTCCGGTGACCTCGAAGCCAAGGGCATCCATCACGGCGACCCGTATCAGTTGCTGCGCACAATGGCGGACAAGCTGGATTTCCGCCTTCCACCACCGCGTGTGCTGGCCCAGATCGTGCGGTCCATCGGCTTGGAACATTTGCGGCCCATTGCCCCGCCACCGCAGGAGGCCCTGCCCAAGTGGCGACGTATCGCAGAGGGATTGCGGCACAGCAAGACTCGCGACGCCGAAGCCATCCACCACCACTATGACGTGTCGAATCGGTTCTACGAGTGGGTGCTAGGCCCGTCCATGACCTACACCTGTGCGTGCTATCCGTCGCCGGATGCCACGCTGGAAGAAGCTCAGGACAACAAGTATCGACTGGTCTTCGAGAAGCTTCGACTGCGCCCCGGTGACCGCCTGCTGGACGTGGGTTGCGGGTGGGGCGGCATGGTGCGCTACGCGGCACGCCACGGCGTCCACGCACTGGGAGTCACGCTGTCGGCAGAACAGGCGAAGTGGGCCCAGCAGGCGATCGTCGACGAAGGTCTGACGGAATTCGCCGAAGTCCGCCACGGTGACTACCGCGATGTCGCCGAAGGCTCGTTCGATGCGGTTTCCTCGATCGGGCTCACCGAACACATCGGGGTGGCGAACTACCCGGCGTATTTCGGCTTCCTGCAATCGAAGATGCGCACCGGCGCGTTGTTGCTCAACCACTGCATCACCCGACCGGACAACAAGTCGACGTCCACCGGCGGCTTCATCGACCGTTACGTCTTCCCCGACGGAGAGCTGACCGGTTCAGGCCGGATCATCAGTGAGGTGCAGGACGTCGGCCTGGAGGTGCTGCACGAGGAGAATCTGCGGCACCACTACGCGTTGACCCTGCGCGACTGGTGCCGCAACCTTGTCGAGCACTGGGACGAGGCCGTGGCGGAGGTGGGCCTGGCGACCGCCAAGGTGTGGGGCCTCTACATGGCCGGGTCACGACTCGGGTTCGAGACGAATGTCGTTCAGCTGCATCAGGTTCTGGCAGTCAAGCTGGACCGCGACGGCGCCGACGGCGGACTGCCGTTACGTCCGTGGTGGACGCCGTAACGCCGCAGTCACTGCACAGCGAGGTAACCGGGGCCGTCGGGCCTCAGCTCTCGATCTTGCGCGCGCCCAGTTCGTTCTGCAGCAGTTCGAGCGCCACTTCCTCGGGATCTCGCCGCGGCACCGCCAGGTCATCGGCCTCCGCCGCTTCGGCGAGCATGCTTGCCTCGTCGGCCGCGGCTGCTTCGGCGGCGGCTGCTTCGGCGGCGCTGACGGCCTGAGCGGATCGATCCCGGGCACCGGACCCCGCCGGTTCTCCCACCGCCGATGCCGTTCCCGGTTCACAACGCACTCGCCAGTCCACGCCGAGCGCATCTTTGAGCGCCTCGCGGATGATGTCGGCGTTGTTCGATTCACTGAGCCTTTTCGCCAGCGGTGCCGCCGAATGCATCAGGACCAGCGTGTCACCGTCGATTGACCGGACAGTGGCTTCCAGCAGCATGGCTTCCAGGGATCGGCTGCGCTGACGCACCTTTTCGCGCACCGTGGGCCACATGCTGCGAACTGCCGCGGCGTCGGGCTCGGCGCCGACCGGCGAAGGTGCGGGGGCCGGTGGCGGGACTGGGGTCGAGGCCGGCGTCGGCGGCGGTGTCGAGGCCGGCGGCGCAGGCGTGGCGGCCGGGGCGGGTGCGGGTCTAGGGGCCGACGCTGCGGCTGGTGGGATCGGCGCAGCGGCAACCGGCGGGGCCGGCTCGCGCCGAACCTCTGGCGCCGGTTCGGGTTTGGGCTGCGGAGGTGCCGGCTGGGCGGGCGCCGGCTCGGCGGATTGCTGTGTCTTGCGGACGAATTGCTTCTGCGCAGCAGCCGGCTGACCCGCAACGGCTTCCGTGGCAGGGATCGACATGTCCAACCGGGTCTCGATGCGTTCGACCCGTTGCAGCAGGGCTGATTCGGTGTCACTGGCCGACGGCAACAGCAGCCGCGCGCAGACCACCTCGAGCAACAGCCGCGGCGCCGTCGCGCCCCGCATCTCGCCGAGGCCGGCGTGCACCACTTCCGCATACCGGGTCAACGTCGCCGTGCCGATGCGGTCGGCCTGCGAACGCATCTTCTCCAGCTCGTCCTCGGGCGCCTCCACCACACCACGGGCAGCGGCATCCGGAACCGCTTGCAGCACAATGAGATCCCGGAACCGCTCCAAGAGATCGACGGCGAAACGGCGCGGGTCGTGGCCCGCGTCGATCACCGACTCGACGGCACCGAACAGAGCTGCCGCATCCCCGGCCGCGAGCGCTTCGACAGCGTCGTCGATGAGCGCCACATCGGTGGCTCCCAACAGTGCAAGCGCCCGCTGATAAGCGACGTGACTCGCACCCGACGGGCTGGTTTCCGAGCCGGCCAGTAGTTGATCGAGCACGCTGAGTGTGTCTCGCGGTGATCCACCGCCCGCCCGAATCACCAACGGGTACACCGCGTCATCGACTTCGACGTTCTCAGCGGCGGTGATCTTCTCGATGAGCGCTCGCATGGTCCGCGGAGCCAGCAGCCGGAACGGGTAGTGGTGGGTGCGCGAGCGGATGGTGGGCAGCACCTTGTCCGGTTCGGTGGTGGCGAACACGAAGATCAGGTGCTCCGGGGGCTCCTCGACGATCTTGAGCAGCGCGTTGAATCCCGCGGTGGTCACCATGTGGGCTTCGTCGATGATGAAGATCCGGTAGCGGGACTGCGCCGGCGCGTAGAACGCACGGTCGCGCAGCTCGCGGGTGTCGTCGACGCCGCCGTGGCTGGCCGCGTCCAGTTCGGTGACGTCCACGCTGCCGCCGCCGTTGGGTGCCAGCGCCACGCAAGAGGCGCACACCCCGCACGGTGTCGGGGTGGGCCCCTGCTCGCAGTTCAGTGACCGTGCCAGGATGCGGGCCGAGGACGTCTTGCCGCAGCCGCGGGGTCCGGAGAACAGGTAGGCGTGGTTGATGCGGCCCGCCGCGAGCGCGGTGGACAGGGGTGCGGTGACGTGTTCCTGCCCCACCACTTCGGCGAAGGTTGCCGGCCGGTATTTGCGGTAGAGAGCCACGGAAGCAGGCTACCCAGTCGGTCCGACGATGCGGGGCTGAGGGACGAGCCCCCGCTCAGGAGGCCGACTATCCAGCGCAGCCGGTCCGCCGAGTCTCATTCCCCGGTTGAGATTGCATCCTGGGCGGAATTTCGGCCGGATCTCGGCCAAGGATGCAATGTCAGCGCGTCGGCCAGAGCCCCGGCGCGCACTTCGGCCAGCGCCCAGGCGAGCGCTTCGGCCAGCACCCCCACCTGATGCTGACAAGTCAGGACTCCGATTGCAGCAGCGACTCCGTGGCCGCCAGCAGGGTGCAGGTCGCAAGCCCGTCGATCGCCTCACGCAGGTCCGGCAGCGACGGGAACGACGGCGCGATGCGAATGTTCTTGTCTTCCGGGTCTTTCCGGTACGGGAAAGATGCCCCGGCCTCGGTCACCGCGATGCCGGCATCCTTGGCCAGCGCTACGGTGCGCTTGGCGGTACCCGGCAGCACGTCCAGGCTGACGAAGTACCCGCCCTTGGGATCGGTCCACGACGCGACTTTTGAATGGGAGAGCCGGTCGTCGAGGATTTCGGCGACCAGGCCGAACTTCGGCGCCAGCAGTTCCCGGTGCCGCTGCATCTGCAACCTGACCCCGTCGGCGTCGCCGAAGAAGCGCAGGTGCCGCAACTGGTTCACCTTGTCCGGACCGATCGTCTTCTTTCCGGCGTACTGCAGATACCAGGCGATGTTGCCCAGTGAGCCACCGAAGAAACTGACTCCGGCGCCGGCGAAGGTGATCTTCGACGTCGACGCGAAGACGTAGGGCCGGTTGGGGTTTCCCGCGGCTGCGGCCAGCCCGAGCACATCGACCTGACGGATGAAATCGGTCGTCAGGGTGTGCACGACGTACGCGTTGTCCCAGAACAAGCGGAAATCGGTTGCCGCCGTTTTCATTTGCACCAATCGGCGAACGTTCTCCCAGGAGTACGTGGTGCCGGTGGGGTTGGCGTAGACGGGCACACACCACATGCCCTTGATCGCGGGATCGGCAGCGACGAGCTCTTCGATCAGGTCGACGTCGGGCCCCTCCTCGCCCAGCGGAACCGGGATCATCTCGATGCCCATGGTCTCGGTGATGGCAAAGTGCCGGTCATACCCCGGCGACGGGCACAGGAACTTCACACCCGTGCCGTCCCGGAGGTCATTGATCCAGGGTCGGGGCGAATCGACCGTGCCGTGCAGCAGGGAGAACACCACGACGTCGTGCATCATCTCCAGGCTGGCGTTGTTACCGGCGATCAGGTTCTGCACCGGGATGCCGAGCAGTTCGCCGAAGATCTCGCGCAGTTCGGGCAGGCCGTGCAGTCCGCCGTAGTTGCGGGTGTCAGTGCCCTCGCTGTCGCGGTAGTCGGTGCGGCCCGGCAGTGCCAGCAGCGCGTTGGACAGATCCAGCTGCTCAGGAGACGGCTTGCCCCGGGTGAGGTCCAGTTTGAGCTTCTTGGCCTGCAGCTCGGCGTAGTTGCGCTGCTGCCGCTCGTGCTCGGCCTGCAGTTCCGCACGGCTGAGAGAGGAAAACGACACGATCTGTGCCTTTCGCAGGCCGGGTGAAAACATAGGGGACCCCGCGCACCCGCTAGAGCCCGTTGACCCTTGCTGCCTTCCGGCCCTGGGGGAGTTCACAGGGTAGACGCCGCGCGGGGTCCACGGCGAGTCTAATACGCCCGCGACACCGCCCCTCCCGGTGGCCGTCCAGCAAGCGTTTTGACAGCCCCGGTTACCATTACCCACGGAGGATTCGCCTAGTGGCCTATGGCGCTCGCCTGGAACGCGGGTTGGGTTAACAGCCCTCGCGGGTTCAAATCCCGCATCCTCCGCACTGGTTCCGGGGTGCCGCGGTTGTCAGCGAGAGTTGACGACAGCGGCACCCCGGACTCGCAAATAAGCCAGGGAGGATCATGCGTCGCGGCATCTTGGTGGGGTGGCACGCGGTGTCCTTCGCCCTGGCAGCCTGCCTCTATTTCTTCTTTGTGCTCCCGCGGTGGCCAGAGCTCATCGGGCAGACCTCGCACACTCTCGGCGTGGTGCTGCGCATCGGTACCGGCGTATTGGCGGCTGCGACCGCCCTGCCGGTGGTTCTCGACCTGGTCAAGCAACGGCGGCCTGAGTTCGGCACCCCGCAGTTGTCGCTGACCCTGCATTTCTGGTCGATCGTCGGCCACGTCCTGGCGGGCGTCCTGATCGCCGGGACAGCGATCGCCGAGATCTGGGTCAGCCTCGATGCGCGCGGTCCGATCCTGTTCGGTATCTATGGCGGTGCCGCAGCAATTGCAGTCGTGGCGGCGCTGTGCTTCTACTTGGCGTTCGCCGCTGAGACGGCACCGCCGGCGCCGAAGCCGCTCAAACCGAAGAAGGACAAGAACCCGCGCGCTGAGGCGGCCCGCAAGGCCGCCGACAACGAGGGCTCCGAAGAGGCAGCCGAAGAAACCGAGGCGCCGACGGACGAGACCGGTGGGTTGCGCAACCGGCGACCGTCCTCGAAGACCCGCGGCAGCACCCTGACGGACTGAGGTGGCCGCCGGGATCGTCCGCAGAGGCGCCGTCCTCGGCGCAACACTCACGCTGATCCTCACCGCTTGTAGCGCACCGGCCCCACCTCAAGCGCAGCCCTGGCCGCCCCAGACCGGGCGCGGGCCATGTGCCGTCGATGAGCAAGTCGATGTGCCCGCACGCATGCGCGACGGAACCGTCTTGCGCGCCGACGTCTACAGCCCGAAAACATCCGACGTGGTGCCGGTGCTCTTGATGCGCACGCAGTACGGCAAATCGGGTGCACAGGTGCAGACGGCGCGGTTCCAGAGCCCCGACTGGTTCGCGTCGCACTGCTACATCGTCGTCATCCAGGACATCCGCGGGCAGGGCACATCGGGCGGGGTGTTCACCGAATTCGCGCACGACCAAGAGGACGGCTACGACTCCGTGGAGTGGGCGGCGGGCCTGCCGGGGTCCAACGGCAAGGTCGGCATGTACGGCTCGTCCTACGTCGGCGCGACGCAATGGCTGGCCGCCACCACCACGCCGCCGCACCTGACGACGATCGTGCCCGCCAACACCGCCTCGGACTACTACGACGGCTGGACGTACGAAGGCGGTCAGTACCGGCTGGCATTTCTGCTGCCTTGGGCGATGGAGACCATCGCGACCACGGCCGCGAAGAATCGTGGCGACACCGCGGCCGTCGCGGCACTAACGGCGGCGGCGGCAGAACCGACGCGCTGGATGGACTTCCGCCCCTTCAACGCCGTGCCGCCTATGCAACCGGGCAGCCCGACCGTCGCGCCGTGGTACTTCGACTGGATCCGGCATTCCACCCGCGACGACTACTGGACCCGTTGGAGCATCCGCGACCGCTACGCCAATGTGCGCGTCCCGGTCCTCGACGTCGAGGGCTGGTATGACGCGTTTCTGGCCGGCGGGGTGGAGAACTTCGCCGGCATGGTCGACCACGGCGGAACCCCACAGGCGCGGGCCAACCAACGGCTGGTCATCGGCCCGTGGGATCACGTCAACTGGGGCCGTCCGGAGTCCGAACCGGCGCCGCGGCTCAAGGCCATCGGCGCGGTGGCCAACAGCCCCATCAACGAGTTGATGCTCGCCTGGTACGACCACTTTCTGAAAGGCAGAGACAACGGCGTCAGCGGCCAGCCGAAGGTGGACTACTTCCTGATGGGCGCCAACCGCTGGAGGTCTGCGACCGCATGGCCGCTGCCGCGGACCCGCTGGACGACGTATTACCTGTCCGGATCCGGCGGGCTGGCCGACCGGACCGGAACGCTGAGTTCCGCGACGCCGCCGGCAGGCCAGGCCCCCGACGTCTACACCTACGACCCGGCCAATCCCGCACCCAGCGTGGGCGGGCACTCCTGCTGTGGGGCGCAGTCGGGGCCGCAGGGACCGTATGACCAGACACCCGTCGAGCAGCGCTCCGACGTGCTGGTCTATCGCAGTGCCCCGCTGACCGCCGACACCGAGGTCACCGGCCCGGTGACAGTGAACCTCTGGGCCTCCACGAGCGCGACGGACACCGATTTCACCGCCAAGCTCGAGGTCGTGCAGCCCGATGGAACGGTGATCAACCTCAACAACGGCATCATCCGCACAGCGTTCCGGGATTCGCTGTCGCAGCCGACGCCTGTCACACCGGGACAGCCGTACCACTATCGGATCGCGGTGTGGCCGAC
Source organism: Mycobacterium sp. (assembly GCA_036273805.1). Classification (GTDB taxonomy): domain Bacteria; phylum Actinomycetota; class Actinomycetes; order Mycobacteriales; family Mycobacteriaceae; genus Mycobacterium. The sequence goes on from DASUGW010000173.1 coordinate 25,098, forward strand.
GAGTTATCAATTCCGCACCGGCGACCGGATCTCGGTCGAGGTGTCCAGCAGCGATTACCCGCAGTTCGCGCCAAACCCCAATACCGGCGCACCCTTCGGCGTGGATACCGTCACCCGCCCCGCGACCCAGACGATCCTGCACGACGCCGCCCATCCGTCGTCGGTCACAGTCCCGGTGATCCCGCCGGGAGACAACAGTTCTCAGGGATCTGAGGGATCTGAAAATTTTTCATTGACTGGCTAAGCGAATTGCCTATGCTGAGCGAGTGCTCAACACCACCGCAGATTCGCCCGTAGAAGCCCGTACCTACCGCGTCGTCCAGTGGACCACCGGCAATGTCGGCAAGAGTTCAGTGGCCGCCATCGCCGCCAATCCGACCCTCGACCTGGTCGGTTGCTACGCCTGGTCGCCCGCGAAGTCCGGTCGCGACGTCGGGGAACTCGTCGGAATCGAGCCACTGGGCGTCACCGCCACCAACGACGTGGATGCACTGCTCGCGCTGAAACCCGACGTGGTGGTCTACAACCCGATGTGGATCGACGTCGACGAATTGGTGCGCATCCTGGAGGCGGGCATCAACGTCGTCGCGACGGCGTCGTTCATCACCGGCCACAACCAGGGCGAGGGCCGCGAGAAGATCGCCGATGCCTGCCGCCGCGGTGGATCGACGATGTTCGGGTCCGGCATCAGCCCCGGGTACGTCAATCAGCTGGCCATTGTCGCGGCCGGCATCTGCGACCGGGTCGACAAGATCACGGTCAACGAGGCTGCCGACACGACGTTCTACGACTCCCCCGAGACGGAGAAGCCGGTCGGTTTCGGCCGGCCGATCGATGATCCCGACCTGCAGGCCATGACGGCTCACGGCACCGGGGTGTTCGGCGAAGCGGTACGCATGATCGGCGACGCGCTGGGCATCGAACTCGACGAGGTCCGCTGCGACGCCGAGTACGCCAAGACCACCGAAGATCTGGACTTGGGTTCGTGGACCATTCCCGCGGGTGGGGTCGCGGGCGTTTTCGTCAGCTGGAAGGGCATTGTCGCGGGGAAGACCCGCGTGGAGCTGACCCTGCGCTGGCGCAAGGGCCAGACGCTGGAACCGGACTGGCAGATCGATCAGGACGGCTGGGTCATCGAGGTCGCGGGCCGGCCGACGGTCACGATGAAGGTCGGCTTCCTGCCGCCGCCGGACTTCGAGGCGACGACGCTTGAGGAGTTCATGGTGCTCGGCCACATCATGACGGCGACGCCACCGCTCAACGCCATTCCGGCTGTGGTGGCCGCGGCACCGGGCATCGTCACCTACAACGACCTGCCGCTGATCCTGCCGCGCGGGGTCGTGCCCGTCGACTGAGGACGTGATCTGACCAGAGCCGCAGACACATCGTCCTGAACAGGCATGATGTAGGTATGCGTCTTCGCTTCTGGCTCCGGTTGCTCGCGACGGTGGCGGTACTGGGTCTGCTGGTTCCGGCGGCGTCGGCAGCCGAGGCCGGCGCGGCTCCGCTGGACCCCGCCGCCGTGATCGCGCAGGTAGAGCCGGGGTTGGTGCAGATCACCACCGAGGTTGACTTCCAGGGCCTCGTCGGCAACGGCACCGGAATCGTGCTGAGTCCCGACGGCCAGGTGCTGACCAACCACCACGTGGTGCAGGGTGCCAACACCATCAAGGTCCGCAGCATGGCCGACGGCAGGACCTATCTCGCCGATCTGGTGGGCTATGACCGCAACAGCGACATCGCAGTCATCCAGATGCGCGGCGCGGCCGGCCTGCCGGTTGCGCCCCTGGGGGACTCCAACACGCTGGCCCTCGGCGATCCGGTGCTCACCGTCGGCAACGCCAACGGGACCGGCAATCCGCTCACCCACGAAAAGGGGGCGGTGACGTCACTGAGCCGCGTGATCGACGCCCACGACGAGATGACCGGCAGCAGCAACAACCTCGGCGGACTGATCGAGTCATCGACCAATCTGCGGTCCGGGGACTCCGGGGGCGCCCTGATCAACAGCGCGGGCCAGGTGGTCGGCCTGAACGCTGCGGCAACGCTCAACTACAAGGTTGACGGTGAGTCGACCCCTGGGGGCCAGGGCTTCGCGATCCCGATCGACCGTGCCGTGGGTATCGCCAACCAGATCCGCAACGGAACTGCGACCCCAGCCGTGCATATCGGCGGTTCGGCGATGCTCGGCGTCGGCATCAGTTCGGCCAAGCGACCGCCTTCCGGCGGGTTGCCGGTGCGTACGGTGCTGCGCAACGGCCCTGCCGACCAGGCCGGTATACGGCCCGGCGACATCCTCATGACGATCGACGGCATTCCGATCGACTCTGCCAACGCCCTCACCGGACTGTTGGACCAGCGGTATCCAGGCGACG